>PMVZ01000225.1 GCA_003166375.1 Acidimicrobiaceae bacterium | reverse complement strand
GAGCCCTTCAGTTCGGCGGCCTGTTTCCAGGCGGCCCCCGTCTTCGCGAACACGTATGCCCGACCGGCATCCCTGGCATAGCCCGATGCACCCACGACGGCGCTCGTCCCCGAGGTGGCCACCGAGCCACCGAAGAGGTCGCCGGCGACTGCGTCTGAGCCTTTCAGTTCGGCGGCCTGCTTCCAGCCGGCCCCCGTCTTCGTGAACACGTACGCCCGACCGGCAGCCTTGGCGTGGCCGTCGGCACCCGCGACGGCGCTCGTGCCCGAGATTGCCACCGAGTCGCCGAAGGCATCACCGAGGACGGTGTCGGAGCCTTTCAGTTCAGCGGCCTGCTTCCAGCCGGCCCCTGTCTTCGTGAACACGTACACCCTGGCCAAGCCCGGTGCACCCACGATGGCGGTCGTACCCGAGATGGCCACCGAGTAGCCGAAGTAATCACCGGCAGCGGTGTCGGAACCCTTCAGTTCAGCGGCCTGCTTCCAGCCGGCCCCCGTCTTCGTGAACACGTACGCCCGACCGGCATGCCCGGCATAGCCTGGTGCACCCACGACGGCGCTCGTGCCCGAGATGGCCACCGAGTAGCCGAGGTAATCACGGGCGACTGTGTCGGAGCCTTTCAGTTCCGACAGTTGGGTTCCGACCGGCGGCGCGGCTCGTGGACTTGTTGCGACCGCTGTGGCGGTACTCCCCGAGAGTGCCAGGGAGATCGCTCCAACCGCGATGAGGCTGGCTATGCAGAACCTACGCATGTGACCCTCCGATCATGAGCTCACGCCTCAAGGACCTCCGAGCAGTCATCTTGCACCTCGCGTGTGCTCCTCGCCAGATCGACGTCCCCCCTGCACCGTGAGCCGCCCGGTAGTTGCCCTAGCTCCCAGCCCCCTACGCCGCCACGTGGGCGCCCGTGTGCCTAATCCGGAAGCCTCCCGCCTAACCGCGTTCTCGTCGCCTCCGCGGTTTGTCCGGCGGGGACGGACTCGAACCGCGTTAGCTGCTCTCTCCGCCGGGTGGTCAGGGTTTCCCCCTAGCCTCTCTCCTAAGCCCTCGGGACATCACACGGGTGGAGCTGAGGGGATTTGAACCCCTGACCCCCTGGTTGCAAACCAGGTGCTCTGCCAGCTGAGCTACAGCCCCGTCTCATATCAGCCTACGCGTCAGACAGGGCGCTTCGGAGCGCTGCGAGGGTGGGAACTCCTCTCTCGACAGCACGCTAAGCCCTGCCGACCGGATGGGAACGGCCACTACCCTTGAGGCATGCCCGGCATGCCCATGGAACGGGTCTATTTCAATTTGCACACCGCGCTGCTTGACTGGCAGTTCGGGCCCTTCCCGCTGCTCATCCTCGCAGCCTGTATCGCCGCGGGCGTCTGGTACCTCCGGGCCGATTGGGCGCTCGCGACTCGAGGCCGGAAATGGAAGGCGCAACGGACCATCTCGTTCTTCGCGGGCCTGATCACTGTCGACCTAGCACTCCAGTCGCCGGTCGCGACGCTAACCGGCTCTTACTTCGAGGCCCACGTCATCCAACACCTTCTCCTCATGATCATCGCCCCGGCGCTGATGTCGATGGGCGCGCCCATGACGCTGATCCTGCAAACCTCGAACCGCCGCACCAAGACGACGTGGCTCCGCATCTTTCACAGCAAGGGATTCGCGGTCCTGTCGCATCCACTCGTGGTCTGGGTGCTCTACTACGGCGTCATGCTGGCCTTCTTCCTCACACCTCTCATCGGCTTCGCGATGAACCACATGTGGCTCATGGACCTCATCAACCTGGGCTTCCTGTTCGGGGCGACGTTGTTCTGGTGGCCGATGATCGGGCTCGACCCGATCCCGCGATGGGGAGCCAGCTATCCCTTGCGGATGGTCAACCTCTTGATCGGCGTGCCCCTCGAGTCGTTTCTCGCTATCGCCCTGCTCAGTTCGCGCCAACCGATTGCTCCGATGTACAGCCTGTCGAGCACTCACGCCGGAGCCGGTGTCCTCTGGGTGCTGTCGGAACTGCTCACCGTCGTGGCCGTGATCCCGATCTACTTCCAATGGATGGCCTCGGAGGACCGTAAGACGGCGCGCGAGGACGCTCGTCTTGACGCCGAGGCGACCCGGCCGGTACCGACCGAGCCGTATGGCGCAGCTGGGTGCGCCAGGGATTTGCCCGCCGGGTGGAACGACTTTCGGCCCAGCGCGTCCTGATCACTGACAACGCGTACTTCGGGCCTACCCTTTCGGGCCTGCCTCAGGGCAAGACCCGCCTGCGGAGGTTGCGCCGCCCGAAAGCGAGGAAGCCCCACGAAGCGAACTGGAGCTCAATGCATTTCGAAATGAGTCCCTTTAGCTACGATAGTACACTCTCCGTATTCAATTCACCACTTTCAGCACCTTCAAGCCTATCTGACCTCTCCGCGTGTTCGCTCGCTCTCCTATAGTGGCAGGAACAAGGTTGAGTCGTAACGGTGTAGCAAGTTGTGTGGCTACGCCATCCTTCCGGTTCCTGATGGTTGCTGCTAACCATTCGGCTGGTCAGGACGTTGCTCTCCCTGGAGATCAGGTCTCTTGTCAAACCTTNNTTGAAAGGCATAAATACTGCAGGAGCAGCACTCTTGACAGTTTGCTGCTAACTAAAAACATGAATCCTGCACCGGATCCCCGGTGTGGGGGGGAACCTCCGTGCCGGGACCTGTAGAACGCGGGCAACGGTGGGGAGACAACGATGCGAGGAGATTATTGTGCAAAAGAAAGCGCGGAAACATTCCGCCCTATTGCTGTTGATGGCACCCATCATCGCCATAGGCAGCAGCGCCTTGGTAGCTGGAAGCGCAGGTACCGCAGGTGCAACAGTAAAGAAGGCCAGCCCGACAATCACGATTGTTGACGCTGTCCCCGGAGCGTTTCGCTTCTTGGTAAACGGAAGCGTCGTGTCGTTGAAGGGCCAGCGTGGAGTGTTCGCGGGCAAGGTCGGAGTCAACCACGTGAGCGAGGTCTCGGCGCCGGCACTGTTCCGGACCCTTTCCTCTATCTCGGTGAGCCCGCCTGCGGCCCGTGTGAGCTCGTCTCTCAAGCTTGAGACCGTCTCCCTGAAGCTTGCGGCAGGTGGAGCTGCGATCGTCAAGTTCGCTAACTCCAAGCTGGTAGTCAAGGTGACCAGCGCGCCTGCCGCACCTGTCACTCCACCTCCGAGCAGCCCAGCTCCGAGCAGCCCAGCTCCGAGCGCGGGTAGCTCGGGTGGGGGTAGCTCGGGTGGGGGTAGCTCGGGTGGGAGCGGCGGCGTGACGGATCCGACCACCCCGCCTCCGGCGGGCGATGGGTACATCGAGATCTGCAAGAGCGCGGCTGACGGATATGTTGAAGGCACCTTCAATTTCACGGTCGCGGGTACGACTTACCCACTGACATTGACACCAACCGGTAATGGTTACACTGACATCGCGCCCCAGGTCTGCACTGGCGCCATTCCGGTGCCGGCAGGCACCGTGACGGTGACTGAGGGATCAGAGTCCCCGGCGTACGCGCTGCTCGCGCAACCAGACGGCGTGTCGGCGTCGCCTGTGGGCGCCCTGACCGCCCTGACGGCACCGACGGCCACCTCCCCCAATGTGACGGCCACCTTCACCGTGACCGCGGGCTTNNCTACACGGTCAATTGGACGTTCACGCCCCCGACCAAGAACCTGGCATTCGGGACCTATTCCCAGACTGAGCCTACGGTTGCTGTCGTGGCCCTGGCGGCTCCCGGGCAGCAGTGCTCGGTGGTCCCTGACCCAATTCCAGCCGGCTCGACGGTCTGGGTCACCGAGAACGGAGCCGAGGTAGCAGGTGGCGTGGCGAGCGGCAGTGCGCCGTACGTTTCAGTGTCGGACGTTTCCATCACCCCGTCCACATTCGACGCGGCCACCGCGACGACGCCCTCTACTGAGGCCGTCCTCACCGTGCCACCGGTAGGCGAGGGATTCGCGGACGCGACCTTCACGAACACCCCGATGGGTTCGATCGAGGTCTGCAAGTACTTCGTCGCCCAGGGGTCGGCGTACAACAACGGGACCAACTCCGCGACCTTCACGGTCACCGCTGGTACGTTCACTTCGGCACCGTTCACGGTGCTCGGTGGACAGTGCTCGGGCGAGATGGCCGTCCCGGCAGGAACGGCGTGGGTTCAGGAACTATCAGCCGGCTCGGGGGACTACTACCTCGAGAGCATCACAGCGACCGCCACACTTTCCGGTCTTTCCGGCGGCCCGACCGATGAGCTCCTGACCGCAGGCGTTGCCGTAGGCGGTACCCCACCGGTCAACCCGGCGGAGGTCACCGTGCCTTACGGCGGCGTAGCGCCCACAACGGAAGTGGCCTTCACGAACGGGGTGGACCCGACGACGTTCAAGATCTGCAAGCAGACGGCCGACCCTCAGCTCGTGGGTGCCACGTTCACTTTCTACTGGTTGTACGCGGGTGCGAGCGGCGTTACGAATGGCATCGCCTGGAGCGTCCCGGCTGCAAGTGACGAAAGTCTCCCCGTGTCACTGACGATCACGGCGGTCAACAGTCTCGTCTGCTCCAATTTGGAACTGACTATTCCGGTCGTGAACCCGGACGGTAGCCCGAACCCGATCAGCGTCTACGAGCAGGCCTCGACCGAGAATGTGGCACCACTTAGTGTCACGCTCTCGGGCGCCGGTACATTCGTCTCCAGCCATATCACACCAGGCGACCCGGCCACGGGTGCGTGCCTGAAGTTCGACCCCGGTATTGGCACCGGCATCGTGACCTTCACCAACGAGTACGTCACCTCGCCTGTCAACTTGCCTACTCCCTAGTCACTAGCAACATCCCTTAACGGCTCGAAGCTCGGGCCTCGGAAGCAGGGAGGGCTCCCGCACTGCGGGGGCCCTCCCACTGCTTCAGCGAGCGGGCATCGAAACAGTGAGATCCGAGCCCCCAAGATGACACGCACGACAGCGACGACCCTCCGTCGGGAAGAAGTCGGCACAATCCGCACCATGGTCGTATGCGACGACCGGGACGTCATGAGGCTTGGCCTCGTGGAGATGCTCCAGACGACGCAGTGGGCGACCGAGCTCATGGGGTTCAGTTCGCTCTCCACCGCGTGGACATACCTGGCCGGCAGCTCCGCCACCAGCGCGATTGCGATCCTCGGCGGCACTTCTGCTGGCGGAGAGCTGGGGGCGACCGGCCGGCCGACAAGACCGCCCACGCGGATCGTGCTGATGTTGCACGACAGTGAAGCCGCGCATCTGGCCGTCGCCGCGGGGCTGCCCGTCGATGGATTCTTCCTCGAAGAGGACCTCTCCGTGTCGATGCTCCGGGCACTTCTCACCCGTCTCGACGCCCGGGAATTCCCGATGCCGGCTCCCATGGCCGAGTTCCTGCTCGGCCAAGTACGAGGTTTCCCAAGCCCGCTCTCGGTCCGGCTCAGCTCGCGTGGACAGGCGGTGCTTCGACTTATCGCCGATGGCGCGACGAACAAGATCATCGCCGACGAGCTCGGGATCTCCATCCACGGGGTCAAGCACCACGTGGCCAGCCTCCTCAAGCAGCTGAACTGCGCCAACCGGACAGAGGCGGCATCCACGGCGATGCGGCGTGGCCTCGTCTCGGCCGAGCCGGTGCGCTCAGCTGATGTGCGGCAAGCTCTCTCAGCACGAGATTAGGGTCACCTCGCCGCCCGCGAACATGACCCGCGAAGAGCTCACTGACGACCGTCGCGCGCCGCCACGCACCCAAGAACAGGCCCGCGCGACGACAAGCGCAAGAAAAGTCGCTACCGTACCCGGAGTGGGGAACTCTGAGTCGAGGGCTCAGGAGTCGCTCGCGGGGCTCTTGCACCTGCCAGCGGTCCAGGAAGTCACGTCGCTCTTCCGCCAGTTCATCGCGGCTGCCGGCAATGGTCTTGGCGCACCCGGAATCGCGAGGGTGCTGCAGCAGCACACCGGAATGGCGGTGATCGTCCAAAATCGGGCCGGACACGTCATCGCGACCAGCGGCGTGGAAGAGCGGCGTGGCGTCTCCGACGCGCCGTGGCTCGAGCGTCCACTCCCTGACGACGCCTCACACGCGATCGCGATTTTCGACGTCGACAGATGGGTAGCCGTCGCTTGCCCGAGAGGGGAGATACTGGGCGCGATCAGCCTTCTTGATCCCGGTGAACAGGCGACCGGCATAGAGGTCTTTCAGCTCGAGCAGGCGACGACGGTCCTTGGCTGGGAGCTCCTGCACGACCGGAACGTCGCCGAAGCTGAGGTCGCGGCATGGGGCGATTTCGCGAAAGAACTGCTCGAGGACTCCGACACTGATCGCGTGCGGTCCCACGCTGACCGGCTTGGTCACGACCTCGATCAAATGCACCGGGCCGTGCTCGTGTTGGCGTCCGAACCTGTGCCGGTGGAGCTACGGGACATCGTCCGCCGCGTGACAGCACGTCTCGGCATCGAATGCCTCACGACTTCTCGCTCCCACGGCGTGGTGCTGGTCGTCGCCGAGGAGCCGGACTGGGTCGAGCTTGCCACTGCCCTCAGCGCGGAGTGCGGGGGCAAAGTTCAAATGGGTGTGGGAGGTCGCTACCGCCTGCAGGATCTCAACAGGTCACTTGCGGACGCCGAGTTCGCTCTGAGGCTCCCGGGCCTCACGGCAGGCAGGCCGGTCGTCAGTTTCGATGATCTCGGCGTCTGGCGCCTGTTGGCGCGCCCGGACGCTGATGACTTNNGTGCATCGCAACTCTCTGAGATACCGCCTCACGCGCATCGCCGAGCTGACGGGCTGGGACTTGAACGACCCCGAACATCGATTTCACCTGAATCTTGCCTGCCGGGCCTGGCTGGTCCGCCAGGCGCTCGACGCCCCGTCACCGACGACCTCGACGCCGCGAGACGCCAACGGCAACGGCGTCGCGGCATCGCCGCTTGTGTTGGCCCGGCGTCCTGGCGCTTTGCGCGGCACCCCCGCCGGCAAGAACGAGAAACCGAAGCCGAGGCGATTCGGCCTCGCCTGATCGCTCCCTCACCTCGTCGTTCGGAGTCGAACCTCCACGACAGGTCGGCAAGGCCACTTGTGGTCGCCGGCAGGAGGACTTGACCGGTCGGTGGACCGAAGGGTGACGCGGTAGCGTTTTGGAAAGAAACGACTGGAGGACAAGGCACGTGGTGCCAGGGCGCCCAGACGCTGNNGGTCCGGTGACGGCGCGGTCGACGCCCGAGGCGGCACGGCCATCACTGCTGAAATCCCGGCCGTCCCGGTCGCCCCCGCCTATGGCGTGTTGTTGCCGGACGGTTCGATCTGGTACCCGGGCTCGAAGCGCAAGCTCCCGGCACCGACGTTGCTCCGCGTGACCGTCTGGACGCTCGCCTTCCTCGTTGCCATCGGTGGCGCCGGGCTCATCGTCGAGCACTACCACCCGTCCTGGATGGACCCGCTCCGCCACGTGGTGGGCACGCCAGGCCAACTGGCCACTCCCAGCACCACCACCGAGACGACCCGCCCGGCGTCGAGCTCCAAGGAGATGAAGCAGACATCGCAGACGGCGAACTCGGTCACCTACTCCGTCCCTGGCAGCCCCTACGTGCTTGCGATCAAGACGACACAACGGTGCTATGTCAGGGTGGAGTCACTCACGAGCAGGGCGGACCTGTTCAACGCGACGATCAGTGCCGACGTGACGCAGTCGGTTCTCGTGCCGAGTGGTCCGACCACTTTGGAGGCTTTTGCCGGAGGAGCATCCCTGTCGGTCAGCTTCCTGGGCAAGCCAGTCGGTGCGGTCGCTGTGCTCCGCTTCGCGGTCACGTATAACTTCAATCCGACTAGCTCGTGAGCTCCGGCCGCCAAGCGGCGTCGGGTGCCGATCGGAACATCGCGCGCCAGCGACGTTTCTGGGCCCGCCGAGCGGCGAGCTGGGACCATGGTGCCGGTGACAATCCGGGCCTCCTCAAGGTCGTAGAGCGCGTACTGGGCGAGGCTGACCCGTCGCCTGAGTCCTTCGCCGTCGATCTCGGCTGCGGATCGGGACAGGTGACGCTCGCTCTTGCCAAGCGCTGCAGGACCGTGGTCGGAGTCGACGTGAGCGAGGAGATGATCGCCCTGCTGCTCGAGAACGCTAAGCGGGAGGGCGTCTCGAATGTCGAAGGACGCGCCGTGCCGATCGAGCGCCTGGGACTGCCGGAGAGCTCCGTGGATCTCGTGGTCTCGAACTACGCCCTGCACCATTTGCGAGACAGGGACAAGCAGACCGCCGTCAACGAGGCGTTCAGGTGGCTGCGCCCCGGCGGCATGCTCGTGATAGGCGACATGATGTTCGGACGCGGGGGCGACGCCCGCGACCGTGAGATCATCGGTTCGAAGCTGACCCTGCTCCTTCGCCAAGGTCCCGGAGGTTGGTGGCGGATCATCAAGAACAGCGGTCGTTACCTGATCCGGTTCCAAGAGCGGCCGGTCTCGATGTCCGCATGGGCGGCGATGTTCAACAAGGCGGGTCTCATCGACGTCCAGGCCATCCCGGTCGTAAACGAAGCGGCGGTCGTGCGGGGGACCAAGCCCAAACCGCCAGGCAACGGCTCACCCTTTCGCGAAACGTCAGATCAGAGTGCGCCCAACGATGAACGGCACGGGAACAGCACCGGTCGCCGAGGCTCGAGCGCGAACATCGTCATGGCGACGATGGTGCCGCTACGAATTCGCTAAGAATTTGACCAGCTCGGGAACGAACTTGGCCGCATCGACCGTGCCAACTCCCGATGCGAGGTCGTAGCCCCGCAAAGCCGGGAAGCCCCTCACCTTCTCGAGCTTGCCGTCCTGGGTGAACGAGACAGTGTTGTTCCCTTTGGTGATGTCCACAATGCCTGCCGCCCGCGAAGCCGACAGCGCGTAGAGGGCGGGGTTGATGAGCCCGAGCGGGTGGCCGGCCTCCTGGTCGGCGAGCGCGACGATGCCGGCGAACAGGGGCGTAGCGACGCTCGTTCCGCAAACCGGGTACCAGCCCGACGTTTGGCCGGCGAAGCTCTGGTACGCGTCGACCGCCCCGTCGCAGGCTGCACTCATGGAGACATCAGGAACACCTCGATGCTGGCCTACGATTCGCGCAACGCCGTTCTGGTAGGTGGGCCGCTCGAAGATGATCGACTTGCCGCCGCCGCTGGCAAGCGGGTTCGGGTCGCCGCTGCCGGCGAAGTAACTTTTGGTCGCGCCGTCGTAGGTGTCGTTCCAAACGGTGTCGGGAGACGTGCGATTGCCGGCAGCGTCGAGATGCAGCTGCGTGCCGCCGACCCCGGTCACGAGGGGGTCGCTGTCCGGCCATGAAGTGACCGGGAAGTCGTAGAAGGTTGAATCGTCAGGACCGAGATCGGCCGCGCCGAAGTCACCCGAAGCGGCGAGCACAGTCACGTTGTTGGGGCTTTCCGCTGCAGCAATGTAGGCGGTTCGCAGCGCCAGCAGCGCTTGTGCCGTGGGAAAGGTCTGTTCGGTGGCGCCGAAGCTCTGGCTGATGACACCGCCCAGGTGATGGTTGATGACATACAGCTCGGCTGCGACGATCTGGGGGAACCCACTGGTCCCCTCGACCTCCGAAGTCGGGGTCTCTACCAGCAGAATGCTGGCGCCCGGCGCCATGGTGTGCGCCCACTCGACGTCAAGGGTCGCCTCGCCGGCCCATCCCTCGCGATCGGCGGACGCCTCGTACGGCGGGACCGCCCCGGCGGGCTGGATCACCGTAAAGGAAGGGGGCGCAGGCAGTTTGAAGACTCTGTCGAAGATGGTCAGGTCGTGGCCGATCGTCGGTGAGCCGAACGAGTCGACGACGACGACCGTCTGTCCTTTGCCGTCGGTGCCAGCCCTGAACAGCGGCCTCAGGTCGTAGGCCTGCTGTATCTGGGCGGGCTGGTAACAGGCGATACCCAGGCTCCTCTCACACGTGGACGTGCTAGGCGGGCTCGACAGGGCCGAACCGATGTGAACTGCGTCGGGGTAAATGAAGACTGCGTCCGGCGGGATAGAGACCGCCCGGCTGGCGGTAGGAGCCCCTCTGGCGGCCGTCCCAGCCGCGAGCGTCACCGCGGCGGCCGCCACGAGGATGACCGCAGCGCCACAAAGTCTTCTCCGGTTCATCCGCCTCCCACCGCACTCGGTCCGCTTTACCACCCGGCAGCGATCGTAATTCACCTCTGTCTCGACTCCTGCTCGGGCTCAGCAGGTCACCGGAACCGGGCGAGCGACAGCAACCGTGCCGCATCTGCCGCCTGGCTTCGCCCTCGTGGACGTCCGGGACAAGGCCCTTTTTCGCAGCAGCTAGCTAGTCAACGATCCGTCCAATGGAGGGGCGTAAGGATGGGCGCCAAGAACCCGCTCCCGAGCCGTGCGCAGGTAACCATCATTGATGTCGTAACCGACGTAGCGACGACCAGCCTCGACGGCAGCCACTGCCGTCGAACCGGAGCCAAGGAACGGATCGAGAACAAGGTCATCGAGGTACGTATAGAGCTCGATGAACCGCCTTGGCAGTGCCACCGGGAACGGAGCAGGGTGTGACACGCGACGAGCAGACTCTGGCGGGATCTCCCATACAGAGAGGGTCGCCGCGAGGAACTCNNTCGCGAGTGATCGTGCTCACTCCCTTGCGTGCTCGGCTCCATCGCTCCTTGCTGAAGCAAAGGCAGTACTCGTGCAGATCGCGGAACGTCGGGTTGCTCGCCGATCGCCAACTGCCCCACGCACACGACCCCGAGGCTCCCCTTGCTTTCAGCCAGATTACTTCACCCCGAGGGAGGAACTTGAGATCCTCCATGATTGCGGTGACGTTGTCAGCCAGCGAGACATATGGCCGACGCCCGAGGTTAGCTACGTTCACAACTGCCCGTCCGCCGGGCTCGAGAACCCTGTAGGTCTCCCTGAACACTGCGCGCAAGAGCGCGAGGTAGTCGTCGAAACTGAGATCCGAGTCATATTCCTTGCCCACGTGGTACGGCGGCGATGTGACCATGAGAGCAACACAGTCATCCGGAAGCTCGACCATTGCCTCAGCAGAGCGGGCATAGAGACCGCTTCGAACAAGCTCCTGAGACGGAACGCGGTCTGAGGTCGTCTCCACTTCTTTCAACCCACGGTCGTAGAAGGGCGAGGAGTCATGGCTCTCTCGCCGTCCCACTCCAAAGCGCGTGGTACTCGTCGCCATCGGCCCTTCCTTCTCATGGTGATGCCGACTCGGAAGCTCAACCCTCCGTGTGACGACTTCTATGAAGGAGGCTAACACCGGAGCCCGGATCTCCCGGGTCAAACGAGCGCAAATGAGCCGCTTGAGCAAAGGAGCAGGCTCTCGGACAACCTCACCGTTCGGGCCCCCAGGACGTGTCGGCCGCCTAACCTAACTCAGCCAGACATCCTCCAACCGGTATGCACCGCCTGGGTTCACGGCGAACCCGTGCAGCGTCGGCTGCCAGGCGTAGATGTTCGGAGGGTAGTCGAGCGCGACGTACGGGGCGTCCTGGGCAACCAACGCCTGGATCTTCCCGTAGAGAACGGCGCGCCTCGCGCTGTCGAATTCGGTCTCGGCCTCTCGTACGAGCGCGATCGCTTTCGGGTCGTCGTAGTAGGTCCAGAACGAATGCGAGCCGCCGTCTTGCACGTCGACCTGGAACGACGCCATCTCGTCGGGGTCGCTTATGTCGTTCGTCGCGCCGTTGATCATCGCCTCGTAGTTGAACGCCTCGAACGCTGCGGTGTAGGCGGCGTCGTCGAGCTGCTGGATCGAGACGTTGATCTTCAGCGGTTTGAGCTCTTGTTGGATGATCGTTGCCGCTTCGACGTACTGGGTGTTGCCGCTGGGCACGAGGATCGAGGTCGAAAAGCCGTGCGGGTAGGCCGACTGCGCGAGCTCGGCCTTGGCAGCAGCGATGCTGTAGCCGAGTGTCGGGACCTTTGCGTAGTACTGCAGGCTCGGCGGGAAGAACGAGTTCCCCGGTTCGGCGGTCCCGAAGGTCGTTACCTTGGCAAGCTCTTCGATGTTGATGGCGTGGTTGATCGCCCTGCGGACGTGGCGGTCCTTGTACTGGGGAACCTTCTCGTTGAAGAACAGCAGGTCGACCGCCCAGGATCCGAACGCCTTCAGGACCAGCGCCGGGTCCGCCTTCAAGGCGGCCACCTGGGCCGGCGGAACCGCCGAGATCACGTCGACCTGCCCGGCCTTGAGCTGGAGCACACGCTGGTTGTCGTCGGAGATATAGCTGAAGTTGACCTTGTCGAGATAAGGCTTGCCGGGTTGCCAGTAGTGCTTGTTCTTCGCCAGGACCGCGTTCCCGCCCTTGACGAACGACTTGAGCACGAAGGGTCCGGTGCCGATCGGATTGGCGAAGAAGGCCGACTCGCTCTGGCCGCCGAAATTGCTCGGCAGGATCGCGTTGGCAAAGACCGAGATGTCCGACAAGAACGGGGCCCACGGCTGGGAAAGCTGGAAGGTGACGGTGCTCGAGTCGGTTGCCTTGTAGGACTTGATCGCGAAGTCCAAGAAGCTGAGCGGGCCATCGGCGTCGGTAGCGGCGCGGTGGATCGAGAACACGACATCCTCCGCGGTCACGGGCTTGCCGTCGGAGAACTTCACGCCCGGCCGGAGCGAAAAGGTCCAGGTCTTCCCGTCAGAGCTCACCGTGTGGCCCTGCGCGAGCCACGGAGTGAGCCTGCCCAGCGGGCTGGTGATGTACAGAGGCTCGAATATCTTGTCGAGCGTGTAGACGTCACCTTCGACGATCGAGTTCGCCGGGTCGAGCTGGGTCGGTCCGGTCTGGCGGCCGAAGTTCAAGGTACCTCCGAGCCTGGGCTTGGCCCCGCCGGACTTGCCGGAGGTGGTGGACACTGTTGAAGCGGAGCTGCCGGGCGCAACCAGCAGCGGGCTCGCGCCGACGATGCCTGCACCGACGATGCCGAAGCGGAGCATCTCACGCCGGCTGTAGCGCCGCCGGTTGTCGTTCAGTGTCGCCCCATCTGCGGCCTCTCGATTTGTCACGTTCTGCCTCCGTTCGAGGCCGCGCTCGCCCCGGCAATTCGGCTTGATCGCAGCAACCCTACAAATCCGATCAGATTACTCAGGTTAATGTACCGGGCGTGTTGTCGACATGCAACCGAGGGTGCACGACGACCGGCACACCACGCTGGAAAACGCCGGTCACTGCTCCGGGCTCGCTCAGTTGTGCGAGATCGGTGGGCTCTTGATCGAGCACGATAGCGTCGAACTCGTAGCCCGGAGCGATTCTTCCGAGACGGTCCCCGACCCCGCAGAGCTCTGCTCCCACCGAGGTCCCGGCCAACAGTGCCTCCTCGACGCTCAAACCCGCGCGGTGCAACAAAGCGAGCTCGGAGAGGTTGCGCCCGTGATCGTCGCGATGGCCGAAATCGCTGCCGAGCGCGACCTTCACACCCGCTGCCCGGGCGATCTGGACGGCCTCCCCGAGGCGTTCACCGACTTCGAACGCCCGCGCCGCGCGGCCCGGGTCGAGCTCACCGGAGCGTGCCGACGCCACAAGTCGCTCGTAGATGGCGAGAGTCGGGACGAAAAAGCACCCACGCGCGGCCATTGCCGCAGCGTCAGCCTCCGTGAGGAAGATCCCATGCTCGATGGATCGGGCTCCGGCCTCGATCGCCCAGCCGATGGCATCACCGCCGAGCGCGTGCACCATGACGGGTCGACGACGACGGCCTGCCTCGCTCACAGCGGCCGCGAGGTCCTCGAACGAGAGCTCAGGGTCGAACCCGCCATCGGATGTCGCCAACACGCCCCTGGTAGCGACGAGCTTGATCCAATCTGCTCCTGAGCGGAGGGCGAGACGGACGACCTTCCGCATCTCGTCGGGGCCATCGGCGAGATGAGGCGGCTGCCCTGGGTAATCAGGCAGCGAGTAGTCCACCGAGCATTCCAAGCCGGGCCCGGTCAGAAAACCGTCCGTGTGGCCTCCCGTCGAGCCGATGGCGACAACCGAGACTTGCATCGTCGGCCCGGGCACGTGCCCGGCGGCCACGGCGTCGCGCACACCGGCGTCGGCGATGCCGGCGTCGCGCACGAAGGTGACGCCGGCACGGAGAGTGCGCCGCAGAACCTGGGCCGTCTCGAGGACACGTCGCGAGAACGGCGTGCGCAGGAGCTCGAGGGTGTCGAAACTCGACAGACCTGTGTGAACGTGACAGTCAAAGATGCCGGGCAGCAGCCACAGCCCGTCGCCGTCGAGGGTGACCTTGCTCGCGCCAGGCGAGAGATCGCGCCCTAGGGCCACTACGACGCCATGAGCGACAAGAACGTCCACCCGGCTGGCAAAATCTCCGGTCTCGTCCAGCACGTTCGAGCCGCGGATGAACATGTCCGCCGGGGGCGCTTGTCGGACGCGCGGCGCCGTCGAGCCGCTGTCTGGGTCGTTCGCGCTCACTTGTCGAGGAGGACCCCGGCGGCCGCGGCAAGGACCGCCACTCTCGTGTCGGCACCGAGCACGTGATCGTACGCGAGGAGGTGGTTGTAGCCGAGGTCCGAGACGGCCTCGGCGTAAGTGCGAACCGCGCCGGGATCCGCGCCGATCTCGGTCTGGGGGAACACGACACCGATCTTCATACGACAACTCCACCTTCGTGGTGGGGCAGGCACGGGTGTCGACGCTTCTCGGGCGACATGAACCCAGCGTAGCCCTGGCCTGTTCGGCCGCTAGTGCGTGAAGCCGGCCGTGGACTCCCTGGTCGTCATCGTTTCCAGCGCAGTCCTGGACGTGGCCCGGTTGACCTTGAGCAGCGTAGACCGGCGAGTTGAGCTGGACCCGAAGATCGCGTCGCCCGGATAGCGCGCTTTCAAGAAGTACCTGCCCACCTTTTCCCCGGTGATCGAACACGTGCCTGTAGCCGCCCCATCCGACCCGCTCAGCACCGCCTGACAGCTCCTCCTCCCGTCGGTGACGGTCACCTTCCCGGTCGGAGTGGCTGACCTCGCTGTCGTGTTCAAGCCCCTGACCTGCACTCGGACAGCAACCGGTCGGCCGGCGACCGGGCGGCGGCTGACTGCGGTGATGGCGGTCGCCGTGGGTCGCAGCCATCTGAACATGGAGGTGCCGTCCACTGCGATGCACGAGGTCGCTGAGACGCACGAGATCGATTCGAGGGAGACGCCCGGGTCGATGTTGTCGGGGGACGACCAGGTGCCGGTGCCGTAGGTGAGCGCGTTGCCCTTGAAGTCCACAGCGGCGCAGAAGCTCNNACCAGGTCGTGCCTTCGTAGGTGACGGCGTGGAAGCTGCGGTCCACCGCCGCGCAGAACCGCGCAGTCGGGCACGAGATGGAGGTGATCCCGCCTCCGCCCGGGTCGATGCTGACCGGGGACGACCATGTCCTGCCGTTGTAGGTGACAGCGTTGCTGCGGAGGTCCACTGCGACACAAAAGCTCGCCGACGGGCACGAGATGGAGGTGAGGCCGCCCCCGTTCGGGTCGACGCGCACGGGCGAAGACCAGGAACTGCCCTTGTAGATGAGAACGTTGCCGCCCTCGTCAACCGCTGCACAAAAGCTCGCCGACGGGCAGGCGACAGAGGTGAGGCCACCTCCACGCGGGTCGATGCCGACCGGCTTTGACCAACTCCTGCCTTCGAAGGTGAGGGCGTGGAGGTCACGGTCAACCGCTACGCAGAACCTTGCCGTCGAGCACGAGACAGAGGTGAGGCCACCTCCGCCCGGGTCGATGTTGAGAGGTGGCGACCATATCGTGCCGTTATAGGCGAGGACGCCGCCGTGGTCGTCCACTGTGGAACAGAAGCTCGCCATCGGGCACGAAACAGATGTGAGCCCGCCTCCGTTCGGGTCGACGCTCAGAGGAGACGACCATCCCTTGCCGTCATAGTTGAGGACATCGCCGTGGAGGTCCACTGCGGCGCAGAAGCTCACGATCGGGCAGGAAACGGAGGTCGGGCGGAACCCGGTCGAATCGATCTTGACCTGCTTCGACCACAAGGTGCCGTTGTAGGTGAGCTCATTGCCGCTCTCGTCCACCGCGACGCAGAAGCTCGCCCTGGGACAGGAGACGGAGACAAGGATCCCGGCGTCCGGGTCGACGGGGTAAGGGCCAGCCAACGAGCTGGATGTGTACGTGAGGACGTTCACACCCTCGTCGACGGCAACGCAGAACCTCGATGTCGGGCAGG
>PMVZ01000252.1 GCA_003166375.1 Acidimicrobiaceae bacterium | reverse complement strand
TGCTCATCGCGCCTCGGTGCCCCTCCTTGAGGGCTTGACTTCGGACTGAAGTCATGGTGCACGATTACCGGGATGTCCGCAACAACACGCGCCAACGGCGGTTCCCGGTGACGATCATTGACCGAACGGCCCTAGTTGTTAGGGCCTTTAGTCCCTAGACCGAGTGTTCCAGTCTCTTGAAATCTTATGGGAGAGCAGGTAAATCGTTTTCTAGGAGAGCTAGCGTCGAGTCGCGATCGCTCCACGGCAGGAGTTGAGATGAAGGGGAGCCGGACAGCGCTGTGAAGGACGTGGGAACCGGTCGCGCGCGGGAGTTGAGCCACCAGACGGAGCTACAAATGCTCAAGGTCGCAACTCTCGGTGAGATCCTCGTGGAGATCATGGCGGACGAGCGTGGACATGGTTTTCGCGAGCCTCTGCGACTGGTCGGGCCCTTCCCGAGCGGTGCGCCGGCGATCTTCATCGACCAGGTTGCCAAGCTCGGTCAGCCTTGCGGCATCATCGGCTGCGTCGGGGACGACGACTTCGGCCGGGTAAACCTGGACCGGCTCAGCGATGACGGCGTCGACGTCAAAGCGGTCGAGGTCAATCCGGCGCATGTGACGGGCAGTGCGTTTGTCCGCTACCGCGACGACGGAGACCGCGACTTCGTGTTCAACATAGAGAACAGCGCCTGCGGCCAGTTGCGGCTGACAGAGACCGCATGGGAGCTGCTCGGCGAGTGCGACCACTTGCATGTCTCCGGCGCGTCGCTCTCCTCCCCGCGCATGGTCGAGATGGTGGCTAAGGCAATTGAGTTCGTGAAAAGCAATGGCGGCTCAGTCTCCTTCGACCCGAACATCCGCAAAGAAGTAGTCCGTGACCCGCAGGTGCGTGCAGCTCTCGAGGCCGTGTTGGCACGCTGCGACACATTCCTGCCCAGTGGCGAGGAGTTGACGCTGCTGACCGACGCCACCACGCCAGAAGCCGCGGTCTCCGAGATTCTGGGCCTGGGGGTCACCGCCATCGTGGTGAAGAACGGGGCAGAGGGGGCAACCTACTACGACACCGATGGCAGCCGGAACGCGCCGGGCTATCGCGTGGAGGAGTTGGACCCGACGGGCGCCGGTGACTGCTTCGGAGCCACCTTCATCACCTGCCGTCTACAGGGACGCAGCGTGGAAGCGAGCCTCGATTACGCCAACGCCAGCGGTGCCCGGGCGGTGACCATCAGAGGCCCGATGGAAGGTACTTCGAGTTTCGCCCAGCTCGACGCCCTGAGGTCAGGCGCCCGAACAGGCCGGGCGACGCGCCTGGGGGCCCTCATCTCGCCCCGCGGCAGCGGTGCTGGCGTCGGGTCGGCTGGCGTCACCTCGGTGTGCTCGGCACATCCGATGGTGGTCGAAGCGGCCATACGCCAGGCCGCCGCCGATGGGACGGCAGTGCTCATCGAGGCGACCTGCAACCAGGTCAACCACGAAGGTGGTTACACGGGCCTGACCCCGGCCGCCTTCCGCGACCAGGTGCACCGTATCGCCGATGAGGTGGGGTTCCCGCGCCAGCAGATAGTCCTTGGTGGCGATCACCTCGGGCCGAACCCGTGGCGGCACCTGCCCGCCGAGGCCGCGCTGGCACAGGCCGAAGCGATGGTGGCCGCCTATGTCGCCGCCGGGTACGAGAAGATCCACATCGACACCAGCATGGGTTGTCAGGGCGAGCCCGACCACCTGCCGGACGCCGTGACGGCCGAGCGCGCCGCTCGCCTCGCAGTGGTCGCCGAAGCCGCAGCAACAGATGCCGCCAGGAGACCTCGCTATGTCATCGGTACCGAAGTACCGGTCCCCGGTGGCGCAGTAGCAGCGATCGAGCACCTCGAGGTGACTCGACCAGAAGCCGTCGTTGCCACCTTCGAAGCGCACAAGCGCGCCTTCGCCGCGGTTGGAGCCGAGGCCGCCTTCGAGGCGGTAATTGCTTTGGTGGCCCAGCCCGGAGTCGAGTTTGACGACCGGAACGTCGTGGTCTACCAACCCGAGCGTGCTCGTGAGCTCAGTGCNNTGCCTCGCCAGGCTGGTAAAGGACGGCTTTGCGATCTTGAAGGTCGGGCCGGGTCTGACTTTCGCCCTGCGCGAGGCCCTTTACGCACTCGACCAGATCGCGGCAGCGCTGGATCCCAGCTGGTGGGAACACTCACTGATGGCAGAGATGGAAAAGGAGATGGTCGCCAACCCCACGTATTGGCAGTCTCACTATCGGGGTGACCCGGATGACCAACGTGTGCTTCGCCATTTCAGCTACAGCGACCGTATCCGCTACTACTGGGCGTCCTCGGCGCCGCAGGAAGCGGTCCGACGGCTCCTGGACCGCTTGACCGGAACCAGTATCCCCGAGCCCCTGATCAGTCAATTCCTTCCGACGCTTTATCCACGTATAGCCAGCGGTGCCTTGGATCCCATGCCTAAGACCCTGGTGCTCGAAGCCGTTCGCGATGTACTTCGTGTCTACGCTGCAGCGTGCGGCGCGACAAGGGCCGCGGGACGGCTATCCGCCCCGGTGAATGCCCCGCTATGACCACCCCTGACATCGGCCCAGCGCCACCTGCGAACGACCAAGCCAGAACCACTCGACAGCCATAGGAGATGCCATGACCGCAGGACTGACTCGGAGACGCGTCATTGTAACTAGCCCAGACATTGTCGAGGTGATCACCGAGGCCGTGCCGCCACTCAAGCCTGGCGAAGCACTGGTCGAGATGTCGGTGTCGGGAATGTGCGGTTCCGACAAGGCTGGCGTCCACGGTGAGCACGCTTTCATGAAGCCGCCCTACTACCCCGGACATGAAGTTGTCGGGGTGGTCGTTGCCGTCGCCGACGGCGTGGACGCGGTAGAAGTTGGGGAACGGGTCACGATCGCGCCGACACTGGTGTGCGGCCACTGCAAGCCATGTTTGAACAAAAAGGAAAACCTCTGTGAGAACCTGGAGTTCTTCGGCTGCGGGT
>PMVZ01000066.1 GCA_003166375.1 Acidimicrobiaceae bacterium | reverse complement strand
CATCAAATCGGGCGCGAGCGCGCTGCGCCGGATGGCAGGTAGATGTCGGCCCGCCATCCCTTGATGAGACGGGGCGTACTCAGCGCACCGACTGCCCGCAGTGCCCACACGAGCACTTGCTCGTGTGGTTCGTTGGAAGGAACGCGCAAGACAAGCCCTCGACGAGGGTGATCCTGCTCGACGAGCCAGGTCTCCGGAATGGGAACTGCAAGCGAATGCAGCTCGGCGAAGACGCGATGGCCAGTGACGTGCGTGATGCCGAGGCTCGGCCTGATGAGTCCACGGCGATTGTGGCTCCCGGGGATCCAGGTGCACATCGTGACACCGATGGCGCCGCCACCGAGCAACGTGAAGAACCCAAGCGAGGTCGGCCTCTCGTCCTCCTCGATGATCCNNACGCGACGATTTGCGTGAGCTCGTCGATGCTGAATTTCACTCGTTCGATCTGTCGTAGCTCGCGAGCCACTCGAGGAGTATCGCAGTTGGCAGCGCTCCATAGTGCGGGGCAACCGGGTGCTGGTGGCTCTCGACCTTGGCACAGCTCCCAGGGACTTGTGGTGGGTTTCGGTGCACGGCATCTATCGAAGGCCAACAGACCAGCTCACATCGCTACCGCTCTTCCGCTACGAGCGCCCCAACACCACCGCCAGTCATGCAGCGGCGGAGCATCGGCCCTGCTTACGAACTGCCGCCCACGACGCCAGCGGTTCCCAGGCGTCCGGACCCCTGAGCCCGACCGAGCCCTTGATGGCACAGGCCACTACGAAAGGGCCGGGAAGATCACCGTTTTCGGCCGCCGTCCATTATGTGAGCGCAGATCGCCGTTTCTGGTGCGGTGCCCACGTCCAGGAACCGAGGAGGCGCCGTCAATATGTGCGCCGCTCGCGCTGCGGGGGTAAACCCTGCACCCTCAGTGGCAGCGCGCGTCAACTCCGCTTTACCAGAGTCCTTGGACAACNNGGGAACTCCGACCAGCTGCCCGTCTGCTGCCAATGCCTGGCGATGCCGGCCGGTGCCTCGTAGTACTCATCGATCACGAAGATCGTCTTGCCGGTCGGCTCAGAGCTCGGGTCCAGCGGGTTCGACAGCTCCGGGGCCTTGGAGATCGAGTAGTCCAGCAGTGCCACATCGCCCTCGCGGGGATGTCCCTTCATCCATTCGCCGTGGCTCGCGAAGATGCGATCTCCTTCGGCCACCTCATCAGGCCCCACCGTGAACATGATGACGAGGTGCGACTTCCCCCTGTGCGACATTGTCACGCCCCCCTTTGTAAGCACTGCAGCCACACCTAGCTGGTCGGCTCGGCATTTCTAGCAGACTGTTGCCTAGCCTGGGCCCCCAAGTGCCGATGCTGCTGTGTCTGGTGTGTCCTGAGCGTGTCCTGGCGCGACAGGAGCCCTCCTAAGGAGGGCTCCTACCAGCACTTTTGTCGCGAAGATCAGGTGGAGGTGGCGGGAGTCGAACCCGCGTCCCCCGGTATCTTGATGGGACTTCTCCGAGCGCATCCGGCGGTGGTGTCTCGGGTCCCGCCACGCCACCGGCGCCGGTGCAGGACCCCAGCCGACTGAGATGTCCCTGACTGCTCGCCGGCGGCGCCGTTCAGGTAAGCCCTGCAAGATGACGCCTGGGACCGGTCCGCAGGACTAGGACCGGGCAGACGTTGCTGCTAGTTAGGCAGCAAGCGCGAGCTGAGGCTCGGCGTTTGTGTTGTTTTCCGGCTCTTTAACGTGGTTCCGGAGACCACGGCTCGCTTCTCCCAACTTGACGACCGAAGTCGAAGCCTGTCACCCCCTTGGTGATGTTTGTGCCTGATAGGAGGATACCGCCTCAGCCGTGGCCTCAGCGCCGGCGCTCGTGTTCCCGGCTCACCCGCTGGGCCTCTCGGTTCGCGTCACGTTCGGCGATGGCGTGCCGCTTGTCATAGAGCCGGCGTCCCCGCGCGAGCGCGAGCTCGACCTTGGCGAGGCCGTCTTTGAAGTAGATGCTGAGCGGCACGAGCGTGAGCGCCTTTTGGGCGACGCGACCGGAGAGCTCGTCGATCTGTTGGCGGTGCAGCAACAGTTTGCGGGCCCTGACCGGCTCGAAACGACCGTATCCGGACGCGTACTCATACGGCGCCAAGTGGGCCCCGAGGAGCCACAGCTCACCGTCGTCGATCCTGGCGTACGCGTCCTGCAGCGAGGCTTGTCCCAGTCGCAGCGACTTGACCTCTGCACCTTTGAGAGCGATACCGCACTCATAGACCTCGAGGATGTCGTAGTCGTGCCGTGCGCGCCGGTTGCGCGCCACGCTGCGGATCACCGGCTCGTGGGGGTCACCTAATGCCCTGGGCTTGCCCGGGGTGCGCTGAGTCCCGGTGGGCTTTCTCGTGACCATCGCCAGAAACGCTACCGTGCGGCCCTGATGAGCGATTCCAGCGCGGTCCCGTTGGGGCCAGCAGTGCCGGAACGAGCAGTACCGGACAGGATGGGCCTGCACCTGTCGCGTTCTCACCTGGACGAGATGATCGCGCACTGCTTGGGCGCCTACCCCGCTGAAGGTTGTGGGCTCCTCACCGGGGACCCGGCCACGGCCACCGTCACCGCCGTGCACCCCACGGTGAACCTGGCCGCGTCGGCGCGTGTCTACACCGTCGACCCACGCGAGCATCTCCGAATCGACCGAGTTGCCGAGGCCGATGGGCGCGCGGTGATCGGCGTCTTCCACTCGCACACTCACACCGATGCGTACCCGTCGCCGACCGACGTTGCTCAGGCTCCCGACCCCGCTTGGCATTACGTGGTCGTCTCGCTGCGCCACGAACTGGCCTTGGTTCGTTCCTACCGGATCGCTGACGGCCTGATAGCCGAGGAGACGATCGAGGCCAGCGGCGGCTGACTGAAACAGGCGACTGCCTTCGGCTGTCACGGGCGAAAGTGCTCGGGTCGCGTCCATGTGCTCCGGTACTCGGGCTGTTCCTGGCCGCACGGCCCCTGTGCGGGTACCCTGCCGGGATGACCGACCCGCAACCTGATGCCCCAGAGCTCGTACGCCACGACGGCCGGGCCCTCGACGAGCTCCGCCCGGGCTTCTTCGTCCGGGATTTCACCGAGTTCGCCGCCGGGTCGGTGCTCGCGGTTTCGGGTCGCACGAAGGTCCTGTGCACGGCTTCGGTCGACGAGGACGTCCCGAGATGGATGCGCGGGACCCGCCGGGGCTGGGTGACAGCGGAGTACTCCCTGCTCCCTGGCTCATCGCCCGAGCGGGTGAGCAGGGAGGCGACGAGAGGGCGCCAGTCCGGCAGGACGCAGGAGATTCAGCGGCTGATCGGCCGGGCGCTGCGCAGCATCATTGATCTCGAGGCGCTCGGCGAGCGCCAGATCCTGATCGACTGCGACGTGCTGCAGGCAGACGGGGGGACGCGAACAGCCGCCATATCGGGCGCATACGTTGCGCTTCACGACGCCTGCTCACGCCTCTGCTCTTCGGGAGCGATCGCTGGTCATCCAGTGCGTGAGGCGTGCGCGGCCATCTCGGTCGGCATGGTCGAGGCGGTCTGCATGCTCGACCTCGATTACGCCGAAGACTCCGCTGCCGACGTCGACATGAACGTCGTGATGACCTCTTCGGGACGCTTCGTCGAGGTGCAGGGGACGGCCGAGGGGTTGCCGTTCGCCCGCACCGAGCTTGACGAGATGCTTGCCCTCGCCGAGCTCGGTATCAACCAGATCCTCGAAGTTCAGGCCGAAGTGCTGGCAACGCCCCCACCCGACCGCACCCAGGCCGTCACGGCCTGACGCCTCAGCGGATCAAAGCCAGCAAGGATGAGATCACCATGAGGTTGGTCGTCGCCACAGCGAATCCCGACAAGGCCGCGGAATTAGGGGCCATCCTGGAAGAGGAGCTCGATGACCTGGTCGAGCTCGTTGCTCGTCCGCAAGGCGTTGGCGAGGTCGAGGAGACCGGGGAGAGCCTCGAGGACAACGCTCGTCTCAAGGCCGTCGCACTCGTTGCAGCGACCGGCGAGGCCGCGGTCGCGGACGACACCGGTCTCGAGGTGGTGGCGCTCGGCGGGGCCCCCGGCACGTGGTCGGCCCGCTTTGCTGGGGAGGCCGCCACCTACGCCGACAACGTCGCCAAGTTGCTCGCCGTCCTCGAGGGCGAGATCGACCGGCGGGCGCGCTTTCGCACCGTCGTGGTCTGTCGCTTTCCCGATGGCACCGAGATCATCGGCGAGGGTGTCGTCGAAGGCGAGATCGTGCCGGTCCCGCGCGGCTTTGGGGGTTTCGGTTACGACCCGGTGTTCGTGCCGGAGGGCGGTGGCGGGCGCACGTTTGCGGAGATGAGCCCAGCCGAGAAACACGAGCTGTCACACCGGGGTCTCGCTCTCCGCTGCCTCGCGGCGCGCCTCAAGCAGAGCAAGGCAGCCGCACCAGCTTCCTCGCCGCGGCTACCAACCTCGTAAGTCGATGGGCCACGTCTCGAGGACATCGTCTCCCGACACGAGATGAACCCGCTCGTGATAGGCCATCGTCGGGTCGACGTGAGCGGGCACAAGGCGGAGCATGTCACCGACGCGCCGCGGCGGGCCGAAGGTCACGTGCTCGTCCGAACAGAACCAGACATCGGCCCCCTCGGCCTCCGGATTGCCATGATCCATGCCGAACGCCTTGAGGCCGGCGTCCGCCACTGACCATTGTGAGCAGCTGGAGATCACGATGGCGTCCACGAAGAGCGCCTGGCGAAACGGGAGGCCGAGGCGCCCGTAAGCGACGTCCATGAGGGCATAGGAGCCCGCCTGGATCTCGGTTGCCCACGTGTTGCAGTCGTAGGTACCGGTGCCGCCGGCGGAGACCAACGAACCACCGACTTGAGCGTGGGCTGCGAGGAGCAGCTCCATCGACTCCCGGCAAAGCCTGGCGCGCTCGGACGCGTCTTCGAGGCCTACGACATGGCCCTCGTAGCCCATGACGCCGCGGACCTCGAGCCCCCTGGAACGAGCGACGTCTGCGAGCCTGCCTGCCTCGCCCGGGTCGCAGCCGCATCTTTGCAGCCCCACGTTCACGTCAATCACGACCTCGTGAACACCCCCTGATGCCGCTGCCGCGATGGATTCCAGAGAGTCGACCGCCAAGGTGACCCGGGCTCGGTTGGCTACGAGCGCTCCCAAACGGCGCGCGTCCACGAGCTCGTTCGCGAGCAGCAGGTCCTCGCCGAGACCGGCTGCGACCATGCCTTCGCATTCGCGGATCGTTGCGCATGTGAAGCCTCGATGGCCTGCCAAGGCCTGCAGCTTGGCGATCTCCGTGCATTTGTGCGCCTTGACATGCGGTCGGAGGCGGTCGCCTGGAAGCGCCCTTGCCATTTCCTTGATGTTGAAATCGAGGCGGCCGGCGTCGATCACGAGCGCGGGAGTCGCGAGCGCATCAATCTTCACTTCCCCAGGCTACGCAGAAGGAGATATACGCTTGGTCAATGGCAGCGGTCGCGGGCAAGGGCGACAACGTGGACGACGTCGTCGACCACGTGCTTGCCACACGAGAGCGGGTCCTCGTCGAACGAGACGGTGCGCCGGCCGCCGTAATCATCCCGGCCCGTGAGCTGGAAGGGCTCGAGTACACGATCGATCTCTTGTCCGAGCCGAAGACGGTGCGCCGTATCCTCGAGGCCGAGGCAGCGCTTCAGAGCGGGAACCTTTACATGGGCGAGGAGTTGGCGGCGCTCGACCCAGATGCCCGCTTCGTGGTGCGCGCTGTGACCGGAGGGGTGTCGATCGCGACGGCGGCGCGATCGAATACCGACAACCGGTGGGGCCTTGTCGGGAGCGAGCCCGCGCGCAAGGCGCTCGATGAGCTCCAGTTCCATGTCGCGGACGAGGCCCGGCGTTTCATTTTCGGCCAGTTGCTCATTGACCCCATCGGGTCCGGCGTGGAGCTTCACGGGTTCTTGGCCCGGCGCCTGGCGACGAGGGTCGAGACGGCTCTCGTCATCTACCGCCTTGACAGCGTCAAACGCGTCGTTCGCCTGGTGGAGGTCCTGAACATGGGCGGCCTGGTAGGAAGGCACGACAGCCGTCACTGGTAGTCGACGCTGCGCCGCAGGTGCGTGACCGCCCGCGGCTGACGGGCAGCTCGACTCACACCGGTTCGAGCGCGTCGCCCAGGGTCCCGAGCGGTGGTGCGCCGAGCTCGAGCATTGCCTCGTGGAACCGTCTGAGGCTGAAGCGCGGGCCCCAACGGGCGATCGCCTCGTCGCGAAGCGCCTGGATCTCGAGCTTTCCCCACGTGTAGCGGCCGTAGGTCGGGTCGAAGGTGGCTCGGCTCGCTTCGGACTGAGCCGCAGGTGCTTCCAGGAAGGCATCCTCGCGGAACCGCGCCGCTGCGTCGTGCACTGTCATCGTCCCGCGATGGATCCCGAGCGCCGAAGCAAGGCGTGTCACCCGCACGAGAGCCTCGATCCAGACTCCGATCGCAAAGCGCGGATCGTCCTGGCGAAAGCCCTCCTCCACCAGCAGTTCCTCGGCGTAGTGAGCCCAGCCCTCGCAGAACGCGAGGGAGAACAGCGACCGTCGGACGTCTCCGCGGGCGGCGAGCCGGATCATCCGGCCGTGGGCGAAGTGCCCAGGCGTCACCTCGTGTGCGGTGAGGGCGGGCAGCGTCGTGGCGCTGAAAAGCGACCGCCATCGTTGCTTGGTCTTGTCGTCCCACGAAGGGTCGGGTGGGTTCACGTGGAAGGACGCGGGCGCTTCGGCCTCGTACGCGCCGGTCCACGACATCATCGCCACTGCGTACCGCCTCGATGGTGGGGACGGGCCGACGCGACAGGTGCCTCCGAGCTCGGGTAGAAGGTCGCGCTCGGCCGTGAAAGTGCTCAGCTCCTCGACCAGGAGGCGGACGGCCGCATAGATGCCCTCGTCGTCGGGATGGTCGTTCAGGAGCTCCCGGACGACCTCAGCAGGAGGAAGACCGGGTCGCAGCCGATCGCAATCGTGAACGAGGCGCTCAGTGAGGCGGGTCCTTTCCGCGTCCGCCGTCTCCTCGAGCCGGCCGAGGTCCACGGTCATCGCCTCGGCATCGCCGAGCAGCCGGGCTAGCTTCTGCGGGCCGAGGCTCGGATCGCGTGATCCGTTCGCCTCAGCGTCCTCCAAATGGGCGATGAGCCTTCCGAGACAGGTCCGGCTGCTTTCGAGCGTCGCAGAATCGGCGGCCACAGCCTCGAGGTTCTCACCGAGGCCGCGGACTGCCGGCAGAAGAGCAGCCGCTACAGGCGCGGGTACCGAGTCGAGCGACTCGATGGCACCGTCGATGGCCTCTGGCCACCTGCAGAGGTGAGCCGCCTTGGCTGCCGCACGCTCGTCTGCGGACGCGTAGTCGCGGTCGTAGCACGCGAGGTCGAGATTCGCCAGGTGGACCAACGGGTTCCACCTGTGGATCTCGGCCAGGGAGAACGCGGTGCGCGCGCCTGCCTCTGCTGCGGACAGGTGTGACTCGTCATGTGCATTCGGCTCGCGCTCGCCGCGTCCGAGCGATGTGAGGAGGGTCTCCACTCCAGCCGGCGAGAGGTCCTGGACCTGGCCGTCGAACTCGTGCAACCCGGCGAGCTCGCGTGTTTCGGGCATGTAGAGCTCCCAGATCGCACGAAGCCGGCCGGAAACCATGGGGTGAACGTAGCCGGGATCCACCGGCGATCGCCGGTAGCCTGACGAGCCTGATACATCCTTCCGGCATCATCTCTCATGTGGTCCTTGACCGGCTGTCCGCCTTTGCGGCGGACGGACGGCCTGCGTTGGCCGTGAACAGGATCAGGAGGAGGAACGGTGCCGACCGAGAGCGTGTCCATAAGCTGCGATGACTGTGTGCTGCATGGGACCTCGGCGTGCGATGACTGCGTCGTCACCTTCGTGCTGGGTCCCCCGGCAGCTGGCGGGATCGTGGTCGACGTCGCCGAAGCTCGTGCCGTCCGCATGCTCCAGCGAGCGGGCCTGGTTCCCGAGCTGCGCTTTCGTCGCCGCGTCGGATGATCTGCGCAGTCACTCGTGCATCGCGCTTGAGGGGCTCGCCTGATGGGTTACATGCTCGTCACCAACGACTTTCCTCCCAAGGTCGGTGGAATCCAGTCGTACCTGTACGAGCTGTTCCGCCGGCTGCCCCCGCAAGAGCTCACGGTTCTCACGACCGCGTACCGGGGCGCCGCTGAGTTCGACCGGCGGCAGGGATTCCGGATCGAGCGCTCGTGGTCGCCGGTCCTGCTGCCGACGCCCGGGCTGGCGCGGACCGTGCGACAGCTGTCGCAAGCCACAGGCGCCGGGCTCGTGCTACTGGATCCGGCACTCCCGCTGGGCCTTCTCGGCAGCCGGCTGCAGGTGCCGTACGGTGTCGTGCTCCATGGCGCCGAGGTGGCCGTTCCCGGCCGGCTGCCCGTCTCGCGCCAGCTCCTGCGGTTCGTACTGTCAGGGGCATCGCTCGCAGTTGCTGCGGGCGGCTATCCAGCCGCCGAGGCGGCGCGCGTTGCAGGGGCGCGCAAGCCGCGGTTCGTCGTCGTGCCTCCCGGCGTCGATCACGAGCGTTTTCATCCGCTCGGCGCCGACGAGCGGATGGTGGTGCGTCGGCGGATGGGGCTGCCCACCGAGGGCAGGCTCGTCGTGAGCGTGAGCCGGCTCGTTCCACGCAAGGGCATGGACGTGCTGATCGAGGCCGTCGGGCGGCTGAGCGGGGAACGACCGGACCTGACGCTCGTGATCGGTGGCTCAGGCCGGGACCGCAGACGTCTGGAGCTTGCGGCGAAGCGTTGTGGCGCGCAGGTTCGTTTCCTCGGTCGGGTCGCCGACGACGACCTGCCGATGCTCGATGCCGCAGCAGATGTCTGGGCGATGTGCTGTCGTGACCGCTGGTTCGGTCTCGAGCAGGAGGGATTCGGGATCGTCTTCCTCGAAGCTGCCGCCGCGGGTGTCGCCCAGCTTGCGGGGCGAAGCGGCGGCTCGGACGAGGCCGTTGTCGACGGCAAGACGGGGCTCGTGGTCGACCGGCCGGGCGACGCGACCGCCGTCACGGCCGCGCTGGCAAGTCTGCTGGACGATTCGGAGTTTCGAGAGCGCTTAGGCGGCGAGGCGCGCCGCAGGGCCGTCGCTGAATTCGACCACGACAAGCTGGCCCGGATTCTGCACCAGGCCCTGATAGAGATGGGTAGCTGACTGCGTCAGTTGGTGTCTGATCTGGTCTTCTGATCGAGGGTGAGGGCTGGACGAGCGTCAACGGTCGGCCAGTGCTGGCCGACAGCCCGAGGAGATGCGAGGCTGGAGTCCAATAGGGCAGAGAGGAGGACGTGTGACCGATCAGACCATTGAGCGGATGGTCGTCGACGGCTCCCCAACGCGGTGCTTCGAGGTCGTGGCCGACATCGAGCGTTATCCGGATTGGGTCGCCGATCTGAAGGAGGTTCACGTCCACGAGCGCGATCAGCAGGGACGGCCTTCCCTTGTCTCGTTCCGTGCTGCTGCTTTCGGGCGCAGCACGAGCTACACCCTTGCCTACGACTATTCGCAGGCGCCGACGGAGCTTCGTTGGGTCCAGCGGGAGGGTGATCTCACAAGCCGCCTCGACGGCATATACCGTTTCAAGTCCGCACCTGAAGGCGGGACCGAAGTCACCTACCAGCTTGCCGTCGAACTAAGGGTGCCGTTGCCGGGCTTCATCAAGCGACGGGCCGAGGGCAACATCATCCACGCTGCGATCCGGGACCTGAAAGCGCGGGTCGAGTCGACGCCGTGAGCCGCTTGAGCCTGTGGCTCAGCGAGGGCTGACGGCGTGAAGATCGGCATCACCCTCCCGACGTTCGAGCCGACCGCTGCCGCAGCGCTCGCAACCGCAAGCGCCGCGGAGGGGGCCGGGATCGACGGCGTCTTCGTCTTCGATCACCTCTGGCGGGGCGCCAAGAGGTCGCGGCCTGCTCTGTCGATGTACCCGGTGCTGGCCGCCGTCGCAGCAACGACTCGGCACATCCGGATCGGATCGCTCGTGGCGCGCGTAGGCTTCCTGCCCGACCGGCTGGTAGTCGAGTCGTTTGTTTCGCTTCATGAGTTGACCGAGCACCGTCTGGTGGCCGCCCTCGGCATCGGGGACGCAAGCAGCGTTGCGGAGAACGACGCCTACGGGATCGCGTGGCCCGCGCTCGAGGAACGACGGGCATCGTTGGCCTCCATCCTCGGCGAGCTCACCGCCCGTGGCATCGAATGTTGGGTGGGAGCTACCGCTCCTGCGACGCTCGAGATCGCACGCGCCGCCGGAGCGACGGTCAACCTGTGGGACGTGGAGCTGGCCCGGGTGGAGGCCGAGGCCGCACGCGGGCCATCGACCTGGGCAGGCTCGTTTCCAGCCGAGACGGGTGCTGCGGCTGACCAGCTGGTGGGCTTGAGCGCCGCCGGGGCCACGTGGGCGATCTGGGGCTGGCCGCGCTCGATCGACCTCGTCACCGAGGCCCTACGCTTGGCAAGCAAGACCGAAGACAGTGGGGGCTAACGTCGGACGATGGAGCTTCGCAGGATTCAAGGACTTCCTCCGTACGTTTTCGCGGAGATCGACCAGTTGAAATTGCAGGCGCGCCGTGCAGGTGACGATGTCATCGACCTCGGCTTCGGGAATCCCGATATTCCCTCGCCGGACGTCGCCGTCGAGAAGCTGGCCGAAGCCGTTCACAACCCCCGCAATCACCGTTACTCGGCAAGCCGTGGGATTCCCAAGCTAAGGCAGGCGATCGCGGACTTGTACCTACGGCGTTTCGGAGTGCAACTGGACTACGACCGCGAGGTGGTTACCACCATCGGAGCCAAAGAGGGGCTCTCGCACCTCATGTGGGTCGTTGTGGGACCGGGTGACACGGCGCTCGTTCCCTCTCCTTCGTACCCGATCCACCTCTACGCGCCGTTGTTCGCCGGCGCTGACGTCCGGATGGTGAGGCTCGAGGGGCTCGGCAACGATGAGGCCGACACCGGCGAGACATTTTTCGGCAACCTGGTCGAGGCGTGGGAATCGGCATGGCCCAAGCCCCGGGTCGCGATCCTCTCTTTCCCGCACAACCCCACGACCGCGTGCATCGACTTCGCGACCATGACGAGGCTCGTCGAGTTCGCTCGCGAGCGTGGAGTGCTACTGGTACACGATTTCGCCTACTCGGACACGGCCTTCGACGGTTACCGACCTCCTTCGATCCTCGAGGTCCCAGGCGCGTCCGAAGTCGCTGTCGAGCTCTACACCCTGACCAAGTCATTCTCCATGGCGGGCTGGCGAGTGGCGTTCCTTGTCGGCAATGCCGAGATCGTGCAGGGCCTCACCAAGCTCAAGAGCTACCTCGACTATGGAACATTCCAGCCGATCCAGATCGCAGCGATCGTGGCCATGAACGAGGCACCGGACTACCCCAAGCTCGTGAGCGACATCTACCAGGGGCGCCGCGACGCGCTCTGCGAGGGACTAGCGCGCCTCGGCTGGCACGTGCCCAAGCCCAAGGGCACGATGTTCGTGTGGGCCAGGATCCCCGATCCATATCGGGAGATGGGCTCGCTCGGGTTCTCGAAATTCCTCGTCTCCGAAGGGAAAGTGGCGACGTCGCCAGGGCACGGATTCGGGCCCGGGGGAGAGGGTTACGTCAGGTTCGCTCTGATTGAGAACGAGCAGAGGATCGCCCAGGCNNCCTCCGTGGGGTTTTGAAGTTCTGATCGTGGGGGAGGTGTAGTGCACGTCATCTTTGAGTTCTTCTTGGGACCCGGCCAGCCGATATGGGTGAGCGACCTGTCAAACCTGACGGTGTTCGGGTTGTTTGTCTCAGCGGCTGGGCTCTACAAGCGGTTCAACTGTTCAGAAAAGCGGTGCAGGCGCATCGGTCACCTGAAGGTGGAGGGCACGACCTTTCGAACGTGCCATCATCACACAACACAAGAAGTGCACGAGCGTCTGTACAAGATGCACTCCGAACAGTACCCCGAGCAACATGAGTGGCTGAATCGACCGCCCGCCGAGACGCGGCCAGCGAGCCAGTCGTGAACCTCGCCGTCACCCTCGCCGAGTCGGGCGGCAAGCCTGACGACTACGCCGACCTACTCGACGAGCTGCGGAGCCTCCTACGGTGCCCAGAATGGCGTCAGATTCGCTCTCATCGAGAACGAACAGAGGATTGCCCAGGCCGTCCGCAACCTCCGTGGGGTTTTGAAGTTCTAAGGCAGCTTCTGGAACGCCCCAGGAGCCTCTGAAACGGCCGGGGAGAGTCCTAGTACCCACCAAACGACCAGGCCACCAAGCCAAGTTCAGTGCTCAACGCACCGGCCTGGCGTCAGGTGACACCAGGCCTGTCGAAAGGATCTGCGATGGCTGAGTTCGCCGTCGCCTACGTCCACAAGCACCAGAGGCAATATCAGTTGCACTCTCACGATCAGGTGGGGTAGCCATTCGGTGACTAAGACGGCTAAGGCATCTGGCGGTTACAACATTGCTGATGCAGAGATTTGCAGCGAGACGGATTTGGGCGGGGGTTGGCAAGCCTGTTGAGGTTAGGACGGTCGCTGTTTCGGCGCAGGCTTGACGCCTCTTCTGGCATTTGAGGTTGATCCTGGCATCTCCGGCTGCCTGCATCAGGTCAGATCGGTGAGCTGGATGCTTGTACAGCACGGTGAGCTGCTGTTAAGTGTTGACGTTCGGTCTGCCGATAACTACCTGGTAGTCAAGTTGCGCCAGTTGGGGCGCAGAGAAGATTGGTGAACCATGAAGAACATTAGACATTCCGTAGTTCTCGTTGCAGTTGTGGCTCTCGTCACCCTTGCCGCACCCTCGCTGGCGAGCACTGCGGGAGCTGTGACTGTCCCCACACGCCATCTCACCGCCAGTGGCGGCACAATCAAGTGGGCGGTCGCGGTCCACAACGCCAAGCGGTGTACCTGGTCGTCGGTCCCGAAGGTCGCAGGATTCGACGGGACCGTGACGTGCACGAGCGGTCGAGCCGTGCGTCCGGCCACGTTCAAGACGAACACATCGAGCGTGGCGAAGGACTACACGCTCACGGTGGTGATCCGTGGCGTCATTACGAGGGTCGACCACTTGAAGGTAGTCCAGGCCGCAGGGAAAGGAACGACCACTGGGAAGCCCACCACGTACTGCATCGGACCGTCTAGCTGCAGTTACGTGCTACCGGCGCCGGACGATTTCGGCTTGGCGTCCTTGGAAATCGGCTATGTCGATTCCAACGGTTCCTGTCCGGATCCGGGCGTCTGCGAGCAACCAGCGGGCGACCAGCTTGACGTGATGATCATGGCCATGACTGCCGGGTCCTCGGGAATGTCGGACCCCGGCGCCGAGGTGGGCAACTTTGCGCTGATCCTGTCAGACGGCAGCCAGGCACGCACGGACAGCATTACGTGCGACAACTCGGTGCAGTATGCCCTCTGCGGCCTCGGCCCCGAAGGGGCAGGAGCTACCTTCGGTGCTGAGATCTTCTTTGACGTGCCAATCGGCACGAACTGGACCACGGTCAACTTCAGATATTCCTCCGGTGGCAATACCGAGGTTTTCGTGTTCCGTCACCCGTAGCCGCCTGACCTTTTCTCATTCAGGGGGGCCATTAGACGTGGAAAGGCCACTGGCCGCAGGGATGGCCGGTGGCCTTCGTCTTCGAACGTGCCACGATGGCACCGAGACACGATGGCACTGAGAAATGAGTTGAACCATGAGAATCATCAGCCATTTTGCGGTACTCGTCGCAGTATTGGTGGTAGCCGTCGTACCGGTGGCCATCGCAGGGACGGCAGGAGCCGCCAGGTCATCTACGACTCCCCCCATCGGAAGACAGCTAGCCGAACTGAAGGGATCAGACACTGAAGGAAGCTACTCCGCCAATATCGCAGGTGAGGGCTCCGGCCTCTCGGTGGCGATCTCAGACCGAATCGCTGTGGTGGCTGCATACGCACACGCAAACGGTGCTGGCCGCGCGTACGTGTTCACCAAGGCGGCGAACGGCTGGAAGCAAACCGCCGAGCTGAAAGGTTCTGGCTCTACGGCACATGCGGGGCTATGATTCTTGGCGTTGGTGTCTGGGGGGCAACGGGTGATAGATGAAGCGAGGAAGCCCATGTTCCGTTTCGGTATCCGGTCGAAGATCGTAATGGCTGTCGCCGCCCCGATTGTCGTTGCGACGGTTGCCCTCCTTGGCATGCCCCAAGTGGCTCTCGCCGCAAATGCAGGCAGCCCAAGCGCAATCCCCGTCATCGTGTCATTCACCGCCTCGCGGACGACTGTCTCCGACACCGGTGGCAGCATCGTTCTGAGGGCAAAGCTCAAGTACGCCTCGACCTGCCGAATCACGGTCCTAGGAAGCCTGAAAGGCTTCCCGCGGTCCTTCTCCTGCTCCTCCGATCGGGTAAAGCAGTCAGTCACGCTGCGCGCCAACAAGGGTCCAAGTCAGATCACATACACCTTCGGGATGATTGTCAAGAACAGGGCCGGCAGTGCGACGGCAACGAACGTGGTCGTGACTGAAGGTATCGCACCACCGCCAATCTCGTTCACAACGCCGACTGGGAGTCCGACGACCCTCGTATTTCCTGAGGAAGGGGTTTTTGTTGCGGACGATCCCCTGATCGTCACTGTGCATAACGACAGCGCGACAACCCAAATCATCACAAGCGTCGCGATTGGCACCATCGGCGACCCGGGCGACTTCAACATTAATAGGAACAACTGCGGCCACATCACGGCACACGCTAACTGCTCGTTAGCGGTGCAGTTCCAGCCGTCAGGTGCCGGTACCCGGACCGGTACTGTTGACATCGTCGACTCAAGCTGGGGCACCGCGGGCACGACAGTTCCTCTGAAACTGAGGGGAGCGGGAGTGTGGGCAACCGCGACAGTCGAGAATGCGAACATCCGAAACAACGTCCTGACGTTCCCGACTCAATATGGAGTAGGGACAACAGGTCCAGAACAGTATGTGACCCTCTTGAACTCCGGTAAGGTACCGCTGTATATCGGTGTCTTTGGGACAACGGCCAATGCGCCGATAACAGTCGCTGGCGGTGAGAGCACCGACTTCTTACCCGCGGCGGACACTTGTATCGACACAACCACAGGCGCGGCGGCGTACCCGCTCATTGTTAGCGTCGGTCAGAGCTGTACATTCGAGGTCGCCTTCGATCCATCAGGTGCCGGTACTAGGACAACCAGTGTCGTGATCGACGACAACACAATCGGCACTCAGACGCAGCTGAGTGTGCAAGGTGTCGGCGTGTACTCGACAACTACGCTCTCAATCAATGGGGACACGCCTGAGCCGAGTCCGATATCCTATATTTTCAACTCGTCCGCCGTGAATGCAGCGATCTACGTGACCCTGAAGATCACAGATACGAGCAAAGTTACCGTCCTGTTTGGCGGCGTCAAATCAGCCGGCGTCAACGCAAGCGACTTCGCCGTTGAAGCAGTTCCACTCGCCGGCGGCCCCAGTACGTGCGCGGGCGCAGGCGTCGAGCTGGCTCCTGGCCGGTCCTGCACTGTCCAGTTGGGGTTCGACCCCTCGGCACAGGGAACGCGCACGGCGACGCTGAACATTTCCGACAACTCGCCCGACGGTGGCGAGACAATCAACGTCAGCGGAACAGGCAAGTAAAAGGGGGCTTCGCGCGGTGTACTGCGTCGCCTCACCCCGCCGCTTGGCGAGTGGTGCCTAGTTGAAACTCCGGCTTTAGTGGCGGGTGTATAGGGAATGCCCGGCCTGTTGATCAGTTATGCCGTACCGATTGCTAGGCGTTGAGCTTCAGTAACCCGTACAGATTTCGAGCATTCCGCGGGTGAAAACCATAGAGGCCATTGGCCTGGCTGAACGCCCCCCCGTACAAGCCATGGGCACGGATTCGGGCCCGGGGGAGAGGGTTACGTCAGGTCCGCTCTGATCGAGAACGAACAGAGGATCGCTCAGGCTGTGCGGAACCTCCGTGGAGTCTTGAAGCTGAGCTAAGGCAGCCGTTACAATGCTCTCAGAGCCTCTGAAACTGCTGGGGGAGTGCAACACCAGCCGGGACGGCCCGCAAACCAAAGACAATCGCGTAGAGCTGCGCCTCCCGAGCGTCACTCGGGAGGCGGGTGACGGTGGACAGCTGACGAGGCTCGGGCCGATCGGCCAACCAAGAGCCCGGCTCTACCAGAGCGTGTAGCCGCCGTCGACCACCAGGGTCTCTCCGGTCACGAAGCTGGCAGCGTCGGAGGCGAGAAACAGCACGCTGTTCGCGATCTCGTCGGTCGAGCCCATCCTCCCGAGAGGGGTGCCCCCGATCCAGTAGTCACGGCACATGTCGGTGTCTACCAGGTGCTCGATGAGGTCGGTACGGGTATAGCCCGGCGCCACGGCGTTGACCCGCACCCCGTGCGGTGCCCACTCGGCAGCGAGGGACTTCGTCAGCATGATCACCCCCGCCTTGGCGACGTTGTAGGCCACCTGGGGTTGGGGACGGTTGACGATGAGACCCGACATCGAGGCGATGTTGACGATGGCGCCCGAGCCTGCCGCGATCATCGGGACACCGAAGACCTGGCTGCAGTAGAAGACGCCCGACAGGTTCACCTGCAGCATCCGGTCCCACTCCGCCACGCTCATCGTCTCGGCGGGGGCGTGATGGGCGATCCCGGCGTTGTTGACGAGGGTGTCGGTCCGACCCCAGCGCGCCTCGAGAGCCCGCTCGGCGCCGCTCACCTGCTCGTATGAGGAGACGTCACAGACCTCGGTCACCACCTCGGCGCCATTCACTTCGCTTCGCAGCTTGGTAGCCGCCTCCTCCACGCTCGCCTGCTCGAGATCGATAAGCGCCACAGCCGCGCCGGCTCTGGTCGCCGCCCTGGCGATGGCATAGCCGATGCCGCGGGCCCCGCCCGTGACCACAAGCTTGCGCCCCTCCAACCTCAAGCCGTTGCCGTTGTCACTCACGATTCGTCCCTTTCCCTGTTCTGGTTCCGTTGCCGTTGCCCGATCTGATCACAACTGAGAAGCTCAAGCCGGCAACACAGGGCGACACCCCGGCGTCAGGATCGAAGGGCACCCCGCCGGGTAACGAGTCAGCAAACGATTTCTGCCGCCTTGAGCAGATCTGGTAACGTCGCAGGAATTTTGTTTTGAGCAGACGGATTGGGGCGAGTCTCGATGCAAGATGCAAACTGGCTGGTAGATCCGTCTCGAAGAGGAACGCTGACTGGAGTCGGAACAGAGGCTACGGAGAGCGACAAGCAGGTCCTGCGCACTCTTGGCGAAAAGCTTGCGGCTGTTGCCGCGCTGCCGGTGCAGGCTGAGACGGCGTCCAAGTGGCGTGCCATGAACGGGCTGAGGCATGTCAAGCCGATGGTCTGGATCGATGAGGTTCCGTGGCACGAGATGGACGTGGAAGACGAGTTGCGCCTGCAGACGACGAGCGAATGGAGCCGCTACCACGAGTGGGAGCTGCGCAAGCTGATCTATCAGTGGGAGCACATGCCGGCGGACATGGTCGTGGAGCCGGTGGTGTACTCCCCACTCGTGGTCCACAACACCGCCTTCGGTATCGCCGAAGACGTGGACATCGCCGTGACCGACGAGGCGAACACGGTGGTCTCCCGGCATTTCAACATCCAGATCCGCGATGAGGACGACCTCGAGAAGATCAAGGTCCCGGTCGTNNGCTGCTTCCGAACAGCAGTACCAGCAGTTGACGGAGATCTTGAGCGGGGTCATTGACGTCAAGAAGCTCGGGGCGAACGGATTCTGCTTCTGGTTCGCACCCTGGGACGAGATGATCAGGTGGTGGGGCGTCCAGGAGGCCCTGGTGGACCTCTACGATCGTCCCGCGTTCGTCCACAAGGCCATAGACAAGCTGGTGAACGCCTACCTCAGCATGCTCGACCAGTTCGAAGAACAGAACTTGCTGACCCTCAACAACACGTACTTCCGGATTGGCTCCGGCGGCCTGGGATACACCGATGAGTTGCCGCAGCCGGACTATGACCCCGCACACGTGCGTGCGAAGGACCTCTGGGGCAGCGGTGCCGCACAGATCTTCTCCGATGTCTCGCCGCGCATGCACTGGGAGTTCTCGCTGCAATATGAGTTGCGTTGGATGAGCCGGTTCGGACTGACCTATTACGGCTGCTGTGATCCCTTGCACCGGAAGATGGGCATCCTGGAGAAGGTCCCCAACCTGCGCAAGGTGTCAATGAGCCCCTGGGTCAACCTCGACGAGGCCGTGGCCAACGTGGGCGATCGTTACGTGTTCTCCCACAAGCCCAATCCGGCCGTCTTCGCCGAGACCACATGGAACCTCGGCAAGGCCAGGCACGAGCTGGAAACGGTCCTCGACAAGGCAAAGGCGCACGGGTGCGTGGTCGAGGTGATCATGAAAGACATCAGCACGTTGCGCTATGAGCCTCAGCGCCTGTGGGAGTGGGCGCAGATGGCGAGCGAGCTGACCGAACACTACGGTGACTAGCAGTGCCTCAGGTTACGCCCCGCGCGAAGCGCCGGCTATCGCCGCAGGTTCGCACGCTGGAGGTCAACGACACTCGGGGATCAGTGGTCCGGGAGTCGTGCGTGTTCGCATCGACTACTAGGAGAATGGAGCGGGAACGCCATGGCGTTACTCGAGGAGCTTCGTGAGGCAATAGTAGGCGGACAGGCAAAGCTCGCCGTCGCCAAGGTGAGCGAGGGATTGGCCGACGGCATCGAAGCGGGGACGCTGTTGCGCGAGGGTCTGATCGCGGCCATGGCCCAGGTCGGCGAGCTCTACGAGGAAGGTGAGATCTTCGTTCCCGAGATGCTGGTGGCAGCCCGCGCCATGACTGCGGCGCTGACGGTCCTCAAGCCGCACCTGGTGGAAGAGGGCGTGGCTTCCAGCGGCAAGGTGGCGATCGGCACCACCCAAGGAGACCTGCACGACATAGGCAAGAACCTCGTGGCGATGATGCTGGAGGGCTCGGGCTATGAGATCGTCGACCTGGGCGTGGACGTCCCGGCGGACAAGTTCATCCAGGCCATCAAAGACGGGGCCGACGTGGTGGCGATGTCGGCGCTTTTGACAACGACGATGACCAACATGCAGCTCGCCATCGAGGCGATCAAAGCAGCCGGGCTCAGAGACCAAGTGCGCATCATCATCGGCGGGGCGCCGATCACC
>PMVZ01000246.1 GCA_003166375.1 Acidimicrobiaceae bacterium | reverse complement strand
TGCGTCGATCTTCTTCGACAACGTCGTTATTTCGTCCTCGCTTGTAACAGTGACAACCTTGGGGTTGCGAGCGTACTTGGCGAGCAGGTCAACCTCGCTGGGCCTCCCACGATCTCGACATGCTCGTCGAAAGTGAGCGTCCGCGTGTAATAGAGGCGCGCGTCACCGGCCAATAGTGGTCAAGTGCGCCCCGTTCTCAGCTTCCATGCGCGAGGAGACGCGCCTCGCATCCACGAGACATGGGAACCTTCCAAGGGATCCGCAGCATCCAGAATGGTTCCCTTTCTGTCGATTGCGGTCAAGGCCGCATGACCGAGTCGTTCCCCGACCTCGACGGTCCTTTCTCGCGCTCCCCCGCTCTCGTGGGTGCCCCTATCGCGTGTCGACGACTTGAAAGCCCTCAGCCAGCCGCCCTTCGGGCAGACCCAGAGCGGTGGCGGCGGCGGCCGCCCAGGAGCGAATCATCTCTTCGAGGTTCTCGGTGCCGGCCAGCTGGCTGTGATGGCTGCGCAAGGCCGCGAGCTTGCGCTCGATCGTTGCGGTGATGTCCACGGCGTGCGTCGACCGCGGGGAGGCCATGAGCCAGACCTCCTCGACAACGTGAGGCTCGAGCCCGTCGGCGAGAAGCTCGGGATAGGAGTACGGGTTCCTCGCATCCGGGTACACGGCTTGAAGTGTCGCCTCGCCTGCGGCGAGATGGTCCGGGTGACTCGCGCGGATGCGGTCCCAGTTCCGCTCCGGCGATTGGCAGACGACGCGCTCGGGCCGGACGATCCGGATCATGCGGGCGATGTCCCGGCGAAGCTCGAGCGAGACCGAGAGGGAGCCGTCGGCGTAACCGAGGAAGTGCACGTCAGTGACGCCCACTTCCGCCGCAGCCTTGCGTTGCTCGTCCTGGCGGATGCCTTTGAGGGCGCTGGCCTCGATGCCCGGAATCGCGCTACCAGCTGATCCGTCGGTCACGATGCAGTACGTAACCGAGATCCCCTGGTCGGTCCAAGTCGCGATCGAACCTGCCACGCCGAAGTCGACGTCGTCAGGGTGCGCCGTGACGACCAGTATCTTCGCCGGGTCGGATGACCCGTTCACGGCGCAACGCGCCTCAGGATGACCACGGGGATGACCCGCGTCGTCTTCTCCTGATATTCCGCGAAGCCCGGGTAGCGCTCGGACTGGATCGCGTAGAGACGGTCCCTCTCCTCGCGGCCCGCTACTTCGGCCTGAACCTCGAAGGTCCCCGTCGCGACCTCAACGCTCGCCCGTGGGTGAGCGAGAAGGTTGCGATACCAGTCCGGGTTGGTCGGGGCACCGGCCTTGGACGCGAATACGACCAACCTGTCACCGTCGGCGAAGTACATCATCGGTGTCGTGTGCTTCTGACCGGTCTTGGCACCTGTGCTCGTGAGGAGCAGGATCGGCGCGCCCGTGAACTGCCCGCCGAGCTTTCCACCGGCGGAGCGGAACTCGTCGATGATCTTCTGGTTCCAGTCGTTGTGGTTCGTCATCGTTCCTCCGACGAGCAAGGCCCCCGCGACGGTAGCGCCCGTTGGCACGTTGTCCGGCTCCGTCCGGTCCCTGGAGCCGCATGGCCCGAATCAGTCGAGCGCGAGACGGTCGATCAAAAGCGACTGAAGGGAGCGCCCGATAGGCCCCTTTTCGTCCCAGAGGCGGCTTTCTGAGATCCCGATCCCCTGTGGCTCGGCCAAGGTACGCCACTCGTGACCGACCCACTCCCCTGCCGGCAGACGGCTCACGTGGACTGTGAGGTCCGGGTTGATGAACAACCAGTCGCCGTAGCTGAGCGGTGAGCTCACGCCGTTGCCAAGATCCGCCGCTGTTGCCACCCGCTCGAGCGGTGACGGGCTCTCCCCCGCCAGTACCGGCACGCGAAGGCGAACCCGCACCGTTGCCGGTCCCGGCGACTCGAAGGCCCCTTTGACGAAGCGCAAATCCGGGCCCTCGCTGTGGAAAATCCTGGTTATGCTGTTTGACACGATTGCGACGCCGCTCTCAGGCGGAGCGAAGGGCAGCTCGGCGTGTCAAGCTGCTTTCGGCAGGTCTATGGCGGCAGTCCGGATCCGCAGGGCAACCCGAGCGCGACCTCAATGCCGTCCTGGCGGGCGGCCACCTCCACGAGCTGGACTTTGTGCCCCGGCCTGATCAGCCGCGCTTCCAAGGAGATCGGGAAAGACCTACCGGTCGGATCAGCTCGACTGTGAGCCTCGCGACCCGCAAGCGTTCGTCGGGTTCGCATCGCTGAGCTTCCCGGGCGATGAGCCCAGCGACCGGGCCGCCGTGCAGGAGTTCGGACGTCCACGGCCGGAGGGCGAAGGCGGTCGGTCGGAACCCGCTGGGGCCGGTGACGAACAAGGCCTTGGTGACGTCGGTATTCGGGCTGGGCGTCACAGGCATTCTCAGCGTCGTCGAAAGTGCGGAGCAGGTTCGTGGCCCGGCGGATCGTACCGGCCGTTAGAAGTGTGCCTGATCAAGCACCGTTTGCTGCCGCGTGCTCGCGATCGCGAGCAGGTAACGGCGCACGACTGCTACAGTGCAGGGGTCCGGTCGGTTGACCGGTTTCCGGCTGTGGCCGGTGAGGCCTCGAGACGTTGTTCTGGTTGGCCTTTTTTTCGAGCTGACTGGAGTCTTCTTGCCCCCCACTTTCGCCGACCTTGGCGTGCCCGCCGACGTCGTCGCGCTGCTTGAGCGCGACGGCATCACAACCCCGTTTCCTATCCAGGAAGCAACACTTCCGGATGCACTCGCCGGCCGGGACGTGTCCGGTCGGGCGCCGACGGGCTCCGGTAAGACCCTCGCGTTCGCGATCGCGGTTGTCGAGGCGCTCGCCGGGCGTTCGCGTTCCAAGCCTCGCCGTCCTCGCGGTCTCGTGCTCGTGCCGACCCGGGAGCTTGCAGCTCAGGTCTGCGGCGTGCTCAGTCCGCTCGCCAGGGCTCGAAGCCTCACCGTCACCGCTGTCTATGGCGGTGCCGGGTACGGCCCCCAACTGCGAGCCTTGCGGGAGGCGGTCGACATCCTCGTGGCCTGTCCTGGCCGGCTCGAGGACCTCATCGAGAGACGCGACGTGAGTCTTCAGGACGTGAGCATCGCCGTCGTCGATGAGGCGGACCGGATGGCAGACATGGGCTTCCTCCCCGCAGTGCGACGAATCCTCGACCAAGCCGCGGCCGACCGCCAGGTCCTCCTGTTCTCCGCGACGCTCGACGGTGAGGTGGATGTCCTGGTCCGCCGGTACCAGACGAACCCTGTGCGTCACGAGGTCGGGATGACCGAGGCCTCCTCCGGCGAGGTGCGCCATATGTTCTGGAAAGTCGACCGAAATGACCGGGTCACGCTCGCGGCAAAGGTCGTGGCCGGCCACCAGAGCTCGATTGTCTTCTGCCGAACGCGGCACGGGGCGGATCGACTCTCGCGCCAACTCATCAGCGCAGGTGTGCATGCCGTCGCGTTGCACGGGAGCCGCACACAAGCCCAGCGCGATCGGGCCCTGAAGGCCTTCCACTCCGGGGCGGCCCGTGTGCTCGTAGCCACCGACGTTGCCGCACGAGGCATCGACGTTGAGAACGTTGCGTGTGTGCTTCACTTCGACCCGCCCAGCGACCACAAGGACTACGTGCATCGCTCAGGTCGCACGGGCCGCGCCGGCGCGGACGGCACGGTCATCTCACTCGTCACTCCGGACCAATCCGGCTCTGCCCGCAGCATGCAGCGCGCACTCGGGCTTCCCCAGATGCTCGAGCAACCGGTCAGTCTTCCGTCAGTCCCACAGCGCACGACCAACATCTCGTTCAGTTCGGTCCCGGCATGCCCAAAGCTCGTACAGCGCACGCCCGCCACGCCGGCTGCGCCGGCTGCGCCAGACAATGGCAAGCGGTCTGGGCGCGCTGCTCGACCGGTTCGTGCCGGGTACCTGCACGCCTCGAAGACAGACACCCGTGGTGGTCGATCGCTTCGTCCGGCAACCGGGACGCTGAAATGGTTCGACCCGATCAGAGGCTTCGGTTTCATCGCCCCGGACTCTGGCGGTCGTGACGTCTTCGTGCACCGTTCTGCTCTGAACGAGACCGATCAAGTCCCAGCCGAGGGGGCGCGGGTCGAGTTCCTCTCGCGCTCAGGACCGAAAGGCCTTGAGGCTGTGGAGTTGCGCGCCAGCTGAGCGGCCCCTTTGGGAGGACTTCGGCGATCCTTGTTCACGATCCGAAAGGTCCGCCCCATGACATGACGTGCTCAGCTCTAGCCTGCCTCCGGCGCCGGCTTGCTGCCCAGCACGAGCGAAATCGTCACAAGCGTCGGGCCCCGGTAGAGCTCGACCGTCACTCTTTCGCCGGGACGGGCTGCTCGCACAGCGACGGTGAGCGAAAGATCGGTAGTGATGGTGCGACCGGCGAACGTGACTATGACGTCGCCAGTGCCAATTCCCGCCAGAGCGGCCGGGGCACCTGGGAACACGCTCACTACCAGCGCGCCGCTTCTCGCGGTGAGACCCCAGCTGGAGCGCTCCGCCGCCGTGACCGAGACCACTTCGACACCCAAGAAGGCCTTGGGCGTCCCGACAGTGCCTCCCTTACGGAGTCCGGGTATCAGCGACCGGATGTTGGCGATCGGGATCGCGAATCCGATGTTCTGGGTGGGCGCGTCTCCCGACGTCGTCGTCGCTGCCGCCGTGTTCATTCCAATGACCTGACCGGCGCTGTTGACGAGCGGACCGCCGGAGTTCCCCGGGTTGATCGGCGCCTGGGTTTGCAAGAGCCCGCTCAGCGACTCGGTTCCTGCGCAGTTGTCCCCACCGGCTTTGATGGATCTTCCTTCAGCGGAGATGATGCCCTCGGTCACCGACGGCGTGCTTTGCGAAAGAGCGAGGGCGTTCCCAATCGCGAGCACATCCTCTCCCACTTGGATCCTCGAGGAATCACCGAACGAGACCGCCCGAAGCGTGGTCGGGCCGTGCACCTGAAGAAGTGCGACGTCGTAGCTGGGGTCCGTGCCGAG
>PMVZ01000113.1 GCA_003166375.1 Acidimicrobiaceae bacterium | reverse complement strand
GCTGAAGACGGCCGAGACGGGCGGCTACGACCGAAGGGCGGATCCGGCGGTCCTTCTTCTTGTCGATGACGACGGAGACATCGCTCGGCGACACCTGCACGATGACGGGGAAGCACAGGATACGGTCATCGGACTCGAAGGCTTTCACACCAGCCTCGGCGGCGGAAACTAGCAGCTCTTTCGTGTACTCGCCGGACGCGAACCAGTCCTCCACATCGAAGTGCCACCCCGCTTTCAGACGCTCGGCAGCGGTCGCGACATCGGCAGCCAGCTGGGCAGCTGCATCGAGGGCTTGCGGGATGTCTCGGACACTTCCGGTCTCAGCGGCTGCCTTGGCCTTTCTTGCAACCCGGGCCACGGACGAAACCACGCTCAGCAAAGCTGTCGCTTCGGTCTCGAGTGCCTCGAGCGCTCGCTCGAGGCCGACCGTACCCGCATCTGACAAATCGCTCATGTCGCTCCTCTTGTCTCGTCCGTCGTTTCGTCGACTTGGCTGCCGCCCATTGATTGTCCACCCGCGTAGAGATCGCTGCCGGGAGCGAGGGCGCGCGCGACAAGCTCAGCTGTGCGCACCATGACGACAACGTCCCCTTCGGGGGCGAACCCAAGCACCAGGACATCGCCAGGACGAGCCCCTACAGCCATCGCGATCGGGCGCAGCGGTCCGCGCGAAGGTTCGGCGCCGTCGTTGGCCAGCGTCACCGGCCCGTACCGGCTCGAGAACGTGCGACGTTGGCGCCAGCCGACACCGAGACGGCGAACAAGGTCGTCCGGAACCGCGGACTCGCCCCCTCGCATCAGATCGTCGTCAATGGTCGCCAACAACCAAGCGCGGTGTGAGGCTGAGCCATCCCTATCAGGCTCAGCCAACGTCCATCCGGCCATGAATCCCGACATCTGCACGCCGCCGTCGCGAGAGCCCCCGGGCTCAAGCCTGGCAATGCCCGGGAGGCCCAGCTGTTCGTTCGGATCTCGGTCACCAGTCACTTCTGGTCCTCCGAGCAAAGCTCCACTCGACGACTCACCATCTGGTGGCACGTCGGTCGCTCGGTCCTGGTCGAGGGCCACGGCCGAGTCAGTGGCACCGGTCCCCGGGCATTGTGGTCGAGCGCTCGGCGGCTTCGATGAGGGCATGCCCGCGCCGCTCTGCAACCAATAGGTCAGTTCGTAAACTTCTCCAGTGACCCGCTTGAAGCGGCGACCACGAAGCGCTCGCTCGAGCTCGGACCGATCGGCCGAGCGCCCTCCGCTGAGGAGAAGGTGCCGGCACTCGGAGGCTGTAAGGCCACGACCGCTGGCATCCATCAAGCGCTCCAAGACGTCCGCCAACGGTCCTGACAGCCAAACAGCCAGATCGTCGTCAACCACGGCAGCACCGCACACGCCAAGCCAGGCACCGACTTGAGCAGGCGTGACACCTAGCTCTTCCAACGATGCCTTGGTCGTGGCGAGAGATCGGACGCCGCCGTCCTGCGTCAACATCTCGCGCGTTCGCGAAAGCAGGTCGTCTGGCTCCACACAGAGCCAGCCAGGGCAACGAGGCACAGGATCGAATGGACCCGCGAGCCAAAGCAACAGCTCCGCCGCCCTCCTCGCCTCGTGCCCGGTCGATGGGTCAAGGTCGAAACGACGCAAAACCTCATGCGCCGTCTTTGGCGTCGTCACTCGCCCAAGTGTTTGTCGAACCCGCTTGACCAGCCATTCGAGAGGCGCAGGCGCAGCCGTCAATTCTTCGCGAACCTGAACCGCCGCACGATCGCGTCGCTGGGCAGCACGTGAGCGTGAAATCCCGAGTTCTTCGGCGAGCTCGCCAAGGCTCCGGCGCGCCGAGCGAAGCTCGGTCGATGTGAAGATCGACCGATCCTGATCGTCTGTGATACCACTCAGGAGCTCGGACAGTGCCGAGACGTTCTCCAATGCCCAAGGTGCATTGCGGGTAAGGAGGCGGCGCGCGGCGGCGCTTCTCCGAGAGTCGGCACTGGAAGCTTCGCTATCTGCTGTCGCGGCGTCGAGCAGCGATTCCAGCACCGGTTGCTTCGGACCGCGCCGTTCTTCGGTCAACAGCGCGGCGAGGTCGCCACCGTCCTGAATCTCGACGCTCATGGCAAGGCCGATCAAGCTCCTATCAAAGCAGGCGGCCAGCACTGAGACGACGGTCGTCGGGCCAAGGCCCGGCGTCCCTAGCAGGCGAGCGACGCTGAGATCGAGAAGCTCCGACCAACGGGAATGGCCCGCTCGCTCCAGTGCTGCTCTTGCCCGTTGACTGAGGCTTCGCGGGCTAAGGCGACCATCTGGAACCAGCCGAGCGGCAGGCGCGAGATCGCCCAATTCGCGTGGACGGAGCGCGGCACGGTCCCACCCCAGTGCGAACGCGCTCTCGAACCAGGACCGAACCTCCTGGCGCCGCTTCGGGTCACTCGTGTCGCCCAGCTCCGCTAACGACAGCAAGTCGCCGCTTCCCCCGGCGTCGTCTTCGTCCCCGAGCTTCTTGAGAAGGAACGAGCGTCCGGGGTCGGTCAGCCCGGCGCCACCGTTGAAAGCGTCTCCGAACCGACGTCGCTGAGTGTGACCAACAAGGTCTCTGGCTGGCGACTGCATCCCCGCCGACGATACAGGAGGGGTGTGCCAGCCATCGGTGGAACGCTTAGAGCAACCGCCTTCAGGACGACACGGAGCCGCGGCACCCGAGTACCGCGCCGCTGTCAAATGCCACGTCAAGCGTTTACTGGGCCAAAACGCTATCTACCACGGGTCTAGAAGAGAACACACCCGTGGTCCAAACAGTAACTCGAACCGAAATTCAGGACCTAGCCGTTCGCGAACGGCACAGCAGCCAATCCTTCGTGGGTCCGGACGGTCGATCGTTTGATCGCTCCCTTCAACGTGATCTTGGAAAGACGCGAAGACGCCACGAGTCGCGTTGATCAGACTGCGCTGGACGCTAAGCGCCCGATGTCTTTCCTGCTCTCGCCCGCACCCAACTGGAGAGGAGCTGCTTCTGGCTGGACGGGACCGGGAGGGCCTCGATCCTGTCGACAATTGTGGCCGCGTCCACCAGTTCTTCTCGGAGCAGAGCAGCGGCGAACTCGAAGTCCTTGTCGCGGCCGGCAACGAGCTTGGCAGCAACGCAATCGTGAGGATCGAGACAAAGTCCCCGTCCGGGCCTCGTACTTGCGTTCTCGAATACCACAAGTCGGTCTTCCCAGCCGGGACCGAGGACTGCCGTCGAGGTGCTCACGCCTTGGGCGTAGTACTGGTACGTCTCGTGGAACTGCGAGAGCTCGCCGATCGCACCGTCCACCTTGTCTGACTTCTCGTTCGCAGGATCGTCGAGGAACGCGACATCCACCTCGATCGAGCCGATGACTTCCTCAGGTAGCACTTCGTCGGCGAATGTCCCGAGCACTGACTGGCTCCCGATGACTACGACGTCGCGTACCTCGGCGATCCGCGAGGCCGCGCGGAGAACGTGTGCGAGCTGTTCGCGGGTCACGCTG
>PMVZ01000122.1:1534-3949 GCA_003166375.1 Acidimicrobiaceae bacterium | reverse complement strand
ACAAGTAACGGCGTAGTACAGCGGGGGCTTCGTCGGTTCGGCCTCTGGCGCTGAGCGCCAAGGTAGTTGGTCGCTGACACGAACACGGTCGTCCCGACCGAACTGGGAGACAGATGGATATGGACGTAACAGCGGCTGACGATCATGGCCACGCACGCGTCGCTGACCACGGTGCCAGTCGCGCTGATGCGGAGGGCCCTCGGTCCCTTATAGCGACCTCTGCATGGCAACGTCAGGGCGGGACGAGCGGCGACGCGCCTGCGGCGCTGGCGTCGCCCAAGTATCCCGGCCCGAGTACGCCATTGGTGGCCACCATGATGACGCCTGCGCCAACAGTGGCGTTGGTGAGCACCTACCCGCCGACCGTGTGCGGACTGGCCACTTTCACGAGCAACCTGTCGGCGGCGATCGCCGCTCCCGAGTCTGGTTGGAGCGCGGTAGTCGTGCGGATAACGGACCGCGCCGAGGCCGACGTACACGAGGAGGTCGTCGCCCAATGGATCGCCAACGACCGCGCCTCTCTTTCTCGGGCGGTCGCGGCCACCGAGTCGTCAGATGCGGTGGTGCTCCAGCACGAGTACGGACTGTTCGGTGGACCTGACGGGCAGGACGTGCTCGAGTTGATCGAGGCCGTGCAGGTGCCTCTCGTCGCGGTGCTGCACACGGTGCTGTGTGACCCTACCCCCCATCAGCGTCACATCCTCGATCAGGTGATGTCGTCAGCGTCGCTGACCGTCGTCCAGAGCGAGGCCGCCCGTCGCCGTCTGATCGCGGTCCACGGCGCGGACGCCGAACAGGTCGTGGTCGTGCCGCACGGCGCAGCTGCCAACTTCGTAGGACCGGTGTTGTCCGACATCGAACGACCGACTGTCCTGACCTGGGGCCTCCTGGGACCGGGCAAGGGCATCGAGCACGGGATCTCTGCGCTCTCTCTTCTGCAAGAACGTTCGCCCGCGCCGGTGTACATCGTTGCCGGGCAGACTCACCCCAAAGTCCTTGCCGCACAAGGCGAGCACTACCGCCACCAGTTGCAAGACCAGAGCCGCGCCCTGGGCATCGCCGACCGGGTGTGCTTTGACGACAGCTACCGGGACTGGGAGTCCCTACGCGCTTTGGTCCGCAGCGTCGATGTCGTGCTATTGCCCTACGACTCACGCGACCAGGTCAGCTCGGGTGTCTTGGTCGAAGCCGTCGCGTCTGGTAAGCCGGTTGTTGCGACGCGATTCCCGCACGCCGAAGAGCTACTTTCCCACGGTGCTGGGCTGACGGTGCCCCAGGGTGACTTCCAGGCCATGGCAACCGCTCTCGACCGGGTGCTGTACGAACCCGGCCTGGCGGCGAGGATGGCCACTGCCTCGCGGCGGGAGGGGGCAGCCCTGCTCTGGCCCGCGGTCGGCGCAACCTACCGTTCCCTCATCGCCGAGGTATTGCCGGCGAGGGCAGTGGCATGATCGAGACGGTGGCGCCACTACTCATCCCGTGGGCGATTTCGGCTGAACCGCGAGGAGGATTGTCGGCACTCCTCCATCCACGCCGCAAACGGAGTGTCGGGTAGCCCGCGTCCAACGGCCAGATGGTCGAACAGAAGTCAGCCGGAGGCAGAGGTTCGAGTCCTTCAGCGTTCGCTCTGTGATGTGGAGAAAGCAGGGACCAGCGCACCAAACGGCCGCCAAGGGCACGCCCGAGCACCCGGAGGGTGCCGAACCAGGCCGACGAATAGGCTTCCCTGACGATGTCCGAGACCACGTCCCCCGTCTACAACGGTCGCTACGAACTGAGCCGTCAGATCGCACGCGGTGGGACGGCCCAGGTCTATCTCGCCCATGACCTGCTCTTGGATCGCCCCGTCGCCTTCAAGATGCTCTTCCCGGAGCTGTCGTCGGACCACTCCTTCGTCGAGCGGTTCCGTCGGGAAGCACAGGCCGTCGCGAACCTGTCGCACCCGAACATCGTCTCGGTCTTTGACTGGGGCGAAGCCGACCGCACCTACTACATAGTCATGGAGTACGTGGACGGCGAGCCGCTGTCCTCCATCATCCGCACCCAGGCGCCGCTCTCGCCGACGCGGGCGGCTGCAATCGCGGCCGATATCGCCAAAGCGCTCAGTTACGCGCATCGCCATGGTGTTGTCCACCGCGACGTGAAGCCGGGCAACGTCCTCATAACCTCCGACGGCCAGGTGAAGGTCGCCGACTTCGGCATAGCGCGAGCAATCGGGGCGAGCGAGAGCGTCACCCAGACGGGTCTCGTGATGGGAACGGCCACCTACTTCTCGCCAGAGCAGGCCCAGGGACTCGGCGTGGACGGCCGCAGCGACGTCTATGCCCTAGGTGTCGTGCTCTACGAGATGGTGACGGGGCGTCCCCCGTTCACAGCCGACACCCCTGTGGCAATCGCCTACAAGCACGTGTCGGA
>PMVZ01000122.1:0-1483 GCA_003166375.1 Acidimicrobiaceae bacterium | reverse complement strand
CGCCGCCCAGCCGGAGTACCCCAAGCGCCGGTTCGTGCCCTGGGTGGTCGCCGCCCTCGTGCTCGCCGTCGCGTTCGTAGCGATCGTCTACTACGGCGGTCGTCAGCTCGGGTATTTCGGCGGGGCCGCCTGGTTCTATCCGAAAGACGTGATCAACAAGCCCTACCACCTGGCCGTGCCACAGCTGCGTGGCCAAGGCCTCGACCCGGTCGTGAGGTTCCAGACCGGCACCGAAGCGGACATCTGGTTGGTGACCAAGCAGGTTCCCGCCACAGGTGTGCTGGTGAGGAAGAACGACGTGGTGCACCTGACCGTCTCCCGAGGTCCGAAGCCAGTCTTCTTACCATATGTGGTCAATCTCCCCCTCAACCAGATCAGCGGGCAGCTCAAGACCGACGGCTTCATCGTCCACGTGGTCTACGAGCCGCTACGCAATGCGGTGATCCCCTCGGGCACGGTTCTCAAACAGAGCCTGCAGAGCGGGGACTATCCCTTCGACACGACCGTGACCCTCACGGTCGCCCGTGGGATCCAGCAGGTCAAGGTCCCGCCCGATAAATCAATTGTCGGCCAGTCCATCCAGGACGCGCGCGATGTGCTCACCGCTGCGGGCTTCCTCATCAACCCGGTTCTCCAGTTCTCGAGCACTGTGCCTGCCAACGTCGTCATCACGACCGATCCCGCCCCGGCGACCGAGCAGCTGGCCGGATCGACGATCACCCTCATCATCTCAGAAGGTCCTGCCGCCGTCGTCCCGAACGTGGTCCACAGGACCCAGGGCGCGGCGATCGCCCTCATCCGAGCCGCCCAGCTCAACCCTGTCGTCAATCCGGTCACGATACCCGGCTACCTGCCGGACTTCGTGACGAGCCAGTCTCTGGCTCCCGGGACCCAAGTGAAGCACGGCACCACCGTCGTGGTTTCCGTCGAACAGCCCAGCTCGACGACGATCACGACATTCTCGTCGGTCCCTTAGCGGCGAGTCGGCTGAGCCGCGCCGGCTGCAGGCCTTGGCGGCGGGTCATCCCATAGGGACAAGGCAGATGGTAAGCAAAGCTCCTGGAAGCTGGTCTTCGAAGGAGCCGCGCTCTGGTTCAAGTAGCCCCGAAACGAGCACGAGCGCGCCGAGGCGGGCGCGTGAGTCTCGGCCTGTAGTCTCCGCGCGACGGGCGATCGGCCCCGCTCCTTCCATGGGTGGCGGGGCTGCTTCGCGTCGGTGCTCAGGTCATGCCAATGTCGATCCGATTCCAGGAAAACCTCCACCAGGCCCCTGAAGGGTGCACAAACTCATCTCCTCCACATTCGACAAGCCGCGTGCCGACAAAGGTCCCTATGGGTGAACTTGATGGGCAGCGTGCCGAACCGTCGTGAGCTCCTCGCCGGTCCGAGGCGGCGAGGATGATGATGTGGACGTCTGTCGCAGCACGACGTGCGATGAACCGGGTCTGCGGTCCGCTCCGGTGTAGACGCTCAGGCGGCCCGC
>PMVZ01000329.1:2174-3591 GCA_003166375.1 Acidimicrobiaceae bacterium | reverse complement strand
CTTATCCCTGGCCGCTCGTGTGAATCAGTGGCGCCAGGTCTCGAGACTCAAGGGGCTGCTGATAGAGACACTTATCGCGCCCGAAGAGACTGTCGGGATGCGCCTTCCTCCTCGGGGAAAAGACGAAGTGAGTCTTCTGCCGGCTTGCCACGGGACCGACGTCGCGCCGGCGCCGCACGCATGACACGACGACGCGCGTACAGGTCGGTGTCGGCAACGGCGAGGAGCTCCGCGACCGCGGCACATCCCGTCGACAAGTAGCTTGCGGTACCCCAGCTGAACGAGGGAGCACCCATGCGCACTGCGCGGGCGATGAGGACGGCCGCGTCGTCCGGCGAGGTGTCCGGCAGCACGAGACCGAACTCGTCCCCACCGAGACGGTAGATGCCGTCCATGCTCCGGAGAGCTTTGCGCAGCGTGTCGACGAGGAGCACCAACTGGCGGTCACCGGCCGCGTGGCCGGCGGTGTCGTTGACAGCCTTGAGTCCATCGAGGTCGATCGCGACGACGCTCAGGTCGAGCTCGGCACGCGCGCAACGGGCCAATTCGCGCTCGAGGTCGCGCTCGAAGGCTCGCCGGTTGGCGCACCCGGTCAATGGGTCGCTGAACGCCGCCCGTTGGAGCTCGTCAGTGGCACCACGACAGGCGTTGATCATCGTGAGGTCGATCAGGCGGGCGATCGCCCGCTGTCCCGGTTCGATCGCGACCAGGCCCCGGAGCTGGACGAGCTGCTCGACGACGAGAACCGGCGACCCAACGCGAGCTCCCCACCGCGTCGCTGCGGCAGCAAGAGTGCGGCGGCGTTCGATCGGGATTGCCGGGGTGGTCGCGTCCGGCGGGAGGGGCGCTCCCTGTGGGCTGATTGGGTCCGGGGAGATCGTGCCGCTAACGACCTTCGGTGACCCAGGGTCCCCGCTGGGAAGGACCACCTGCCCGAACAGCCGTGAGAGGCCACCAGCAGCCGCCCCGAGCGCGTGAACCAGGAGCTCACGCTCATCGGCATCCGCTCGACCCGAGGCGCACCGATGGGCCTGGCACCTTTGCCACCATGCCTCGGCCAGCGCTTCGATCGTGGAGGCTCTTGGTGTCATGTTGCTCGGCTCTCGGGCGGATCGCTTGACGAGCCGAACCTACCATCGCGGTGCTCCGCCGCCGCGGATGCCAGTGCAGCCGCGTCCAGGGCACCGGCGGGATCGTCAGCCGCGGCTCACCCACCTGGCAAGCTTGTAGGAAAAAGGAGGAGGCGCNNCCCACGGTCTCGATCATCCTCCCTGTGCTGAACGAGGAGGCCCAGCTCGAGCGCTGCCTGAGCTCGGTCACCGAGCAGAGCTACCCCGCGATCATCGAGGTGGTCGTGGCCGACGGCGGCTCAACGGACGGGACCCCATCGGTGGCGTCCACGTTTCCGAGAGTCTGC
>PMVZ01000329.1:0-2091 GCA_003166375.1 Acidimicrobiaceae bacterium | reverse complement strand
CTGGGTGCTTTCCGGGCGAGCACGATCCGCGAGATCGGCGGCTACGACGAGTGGTCAGGTGGCAACGAAGACGCCGAGCTCGCATGGCGGGCTCAACGCTTCGGCGGTGTCTACCTCGACCCGTCGATCAAGTCCTACTACCTCGGCCGCGACGGGCTCGGGCCACTAGCGCGCCAGTTCTACCGGTACGGCCACAACCGCGCCCGGACGATCCGCAAGCATCCCCGCTCGCTCTCGTGGCGCCAGCTTGCCGTGCCCGCGCTCTTTGTCGGGCTCGCGAGCCCTTGGAGGCGGCCGGTGATGGCGGCCTACGTCGCGACGGTTCTCGGGCGGGGTGCCCTCGAGCTCACCCGCGATCCTCCGGCGGTGCCGACATTGCTTGTGGTCTTTCCCACGATGCACGCAGCGTGGGGGTTGGGGTTCGTGCGGGGCATCGTCAAGAAGGTGGGGGCGCGGGACGACTCTCGGGCGGGAGCCTGAGGCACTGCCGTACACTCCTCAGCCTGAATGATGTGCTTGGTGGCTCGTCTTCGAGAGGCCCGCCTTCATAGCCGGTAGCGAGGAGCCAAGGGGCGTGAGACAGGCCGGATAAAGGGCAACGCAGCCGGGTCGAAGCCCCAGTACCGACCGGGACCCGGGGCGGAGCGCCCGGCCATCGCGTCATCACGGATGCTCAACTCCGGTCAGCGAGATGCAAGACATGCGCGTCATGTTCACTAACGGAACCCTCCACTTGACGAGAAGCCAATTCTTTCGCAGTTAGCTCGATCGGGGTCGTGCTCTCCGCAGCTATGGTAGATACAGGCTGCCGGTCAGCTCTTACCCAGTCGGTGAAGTTCTGGTACTCCCAAGACTGTGCAACAGACCGGCGCATCCATGGATCTGCCGCTGCCTCATCGGTGGCCCTGCAAAGTACACAGAGGCTGCCAGAGGGAGCATCGAATTGATAACGGATCTTACTGGATAGCATTTCGTGAAACACGACCATGGCATCAATCGGTTGAAGTCGCAGATAATGGAGTTGGTATTCCAAAAGGTCCAGAGTAGGATACCAAAAGGTGTTAGCCTCCACTTGCATGCGACCAGCTGCGTTGAACTCCGCGTACATTCCGTCACGGAGGATAACATTCGTGCTCACGATCATGAGGCCGTTACGACGCAGAAGTGGACGGACTCCAGCAAGGACATGCAAAGGCGACCAGACGTGGTAGAGAAGTCCGCTGCAATTGATGAAATCGAAACCCCCACGAATCTTCTGATAGAGTCCATCCATCGCTCCAACATTCTTGTAATCAAACCGCACGCCATAGGCGGCCTTTACCGCTTGCATCTTCTCCCAACAGTGGGGACCGTAGTCGACCGCCAGAACCCGTGCCGCACCGCCGCGACACAAGAGCACTGGGATCATCGCTTCCATGGTTCCCAGGTCAAGACACGTTGCGTCAGCAAAATCGCATCGTCGGAGCATCATGCGCGGGAGAAATGGCAGATCATCCTCGTACTGTCCATGGGTGACCGCACCCTTGGTCAACTCAACGCTGTAATACCACCATCGGTCCGCAAAGGCACCGGGACCTCCCCTCCTCAAGGCAAGCCGGCCACGCATTTCGTAATACAACGACGCACACGTGTTGTTCCAGCGGCGGTTCCTTCGGATGACGTGGGTCACCATTTCTCGCTTCCGATTTCGCGGACCGATCATAAGATACGGAGGATACGCCAAACACTCTACCGGTGTTTGTCCGTTCGCCACTGGCTGGGCTGAAGGGAACCCACTTGATGATCCGGTGGGTCAGCTCAAGGGACTGGGTCGAAGCTGCCTTGCCACCTCCTCGATGTTCTGGCCTTGGCCGAGCAGCTGCTCGCCCTCGGTCGGTCGGTAGGCAAGCGGCTGATCTGCTCGGGGCTGTGCCTACGTCGCTTCGTGTCGTGTGGTCCTCCCGACCCCTGACGGGGTCTCGGACTCGCACAACGGACTGAATGGCCCCGTCCATTGGACCGACGACGTGAGATTTCAGGTGGCCGTCGCCCTTTGTCCTGAAGGTTGAGAACCCGAACCCTTCCACCCCTTAGCCTCGATTATTCGCGAGA
>PMVZ01000097.1 GCA_003166375.1 Acidimicrobiaceae bacterium | reverse complement strand
GGCTTCGATACGAACCGCTCCGAGTTCGAGTCGGACGGGCGAATCGGGGTCGCCTCCCGGCAAAGGTCGGCCACGACTCGCTTCAGTTCGTCGGCCAATGGTCCCGGCCGTCGGCGTGAGAACGTGTCCGCAAGCTCGCCGTAGTACCACAAAGTTTCCTCACGGCTCAGCTTGAACCGCTCGAAGACGCCCGGACCCTCGGTACGGAAGTCGAGCAGCAGTGACCGGGCGTTGTGGAGCTTGTCCGCCAGGGAAACCAGCAAAGTATCGGCGTCTGCCTCCTCCAGGTGCTTAAGGTAGAGCCGCTTGCGCTCAAGAGCGGGCGGCTTCGGCTTCTCTTGCGTGTCGCTGCATCCCACGACAACGGCAGCGACGCGAGGGCCGAAAGCCTTTTCAACCTCTGCCACAGTGGCGGCCGTGTCTTCGAGCACATCGTGGAGGAGGCCAGCAATGGCAAGGTCCTCGTCCCCACCGCCTTCGAGCACCAGCGCGGCGACACCGAGCAGGTGCGACACGTAGGGAATGGTCGTCCCCTTACGAACCTGATCGCCATGGGCGCGCACAGCAAACTCCACGGCGTCTGCGATGCGGCGATCAACCACGGAGTCCCGTCCTGCCATCGAGTTGGAAGTCGTATCCGCGTTCTCGTTTGTCGCCATGGTACCCGTCCCCCTTTATTTTACAGGGGTTTCGTTGTCGACTCTCGTGAACTCGCGTGTGAGGTGCCTGGTGCCGCGTAGGAGCGCCGCTTTCCTCCCGTGTGAGGGATGGGGGTTGTAGGACCCGTCAAGGCGCTGAGCGGGGATATGAGGGCAGCGCGAGGATTCGCGGAAGCCGACGCGGATGGCGTCCTCAGGTACGACGGGCTGGCGACGGGAGCGGTCCTCCGAGCAGCTTCCCCTTCGTGGCGTCAAGCTCCGCCCGGGCTTGCGAGCAGAATCTGCGAAGTCCTCGTCAGCTTGTCGACTACTCGTCTAGGACGTCCGACTCCTCGACGGGCTGCACGTCGATCACGTCCGAGGTATCTCCGACTTAGCCTAGTTCGATGCCGGGGTCAAACCGGAGTCAAGCTCTGGCACCGTCCGCCCACTTCAACCAGGCGGCCGTGATCTTAGGCGGCGAAAGACGGATCGGATCACCGCGCCCCCTGCAAGAACCGACATATCCCGCAAAGCCCCCACGAACGTTGCGGAGCGGAATCAGATACAAGATCGGGGCGCCGTCGTTCTCTGTCCACGCGCTCAGAGCGTCGGCCGCCCCAACCGGGTTCAACTCGGGGTCTCCGACGACGCCGAGTGTATTCCAGTCGGTCCTGTAGTTCTGCCACTCAGACCCCCACGGCGGACCGAGCTTGTACGACTCGTCCCATAAGACCCCGACGGCTCCCATGGCCCTCAATGTAAGCGCGGGGCGAGGCTCCCAGTTAGGCCAGTCGCCTGCGCCGATGACATCGAAATGCTCATCTGCATTGTTGGCTACAACCCAGAGGTACAAAATGTCGTACGTCATCACAACCTGGTGGCAAATCCGCCGAACGGCAGCGGCCTTTTTCTCAATCGCAAACTTGGGCTGCGAAAGACGGATCGGATCGCCGTATGCCTTACAAGAACCAACGTATCCCGCAAAGACCAGACTGACGGTGTTGAGGGGAATGAAATGCTGGTCCGTGAAGGGGTCCAGATTCCCGAAGTCACCGAGATCGTCGCCCGGCTCGGCGAACTTCGTTCCCCAGGGTTTGCCCAGTTTAACCGACTCATTCGCTAAGACCCCTTCGGTGTTCACGACCAGAAGGTCAAGCCCCCGAAAGGGCGTCGTGAGCGGAGTGCTCTGCCCGTTCTGGTGGCGCCAGTCCCAGAGGTACAGAATGTTGTACGTCTTCACAACCTGGCGGCAGATCTGCCGAACGGCGGGAGTGGCTTTTACAGCGGGCGTGGCCGTAGCTGACATCACAGACCCGAAGACAGCGACGGCTGTGACCATAAGCGCAATCAGAACCTTCTTCATTCCTTGTCCTCTCACCAACCGTAGTAGGCGACGCCAGCGTCAGAGACGAGCTGACTCGCGTCCAGTGCGCGCGAGTGTGCCTGATGGTTCAGGGACATGACTATCCTCCTTGAGCTGATCAGGAGAGGCGTCGAGCCTGCACCCAGGCAACGACCCGAGTGGTCGTTCTTGCCGAACGGGGCGTCCCTACTGATAACAGTGAGAAATGCTACACTCTGAGTGTTGCCAGGTGGCGATGAGGCCGGTGTTCAAGTAAGACGACCCGAGCCGCCGACGGAAGCCTCCGCTTGCCGTCCTTGGCGTCTTCGACACTGACGTAGCGACTTGGCGCGAGGGTTGTTTCACGTGGTTGCAGCCGTCTCCCCAACGGGCGCGGCTGGGCTCGAAGGAGCACTCGACCATGCGCCGGGACAAAGTAGGTTGGTGGACCGCCACTCTGATGTACGCGGGTTCGAACCGCATGTCGGCGATGCGCAGGATGGTGCCCCTCACTAGAAACGCGTCCCGCGAGGCGGGGTGGCATAGGACGAACGGGGATCTTGCCTGCCGCGGCGGCGTCCCGGCGCATGGTGGAGGCCTCGCTCATCTTCCCGCCGGGAAGACGACGAGCAGGTCGATGTTCGTCACCTCAGGCGGCCATCTCGCCCCAGAGAAAGCCGACGAGCTCGCGGGCGATCGCGGTGACGACCGTCTTCTTCGAGGTCTTGCGCTCGGCGAAGCGGCGGAACTTCCCGCAAAGGTGGAGCTGGGGCCGCCAGGCCCGCGCGATCGTCTCCTCCGAGCAACGCGCCTGGCGCTTTTCCATGACCGGTCCGACGGCAGGGCGGTGCTGGTAGGCCCATGCGGACTCGCCGAGCTGGGCCCGCAGATGGGTCTTACCGGCCTTGGTGATCCGTCTCCGGCTCACCAATTCGCCGCTCGAGTACTCCGAGGGCACGAGACCGCAAAAGCCCATGAGCGTATGAGCGTCGTCGCCCGGGCGCAGCGCCGCCAGTCGCAGACCTCCGCGGATAACACGAGGGCACCCATCTCGGTGACGCCTCGATACGCGGCGAGGCGACCGACCGCGTCGACGAAGGGACCAGCGGTGAGGTAGGACCTGAGGTCGGCTTCGACAGCGACTAGGTGCGCCTCGACCGAGGAGAGCGAGGCGCGGTAGTGGGAGAAGGTCGACGACAGAGCAGCGTCGGAGAAGCTGCGTTGTCGGAGCCAGGTCTCGTGCGCCACCGTCCAGTGCAACTGGCTTCGGAAGACCTCGCCGTGTCGGAGGAGGAACTTCGAGAGGCGGTGCCGCGCCCTTGTGCGGTCGAGGACGAGATCGGCGCGTTGGCGCGCAAGGTCGCGGATCACCTCCTCTCCTGGTGTCGGGCCCGACTTTGGCGCGACTTTCGCGTCATCCCAGGTAGATGGCAGCGCGCGGGAAAAGTGTTTCCACTACGCGTGAGGTGAATGCCCTGCTCAGGCGATTGTGGCCTTGTCCCAGGTCGAGGTGTCGACTTTGAGGGCTTTCAGCACCTTGGCCTGGAGGGCGCTCGGCCGGCTGACGAGCTCGATGTTGTGATCGCCGGCCGAGACGAGCTCGAGGCGGATCTCTTTCAAGAGAGACAAAGCCCGACGCGGCGTCATTGACTGGAATGGGAGATCGGGGTCCATCACCTTGGCGGCGGCGAGGTCCTTGGCCATGACGGCCTCGATGGTGGCCTCCAGCACGCACAGGGCAACGTGGCCCCGCACGCGGCCCTCGGTCCAGTGGAAGATCGGCCTCAACTCCAAGAAGTCCTTCAACACCCGAAAACGGTGCTCGACGTTCTGCAGGCTGCGGTAGTAGCGCACCACCTGGGCGGCCGGTACCTCGTCTTTGTCGAGCGAGGTCGTGATCACATAGCGCCCACAGAGGAGCTCCTCGTCATAACCTCGGGCCTTCTCGTCGAAGTCCCAGGAGAATACGCCCTTTCGCACCGTGGTCCTAAAGCAGCGACCCACTCCCGAGTCACGACAGATGCGGTTCGCGGCGGCACCGATCTTGGCTGGGTCCGACAGACGACCGGCACGCACGCGGGCCTCGAG
>PMVZ01000306.1 GCA_003166375.1 Acidimicrobiaceae bacterium | reverse complement strand
CCCGATGCCATAGAGCGACAGCAGCGCCGCGCGCTGTTCGTCGCTCGTAGCGTGGCGAAGCGCTGCTTCGTCGACGTCGCCCCGAGCGATGACCTCACTGACGCGCAGGAGCGACCGCGCCCGGTACCCGACCTTGAGCGCGCGCAGCTCCTCCTCAGCGGTGCCCGCGAGTGCCGCTGGGTTCCAGAAGCTATAGAGGTCGCGGCCGTCGAACTGGAGCCGGGTGCCATAGCGCTGGAACAGCGCCTGCAGCATCTGGACGGAGCGACGAACGGTCGCGTTCTGGAGGACGATCGCGATCACCAGGTACTCATAGAGCGATCCGAGGTGCATCGGGCGCATGCCCCGCCAGCGGCGAAGGACGGGTGCGAGCGCCGGGTCGCGGCGGGCACAGCGCTCGAAGTCGGCCAAGTCGAGCCGGAGGTTCGCTCTCCACGACAGTTCCTCCGCCACCGTGCCCAGCAGCTGGTCAGACACCCGCCCGCGGGCCCAGACATGAACACGGACGTTGGGCGTGGCGTCCTCGATCCGCAGCCCGAACGACTGGTCGCCGAGGCGGAGGGTCTGCCAGCGGACTCCGGGCTCCCACGCGGTGTCCGGTGAGGGGAAGTGGTCTGGCTTGTGAAATGTCGGGTCGAAGGCGAAGGGCTGCGTTGGCACGACATCGAGCGTCGCCACCTCGTGCAGTCTGGTCACGGCCGTTCGGCGGGAGGCGACTTGGGTGGCTGGGCCCGGCACGTGACTAATCTTCCCAGTCCGGCCGGGCCTGTGCCCACGTCGTCACTTACCCGACCGATCCGTTGGCTACGTCCTTGGGGTTCCCGTCGCGCGGGAAGGCGGACGTGCAGTTCCCTTTCAGCGCCGAGTAGCAGATCGGTGGCAGTCGAGCTGGGGGACACGCGCTCCAGCGCCTCGCGTCGACGAAGTCGAGCTCTTTCTTGCCAGCGGGCCCGAAGAACGTCACGCGGCCCACGCGGACAGCCTCGCGTCGCCCCTTGGTAGAGGTCTTTGCGGAAGTGATCGCAGCGGGATTCGAATGACGTGCCACCAGGCTGCCCGCGAATCCGGTCACCTGTGCAGTATCGGCTCATCCCCTGGAGCGATCGGCACTCGACCATCACCTCTCCAAGGTGAGGGCTGACGCCGGCTTAGCCGGTTCGACGTCCGCGAAACTGCTGGTTGAGACGGTGACGCGGAGGAGAGACATAACGGAACAGCCAGCAGAGCGCTATGAACTTCGCAGAAGGCGCCCGTCCAACCTACCCATGAGTGCTCGAGAACACCGTCACCGAGATGGATAGAATGGCGGTAATGAGCACACACCATCGGGCAGACAGCAGCCGGGGGCCGTCCGAGAGCGGGCGGCGAGACCTGACCTCGCGGGCAGCGCCGGATACCGATGAACCGACGAGAAGAGCAGGTAGAGATGCAGAAATCTCGTTCGGTTGTGGTGCACGTGGTACAGGATCGCCGTGGAATATGCACCACGGAAATACCACAAGCCATTGATAAACACGGTCGGTTACGGTCAACTATTGGCAGTAGAAAACGGCCCATACGCTGCACTCATTTATATTTAGCCAGGTAGGGCGGGTAGGCATCTATTTATTGCCAAGGTGAGGGTCGCGGGTTCGAATCCCGTCGTCCGCTCCAAAAAGAGACGTGTTCGAAGGAACGGCGCGCCTGCCGCTCCAAGCCGACGCCTAGGGGCGTCGTCGTTCGATCACCGTGGCGCTCTGACAGCAAGCCGCCGGGCCAACTCGACGGCCTTTCGTGCGTCCGCTGCGGCGAGCGGAGCGGGGTCGCATTGGGCGGGGGTCTTGAACCGCAGCAGCTGGGACAGCTGGCGAGCCGCATACCGCCCGTCGTCGGCCGCGGTTGCCAGCAGGCTGAGAGCTTCGACGTGTTCGCCCGCGACGCGTTGGCCGACGAGAGCGGCGGTGATGGCATCGCATGCGCTAATCCGGCGGTCACTGCGCTACCGGCAGCGACATCCCATCGGCAGGCGTCGAGGCTTTCGACTGCCGCGTCGAGCCACGCCTCCGACTTGGGCAAGTAGGCCCGGGCGCCACTTGGGGCGACGGGGTGACGGGGGCTACGCCGTGGAGTCATCTTGCACCGCCGATAAGGTCGTCGAACTGCGAACCGACGAGCACGATGGCATCGCCGCGAACTGCGCGCCAGAATTCGCGTCCCTCCTTGGCTTTCGGTCCCGCTTTGCGGCGCAGGTTCTCGAGGCCGTAGTCGAGCAGCTGGACAGGATTGCCAGCGAGAGCTTGGGCCTGTTCGGCAAAGCCGGAAAGCGAGGCTGCCCATTTGTCAGGGTTGGCTGCTGGCGAGCGTACGGCCAGCACATCGAGGTCGCTGTCGGCGTCGGCTTCGCCTCGCGCAAACGATCCGAAGATCAGCGGCGTCTCGGGGACCGGCTCGACCTGGTTGGCGAGAGAGCGAAGCCGAGCGATCACCTGCGAGCCGAGGTGGGCAAGGCGATCGATGAGTTCCCCGGCGGCACTGTGTCTCGCCAGGGACACCAGGACTGTGCGGCCGATCTCGCGGCGTTCGACGATTCCTAGGGTCGAAAGCTCCGCGATGATCCCTGATGCGCGTGTTCTGCCCAGTGGGGCCCCGCCTATCTACCGTGTCTCCCCGTCGCAATATGCTAGTCGAGTGCTAGCATATTGCGACATGAGAACCCTCTACTTGCGTAACGTCCCGGATGACGTAGTCGAGCGTCTCGAGCGGCTGGCGGCTCGAGACGGTGCCTCGGTAGCAGCGACAGCCGTTAAGGAACTGGCCGAAGCTACCCGGCGTGCGGACAATCCCGCTTTGCTCGGTGCTTTGCCTGACGTGGACCTCGACACGAGGACCATCATCGGACACGTCAGTGCCGGACGTGCAGAAAGGTGATTGTCGTCGACGCGTCGGCGGCCATCTCGGCACTGCTCAACGCCGGGCCGGCCCGCCGAGCGCTTGGCGAGTCCCAGTTGCATGTGCCACATCTGATCGACGCCGAGGTGGCGAATGGGCTGCGCCGGATGGTCGCTGCAGGTGAGATCGATGAGGGAGTTGGATGGGCGGCACTCGACACCTGGCGACAACTTGGGCTGATCCGTTATCCAGTTTTCTCCTTCCTCGACCGGGTCTGGCAGCTTCGGGACAATGTCTCGGCATACGACGCCTGTTACGTCGCTCTCGCCGAGAATCTCGGTTCGACCTTGGTCACCGCGGATGCACGAATAAGCAGGATTCCCCTGTTACGATGCGCAGTCACCGTAGTGCCCCGGTGACCCCGAGCCGCGAGGGGCGCCGTTTCTCAGGAAGCGAGTAGGTAGCCTGAAGCCAGGTGACCGTAGTAACGCGTGTTACTAGGGGCCACGGGGTCCCTCCGAAGGCGTGAGGTGGAACGCTCCGTACTCCTCCGTCCCGGCGGTCTGGAACATGTGGTGACCCTGTCGTTCTAGGAGTGGGTAAAGGCGGCATACTTGAAGCACGTCAAGAGGTCATGGAAGGACGGCCGACACGTGAAACTGAGGCTTAGGACCTACACGGCATACAGCATCGGATGTGCTGTTGCCTGGGCCGTCCTGTTAGCTGTTGTGGCGGCTGGTAAAGGCAGACGCGACATGCGAAACGTGCTCTTGGTGTTCTATGGATGGGTAATCGCCTGGGTCTCCAATACCATCGCCAGGGCCGTTTATCCGCCGCCCAGAGAGCGGCAGGCGAGAACCCAACACCTTGAGGGGTAAGAGTAAAGGCGGACCTGACCCGCCTGTCGGCTTCAACGGGCCATACCGAAAGTGCCGTTCCAGAGCAGGCCAGAAGAAGCTCCACATCTCCCGAACGTGCTCACCAAATGACGGGGTCGCTAGGAAGCTAGCGCGAACAATGCGAGCGCTCGCGCGGGCATTATTTGACATTCGTTCAATCCGACAACTCCTCGTCGTGTTCGCGCTGGCCGTGTCGGTCACGCAAGGGTCGGTCGCGCACGCCGTGGCCTTTGCGCAGACGACGACTCCTGCCTGGGTGCAGGTGTCGGTGGCAACGGTATGGCACCTCCCGTCGAGCCCGCGACCGGTTGACGCGCCGGCGCTCGGTGACCCGGCAGGGATCGAGCACTGGCTCACTCGGCTGAGCGTGACCCAGCGGCTCGGCCTCGACAGCCGCATCAACACCCAGGTCCTGTTAGGCCAAGAGGTCCTCGTCCTCGCGCGCCGGGGGCGATGGAGTGAGGTCGAGGTCCCCGACCAACGTGGCTCGCGCTTCCCCGACGGCATCATCGGCTGGGTGCCGAATGTTCAGCTGTCCGCCGTCGCACCACCGGCAAAGTTTCGGGAGGTGATCGTCAGCGTGGCACGCACGTGGCTTTACGCCGTGGCCAAGGGCATGGTCGCCCGGCGCCGCTTCCTCGTCAGCTACGACACCGTCCTGCCCGTCGTCAGGACAGTGCCGGGCTACCTCGTCCTCGGACTCCCCGCGGGCGAAGAGGGGGCGATCGCCGACAATGCGCTCAGCCCAGTGCGCGTCGGCGCCGTGTCGGGGACGACCGTCGCCGAACAAGCGCGTCGGTTCCTCGGGCTTCCCTATCTCTGGGGCGGGACGAGCGGCTTCGGCTACGACTGCTCTGGCTTGGTGTACTCGCTCTATGCCCGCTACGGTCTTTACCTACCCCGCGACGCGGCCGACCAGCGCCACGCCGGCATCCCGGTCCCGCTCGCCAAGCTTAAGCCGGGTGACTTGCTCTTCTTCGCCGGGCCTGGTGGAAAAGGACTCGTCCACCACGTCGCGATCTACGTGGGCGGCGGGCGCATCATCGACTCGCCGTACACGGGGGCATCTGTCGAAATTGTTCCGATGACGTCCCTTCCCGTCTGGGACGAGTTCGCCGGCGCGATCCGCGTGACCCTGGCGAGCGCACCCGCCTGACGCTCTTGCAGCCTTCACTCCAGTGGGAATGGGAACGTGAGTCGAATTCAGGCGGCCGAGGTTCGCGTGGCTTGCCTCGGCGGCCATCTTCGGAGCGGTAGGGGAGGAGCCTGCGGACCTGTGACTGAGATCGTGACACTTAAGGTTCGAGCGAGCCGTCGGCAAGGGGTGCCATTCTCGACTCTGCCTTCTTCTCGAATGTGGGCCTCGCGTTCGCTCGTGCGGGCGTCGCTCGATGCTGAGCAGGGCGACATCGGTCGGAGGGACGCTGTGGGATCGAGAGCTGACCACGACGTCCCAGTTGCGCTGCGCATCCAGATCCTCCACCTCCTGCGTGAGGCGATCGGTGGCTATCGAGCACCCGACCCGAGTCGAATCAAGACGCCGGGGGAGGCGAGTGTGGTCGTCCGTGCCGGTCGCGCTCGGCCGTGTGATGAGCCATTGAGGCGACAGAGGGTGCGCGTCAGACCAGGCCCTGAAGGCGGCTGGGGAGGACCATCGTCTGCTGGCGTCGGGCACAGGTGGCGGGACGCCGTCATCGCGCAGAGATCAGGCGCGTAGGCAAACGACCGGCCGAGAATGGCTCGCAACCTGTTAAGGATCGTGTTGAACTG
>PMVZ01000153.1:7852-8758 GCA_003166375.1 Acidimicrobiaceae bacterium | reverse complement strand
TGCGGGTCGTAGTAGCGCCCGATGAGGTAGACGATGCCCGACAGGTCGGTGTACGCGCCCGCGAAGCCGAACGGCGTGTAGCTGCTCAGACCACCCGCCGTCTCAGGATTGCCCCAGGCGTCGTAGTCAACAGAGCCACTGAGAGACCCGGAGGAAGCTACGGCTCCACGCACCGACCCCAGACTATCGGCCACGAGGTAGACGATCGTCCCAGTCGACAGGTTGACCTGTTCTGCGGGCGTCCCGCTGCCGGCGAAGATGTACGCGTTGGTCGAGTCCATGAGCAGGTTCGGAACTGCCGAGATCGTGTTCCAGACGAAGTTCTGTGTGATCTGAGAGCCCCCGCTGGGCGTTGAAGTCTCCGATGTCCGCCGGCCGTCGCCGTCGTAGGTGGCCGCGCTCATGTTTGCTGCCGTATTCGAGTAGGACGTGAGTTCCCCGGCACCGTTCCAAGTGCCTGAGGCGATGGTCGTCGAGCCCTGCTTCGCCGACAGCCGCTCGCCGTCCGCGTTGTAGGTGTAGCTCGTCGTCGTGCCCGAGAGCACCGACGACGTCAGCTCGCCGGCGTGGTCGTAGGTACCCGTGGCACCGGGCGGGAGCGTCGTAAGGTTCGCCGAGGCGTCAAAGCCGTAGTTGAGAGTCGAGCCCGATCCCGGAGTCATCGAGGTCACGCGGCTTTGCGAGTCGTAGGTATAGTCGGCCGGCGACTTCGGGGAGCTCGGCGTGTCCGTCTCGGCGAGGATCGCCCCGGACGGCGCGTCGGTGTACGAGAAGCCGAGCAGGGTGGTCGAGCCGCCCACGAGGTCGATCGCCGACGGGGAGTCGGTCGCGTCGTAGGTGGTTGCGATCGAGTCGCCCGAAGAACCGAGCGTCTCTGAGTACTGGAGACCGTCGGCGGTGTTCGAG
>PMVZ01000153.1:0-7767 GCA_003166375.1 Acidimicrobiaceae bacterium | reverse complement strand
GAACCGCTGGCATCGCTCATCGCAATCTTGTTGCCGTCTGCGTCGTAGCTGTAGCTCACCGAGTGGGCCGAAGAGCCGGAATAGCTGATAGATGCCACAAGGTTCGTCGGAGAGTAGGTGTAGGTCGTGATCACCCCGATCTCGTCGGTGCTCGTGAGCTTGTTGCCCTGCGCGTCGTAGGTGTACGACGTCGTGATCCCGCTCGGTGCCGCCGTAGTCGCTGGCAAAGTGGTCGACACGAGCTCACCAACCGAGTCGTAGCTCGACGTCGTCTGGTAGGCGGCCTGCGTCGGGAACGAGGTCGCGCTCACGATCCAGGGAGAAGAGGTCTCACACGTGGCGACTCCCGCGGTGTTGCCGTCGGGCGCCACGACCGCAGTCGTGTCCCCGTTCGGGTCGTAGCAGTAGCTCGTTGTGGACGCGGCAGTGGTGCCGTATCCGGTCGTCACCGTGGCCAGCTCTCCGCCGGCGTCGTATGTGTCCCAGGTGTCGTCGTTCGGGCCCCCGCTGCTCGTCGGCGGAGCGATGGTCTCGATCAGGTTGCCCGCGAGATCGTAGGTGTAGGTCGTCGTCTCGTCGCTGGGTGGAGTTGTTATCAACGGCTGGGCACCGTTGCCGGCGTCGGCGCCGGTCATCACGTCGCCCTGGCTCTGGCCGGACGGCGCTGGAGTCGTCATCACGGTCTTGTCGCCGTTGGCGTCATAGGTGTAGGTCGTCGCGTCCGTGGCCAGGCGCACGCCGTAGCCGGACGGGTAGCTCTTCGGGCACGAAGCCGGCGTGAGCGAGTTCGCCGCAACGCCCACGGGTGGAACGGTCTCGGTCACGTTCCCCGCCCCGTCGTAGCAGGTGAGCGTCTTGTTCCCGTCCGGGTCGGTGACAAGGGTCTCCTCGTCATCCGCGTTGTACGTATCCGTGGTCGTGTAACCGCGGGGGTCCTTCACCGAGGTCAAGTTGCCGTCGGCGTCGTAGTAGTCGTAGGTCGTCCGCGGCGTNNCCGTCTGAGTCGTAGACCGTCACTGTCGTGTAGTTGTCGACGTTCGCTCCGGAAAGGTTGCCGTCGGGGACCACCGTGGCGGTCTGCTCGCCGTCCCCGTCGTAGGAGTAAGTGGTCTCGGCCAGCTGCGAGCCGTTCCCGTCAGGGGTGGTCGAGGAGATGAGATCTCCTGCGGAGTCGTATGCGAGCTGGGTGACGATTCCGTCGGCGTTGATCGTGGCGCAGGCAAGGGAGGGAGATGGTGGCGTGGCGGTGCAGGAGATCTGGGTGCTGTTGAGCGTGATCGTGTTTCCCTTGTACAGCGTGTAGTTCGTCCGCAGGTACGAGGCCGTCTGGGCCCCCGGCTCATAGACACCGGTCGTCGTGTAAAGGGCGTTCCCGTAGGTGTCGTACTCGGTATAGGTAACACCCGCGGGCGGGGCGGACGAAGGGGGCGTGATCGTGCCACCGGGGGTGACCGGCGCAGGCCCTTGGAGGCTGGAGGAGCAATTGCTCGTGGCCGTGGCCGTTGCGTCACAGCTCGGCTCGTCGAGCGAGGTCGACCAGGTCGTCGTCGTCTCTCCCAGCGGGTTGGTCTCCGAGGTCTCGTTGCCGTGCTGGTCGTAGGTGTAGCTCGTCTCCTCGGGCGCTCCGTTCGCGCTCACGTCGCCGTTGGTGCTCCACGTATCGAGCAGCGTCCCGGTCGTGAGGTTCGGCCCGTAGCTCGCATTGGAGACGAGAGTCGACCCGATCGCCCCGGACCACTGCGACTGGGCGCCGAGGGCCCCGGACTCGTAGTCGTAGACGGTCGTGCTCCCGTCAGGATTGGTCTCGGTTACCGTCCCGTTGCCCGTCGAGGCATCGAGGTTCGAGTAGTTGAAAGTCGTGACGAAACCCGCCGGGTCGGTCTGGGATGTCACCTGTCCCGATGCGTTGTAGACGTTCACCGTGGCGTCGCCCGCGTCGGGACCACCCGGTTGGGCGTTCGGCTTTGTGATAGTGAGGAGGTCGTTGACGAGGAGCGGGTTGCCGGTCGTGCCGCTGCCGTAGGTGTAGGACGTCACGCGGCTCATCGGGTCGGTCACCGAGGTCAGGTCCTCAGAGCCATTGTAGGCATAGGTCCAGCGCCGCCCGAGCGGGTCGGTCACAGAGGTGACGAGCGCTGCGGAGTTGAGCCCGAGCACGAGCGCGCGACCGCCGGCGGAGGTGACCGTGTTGCACGAGGAGGCCGTGGACGGGCACTCGCCCGAGCCCGGAGAGGGGCTCCCGTAGCTGAGGGCGACGGTGTCCCCATCGGCATCGGTCTCCGACAGCAGCCGGCCTGAGGCGTTGTAGATGAACGGGTCCGTCGGATAGGGGGAGAAGGCGTAGGTGCCGCTGCCCGAGTTATAGGTCAACGAGTCGGTGAAGTACTGGGGAAGGGCGCAATAGCCGCCAGCCACGACGTACGGCGAGGTGCAGCTGCCGGCGACCTGAGGGTAGAAAGTGACCTCGGCGCCGGTGGGCTCGGTGACGGTCACCTCGCCCGCTGCGGGCGAAACTGGGAATGGAGACGTCCCTGCGTTCACTTCCCGGATGACGTTGTTCATCTCGTCGGATATGTAGAAGCTGTCCGAGGGACCGAGGACCACCGCGCCCGGAAAGGCGAGGTCGGCCGAGGTGGCCGCGCCGCCGTCTCCCGAGTAACCATTGGTGCCGCTGCCGGCGATGGTGTAGATGTCGCCGGAGGTCATGTTCTGTGACCACTGCACCCCGTTCGCGGCCGCCACCTCGCGGATGCGGTTGTTACCCGAGTCTGCGATATAGAGGTCACCCGCCGGGTCGACTGTGACACCTTCTGGTTCACCGAGCAGCGCCGAGGTGGCCGCGCCGCCGTCCCCGCTCGCACCCAAGCTGCCCGACGCGCTTCCAGCGACGGTGTAGACGTCGCCAGCGGTCATGGGAACGCCCCACTGTGTCCCTGTCGAGGCGGCCACCTCCTGGATGCGGTTGTTTCCCGCGTCGGCGATGTAGATGTCTCCGGCCTGATCCAGCGCGACGCTCGTGTCGAAGTTGAAGAGCGCCGAGGTTGCCGCCCCACCGTCGCCTGAGGTGCCCCAGGCACCCGTGGAGCTGCCCGCCACGGTGTAGATGTGGTTAGCCGTCATGGCAATCCCCCACTGGGTGCCCGAGTGGGAGGCGACCTCCTGGACGCGGTTGTTCCCGGCGTCGGCGATGTAGAGGTCCCCGGTCGAGTCGAAGGTGACGCCCGCCGGCGAGGAGAGAAAAGCCGAGGTGGCGATGCCGCCGTCGCCCGAGGAGCCCGGATAGGAAGAACCGGCAACGTCATAGATATCATCGACGGTCATCGAGATCCCCCACTGGGTGCCCGAAGCGACCGGGACCTCGAGAACCTGTGTGAGATTTGTCACATAGAGGTCGCCCGCCGAGTCGAGCGCGACCCCGAAGACGGAGCCGATGGAAGCGCTCGTGGCGGGTCCCCCGTAACCGCTCCCAACGTTCCCCGTGCCTCCTCCGGCGACGGTGTAGACGTCTCCGGCGGTCATCGAGATGCCGAACTGGGTGTGGCTGGAGGCGGCGATCTCTTGCACGCGGTTGTTGACGTGGTCGGCGACGAAGAGGTCGCCCATGGTGTCGGTGGCGATCCCTTTCGGGTTCCACAGGCCGGCCGCGAGAGCCGAGCCGCCGTCACCGGTGTCGAAGAGGGTCTCGCCGTTGCCCGCGTAGGCCGAGATGTCGGTCGTCGAGGCAGAGACCTCGCGGACGCGGTCGTTCCCGGTGTCGGCGATGTACATGTTCGAGGAACTGTCGAAGGTGACCTGGTCTGGCTGGTTGAGCAGGGCCGAGGTGGCCGCGCCGCCGTTGCCGGAGTAGCCGTAAAGCCCTGAAGCGCTGCCGGCGACAGTGTAGATGTCGCCTGCGGTCATGTATACGCCCCACTGCATGCCGCTCGAGGCGGCGACCTCCTGCACTCGGTTGTTCCACGTGTCCGCGATGTAGACGTTGTTGCTGCCGTTCGCCGTCGTCACCCCCTCTGGGTAGTAGAGCAGGGCCGAGGTGGCAGCGCCGCTGTCACCAGTGTGGCCCGATGCGCCTGTCGAGCTGCCGGTGATCGTGTAGATGTCACCGGCGGTCATGGAGTCGCCCCACTGCGTCCCGCTCGAGGCGGCGATCTCCTGGATGCGGTTGTTGGAGGTGTCGGCGATGTAGAGGTTGTTGTTGCCGTAGCCGGTCGTGACGTCTTCGGGGAGCGAGAAGTAGGCCGAGGTGGCCGCTCCGCCGTCCCCCGAATAACCCTGGCTCCCAGACACGCTGCCGGCGATCGTGTAAATGTCACCGGGCGTCGTCCCGGACAGGTAGGGCGTGGTGGTCCCTGCCGCCACCATCTGGATCCGGCTGTTGTCCGTGTCGGCGATGATGAGGTCCCCGTCGCTGTCGAGAACGACGCTGTCGGGATTGTTGAGGAGGGCGGCGCTGGCCGGGCCTCCGTCCCCGGCGTAACCCCAGATGCCGGTGGCGTTGCCGGCCACGGTGTAGATGTCGCCGGCGGTCATCGCGATGCCCCAGTGGGTCCCGCTCGTGGCCGGGATCTCCTCGACCCGGTTGTCCAAGTCATCGGCGATGTAGAGGTTCCCGCTCGAGTCCCTGTAAACGCCAAAGGGGTTGAGGGGCGAGCTTGTCGCCGATCCGCCCTGGCCGTCGTCTGTCCTCAGGCCGGCGATCGTGTAGATGCCACCGGCGCTCGGGGTACCGAAGCTGAGCGAGCTCGCCCAGCTGTCCGTCGAGCCGTAGCCGAACGCGCCGGGCGTGCCGGCCATGGTCTGCTGCTCGGCGAGCTGGGCGTCGTAAGTACGGGTGAAATCGAGTGCGGGGCCGTAGGTCGGGATCGAGAGGTCCGTGCTCGACTCGGTGAAATCGCCCGTTGCCGGATCCACCGGATCGGCCACGAGGGCGCGGTTTTGCGAGTATCCGAGCGCGGCAGGATTCGAGCCGCCGTAGGTACTGCTGAGGGGCACCTCTCCTCCCGTCGAGGGCGAAAGTGCCAGGGTGCCGGCACTCGGCGCCGAGCCGACGAGGACATAGGGCTGGCCGGTCACCCCGTCCGAAGCCGTGAAGTCAACGGGCGTCGCTCCGGCGTCAAAGCCGAGACCGGAGAGCGCGCTCGGCCAGGCGTCAAAGCTCGCCTCTACCGAGCACGCAGGCGAGACCCATGGACCGAGCGAGCTCGATTGGAGCTTGGCGAACTGGTTGCTCGCGACCGCTACGAGAGTGTTCACGGTACCGGAGTTGGGACAGGTCGCGGACTGGCCCTGAACCGCGAATCCGCCCCCGTCCACATGAGCGAGGAGCGGCACTGCCGTGTTCGAGCTCGCACTCGAGTACTCGCAGTTGAGCGATACGTAAAGCCCGGTACCGCTGCCCGAGACGGCGTAGGCGATCGCGTCATCGATGAGAGTGGTCCCGCTCGCGCCGGCGTACTCGGGAGCCGAGCCCACCACGGCAACGTTGCCTGTGACGGCCGGGCCCCACGTCGCCGCCGTGCTGAGGGCATCGGACGGGACTGTCGTCGCGCACGAGCCGTTGCTCGGGTCGCCGATCACGATGGCCGAGTAGGAGGCGAAGTTTGCCTCGGTGAGGCTGTCCCAGGTCGATGGGCTGGCGACCGTGACGCTGTAGCCGTCGGCCGTCGCCGCCTGGGCCTCTGGGCTTGAGGTTCCCCCGTTCACACTCGTCGACAAGATCAGCACCGTTCCAAGCGAGGACGCACGCGCTGGGGGCGCCAACGCGATAGGGATGGCAACAAGCCAGATCGCGGCCATGGCGACACAGAGCGCGACAGAGGCGACGCCCCAGCTCCGCCTCCGCGGCCGCTTCGTCCGAAGCCGTGCCGCAAACCCGCTCCGGGTCTCTCCTCGATCGCAGCGATCACTGGCTGCTGGACGCGTTTTATTAAGGCTGGTCATCTCGGGAACTCCTACGCAGAGTGTCCGAATGGACACAGAGAGTGTCGTAAACCGGTAGCATCGAGAAGTCAAGAAAATGCGTGAATTCACGCACTCGAGGGTTGCGTGACCGAATTCCTCAACTGGGTTTCTCCCGTCATGGGTCGCTTACGGGAAGCGCCAGAGCACGACCGAGCTGACAACGAGCAGCACAAGGGGCCTACGCGGCCCAAGTGGTTCTCGATCGTCGGTAGCACTCTTCGCCGCTGGGCGATCTTTCCCCCCAACGAAGAGCGGCCGCGAGACGTGAGAGCTCAGCGGCTCGGCCACGAACGACCAGAAAGGAGTCGCCACCGTGTTCAAAGACGAAGAGTCAGCCGGTGGGGAGATTGTCGTCCCGATCTCGTCCCTGCACTTTGGCGAGTCCCCACGACTCGTACCAGAGGACCTTGAACACGCCCGCATGCTCGCCGAGATCGAAAGGGGGGTGCTTCCCCCGATCCTCGTGCAGGCCGAGACCATGACGGTCATCGCCGGCCGCCATCTCGTGCTAGCCGCGCGGCTGCGCGGAGACAGCTCGATTCGAGCTCAGGTGTTCCACGGGAACAAGGAGGAGGCATTCATCCTGGCGGTGAGATCCAACTCAGCCCACGGCAAGCCGCTCAGCTTGCCCGAGCGGCTCACGGCCGTCAGCCACATACTTGAGTGCCGGCCTGGCCTATCTGATCGCAAGATTGCCTCTATCTGCGGCCTGTCGCCCAAGACAGTGGCCGACCGGCGCAAGCTCACTCCCAACACAGTTCCTCGTGCCGGCGTCAGGGAGACCGACGGCACGCGACGACTCAGTTCCCAGGTCACCCGAGAGAAGGCGGCCGAGCTGATGCGCGCCTTTCCGGGCGAGTCGAACCGAAAGATCGCCCGCGACGTCGGGCTCTCCGAGGCAACGGTGCGCGATGTTCGACACCAGATGGAACGGGGCAGCGGCGATTCGAAATGACGCTCTAGTGAGTTCTGCCCGCCGCTTGCTCGTAATGCCCGAGCGATGGTGGTGAGGAGTCGGTCCTGGCGCGCCCTGTGAGAGTACCCATTTCTGTCCCTTCCACTATTCACGCCGGATCGGGAACCTCGAGGACGTCGCGCCGTCTATGTGGTTCACTGGTGTTTGAATGCCATGAAGAGGGACCTCCCCGGCGTGAACATTGGGTTCTCGTCGGAACCAGCACCAAGGAGGCCCCCACACCATGTTGCATCTTGGACTTGACCTAAGCAGAAAGCGACTCGACGTCTGCGTGCTCAACGAGGCTGGCACAAAGCTCGCCGTCACCCAAGCCCCTCCCGATCTCGACGGGCTCCGTCACCTCGCCAAGGAAGTGGCGGCCCTCGGCGGACCGGTGAGCGCGGCCATCGAGTCGATGAACGGCGCCCGCTTCGTCCACGACAGCCTCGAGCTCATGGGATGGGACGTCGAGATCGCCGACGCGCAGAAGGTGAAGGGTCTCGCACCACTTGCCTGCAAGACCGACAAGATCGACGCGTGGGTCCTCGCCGAGCTCTCCCGGCGTGATCTCGTGCCGGCGATATGGCTCCCGGACCCGGAGATCCGCGCCGAGCGGGAGCGGGCCCGCTTCCGCCTCCATCTTGTNNGTCTCGGACCTGTTCGGAAAGTCCGGTCGCGAGCTGCTCGGTCGCCTCGAGCTCCCCGATCCTTGGACGAAGAACATCGCCACAGCACTGTCGATGATCGACGACCTCGATTCTGAGATCGACGCTTGCGAGAAAGAGCTGCGATCACTCGGAGCGGACCATCCCTACGTCAGCCTGCTGCAGTCCGCTCCTGGCATCGCCTGGGTC
>PMVZ01000170.1 GCA_003166375.1 Acidimicrobiaceae bacterium | reverse complement strand
CGCGGCCCCGCCCCCTTGTTGTCGATCGGTGCCGGCAAAGCTCCACAGCGCCCTTTTGGAACGCGACCGGTGCTGCGTCGTGCCCGGGTGCTCGGCCACCAGGAACCTCGAGATCGACCACCGCCTGGTTCCTTTTGCGGAAGGTGGCCCGACAGAGCTCGCCAACCTGGCGAGGCTCTGTCACCACCACCACTTCTTGAAGACGCACGACGGGTACTGCCTCGAAGGCGAGCCCGGGGCCTGGGTCTGGGTGCGGCCCTACGGTAGCCGCCACGGCGAGCTTGCCTCTCCGCCCCGAGATCCGGTACCACCCCCAAGCTCAGATCTGCCTTGTGCTGGCGACAGTGCCGCGGACGCGGGCCCGGAGCAGGTCGTCATCCAAGCAGCCGAGCCCCTTCGACGAACTCGGTGGCGCCCCCGCGGCCTGATCGACAACTGTGCGGGTCACGATGCCTGGAAGGGCGCGCCCGGACGCCGGGCAAGACTCCTGGCAAATGGGCCGCCGCCCGTTGCCGCCGCAGCCTCCCCCCGATGGGGCTCAGCCCCGGAGCGTGGCTTGGAATTGACGTTCGACCGCGGCGATGCACTGAGAGCGGAGCTCCGCCACCTCGCCGTCGGTCAGGGTGCGTTCAAGGGCACAAAAGCGCAGCCGGTACGCCAGGCTGCGCGAACCCTCGCGCACGCCCGCTCCCCTATAGATATCGAAGAGCACCACGGATTCGCACAGCTCGCCGGCCGCCTGGCCGAGTGCCGCTTCTATCGCGGCCGCAGGGACCGAGTCCGCCACGACAAACGCAAGATCGACGTCGCTGGACGGGAAGCGGCTCACCGGACGGGCAACGAGCGGTCGCCGAGGTGCTGCGGCCAGTTTGAGCAGGTCGAGCTCGAGCCAACCTGCCCAAGTGTGCACGAGGTCATATTCGAGAAGGGTCTCAGGATCGACCTCACCCACAACGCCGAGCACGATGTCGCAAGCCACGATCTCCGCGGTCCTCGCCGGGTGAAGGCCCGCCCTGACGGCAGGACGTAGCTCTGCGCCTTCCAGTCTGAGAGCATCGGCGATCACTCGCCAGGCGTTCACCGCTGCACCAGCGTCGTCGTCGAAGTCCGCGAGAAGCAGCCCGACCAGCTCCCACTCCTCAGGCAGCTCCCGATCTTCCTGAGAGCCCGCTATCGGCTCGCGCGGCAGGGCAAACACGTCACCGATCTCGAACAGCCGCACCGCCGGATGGCGATGGTCGACGTTGTGGCGCAACGCGCCGAGCAGTCCTGGCAACAGACCTCCCCTGAGGGCGGACTCCTCTGTGACCATCGGGTTCAAGAGTGTGACCAAAGGACCCGCCACTCCCCCGCGCGCTTGGTCCCGCGGTTCGACGATGGACATCGTCCATGCCTCGTGAGCCCCGAGCCCTGCCAGGATCCGCTTCAGCCTTCGCCGAAGGGACTGCAGGTCGGTGAGCCGACCTACGTAGGGAGATCGTCGCTGAGAAGTCGGCAGCTCCTGGTAACCGATCCGACGTGCCACCTCCTCGGCCACGTCCACCTCCCGACGGACGTCAGGGCGGAACGAAGGCATCTCGACCTGGAGAACACCGCTCGCAGCGGTGTTCGCCGGCAGGCCGGTCACGAAGCCCAACGGTTCCAGGAGCTCTCCGATCTCGGCATCTTGCAACTCGATCCCAAGGAGCGCGCCGACCCGCTCTGTCCGGACCCGAATCCTCCGCGGCGCGTATGGCACAGGGTGAGCGTCGAGCAAGCCCGACGCGACCACCGGAGGAGCGACTCCGGCCGATCGGGAAGCCGCGATCACGAGCTCGCAAAAACGCAGCGCCGCGCGCTCCATGCCGTTCGGGTCCACCCCGCGCTCGAACCGCACCGAGGCTTCACTCCTCAGCCCAACCCGTCGCGCAGTCCGGGCGATGGCCAGCGGAACGAAATAGCCGACTTCGAGCAGCACCCGCGAAGCCTCCGTCGTGATCTCGCTCGACTGGCCGCCCATGACGCCCCCGATGCCGACGGGACGATCGTCGGCGTCACAGATCAAGCAATCGCTGCCCGCGTAGGAGTCGTCCGACTTGGCCGGTCGAGTCCCGAGCACTCGGGTCACCCCGTCGAGGGTGACGATCTCCTCGCCGGGCCGCGCCGCCCGAACTCGCAGCCCATGGCCTCCGAGCCGATCGAGGTCGTAGGGATGGGTCGGTTGGCCGAGCTCGAGCATCACGTAGTTCGACGCGTCGACGATCGAGTCGATCGGCCGCATCCCGGCCAGGGTCAGCCGGCGACCGATTACCGCCGGTGAAGCCACGCTGGTCACCCCGAGCAGCACCTTGCCGATCAGTCGATGACAGAGCTCCGGCGCCAGCACCTCGACGCTCGCGTACGACCGAGCCGGCTCGGGGCCGCCCTCGACGACAGGCTCCGGCAGCCGCAATGGCAGACCTAGACGGGCGCCTATGTCCCGTGCGATGCCGGCAACGCAGAGGCAATCGGGCCGGTTGCCCTCGATCGCGAGATCGAACACGACGTCGGGCTCGAATGCGGCGCCCAGGTAGTCGGCGAGCGGGAGCCCCAGCTCCGGCCCGGCATCGGGTCCGGCAGCCGTCCGCGGCCCAGCCGGGCGGGCGGCCGTCTCCGGCCCAGCCGGGCGGGCGGTCCCAGCTTGGCCGCCATCGCGCCCGAGCACCAGGATTCCCTCGTGATCCTCCGACAATCGCAGCTCGCGACCCGAGCAAAGCATCCCGTTGGAGATGACACCCCGCATCCGACGCTGCTCGATACGGAACTCCCCCGGCAGCACCGCACCAACGGGCGCGAGCACCACCAAGTCTCCGACGTCGAAGTTCCAAGCGCCGCAAACAACCTCGACCGGTTCGGAGCCGCCAGCGTCGACCACGACGCGGCGGATCTTGTCCGCCTTCGCGATCGCGGCGATCTCGAGGACGCGAGCCAGCACGACATCGCGCAACCCTTCGCCGACCTTCTCTACGCCTTCCACGACCAAGCCGAGCGCGTCAAGGTCTGCTGCGAGCGCGGCAACCTCCGTGCGATCGGTGGGTCGTGTCTCGAGCGGGGTCAGTTCCCGCAACCACGACAGTGGAACGCGCACTTCCTCGTCTCCTCGAACCTCGTTTGTGGTGCCTTCTCGGTGCTTTGTGGTGCCTTCGCGCTGCCCAGGCACCTGGCGATGCGTCGCCCTATCTTTCCTCGCCCGGCCATGCCACGCCTATCCGGGGCTGAATCGCTTCGACCGGGCAGCCGGCCAGCCGATCGGCCTCTACTGCAAGCCAGACCCCGCGTCCGAGCGCGGCCTCAAAACTGCCCGAGGAACCTCACGTCGTTCTCGATCATGACCCTCAGGTCCGCGATGCCGTGGCGCATGATCGCTATCCGGTCGATCCCGAACCCGAAGGCGAAACCCGTCCATTCCTCGGGGTCGACGCCGGTCGCCTCGAAAACCGCCGGGTGCACCATCCCGCAGCCGCCGAGCTCGATCCAGCCGACGCCCGAACATGTCCGGCAACCATCGCCGCCACAGATCACGCACGACATCTCGAATTCGGCTGACGGCTCGGTGAAAGGGAAGTACGCGGGACGCAGCCGGGTCCTCGTCCCTTCACCGAAGATGGCACGGACAAAGGTGTCGATCGTCCCCTTCAGATCGGCGAAGGTGACCCCTCGGTCGACGACGAGCCCCTCGATCTGGTGGAACACGGGCAGATGCGTCGAGTCCGGCGTGTCCTTTCGGTACGTGCGGCCCGGCACCACGGCGTAGATCGGCAGCATGCCTCGCTGGAGGAGCCGGATCTGAACCGGCGATGTGTGCGGGCGCAACAGCACGCTCCACGGCTCGCCGAAGTCGACGTAGAAAGTGTCGAGAGGGCTCCGGGCGGGATGATCCTCGGGGATGTTGAGGGCCTCGAAGTTGCGCCACCCCGTCTCGACCTCGGGGCCTTCCGCGATCTCATAGCCCATGCCGACGAAGACGTCCTCGAGTGCCTCACGCACCTGGGTGACTAGATGCAGGTGACCGGCGAGATGCCCAGGCAGGACCTCGGTCAAGTCCAGCCGGTCCGCCGCGAGCCGTTCGACCCGGGCGGCCGCGGCAAGCTTGGCCCGCCGAGCGTCGGCCACCTCCTCGAGCCGGCCGCGGAGCTCGTTCAGAAGCCGCCCGATCACCCGCCGGTCCTCTGGCGCGGTCGACCCCAGCTTCTGGTACATCTCCGCGAAACGAGACCTCTTCGATCGGAACGCCGCCCGCTCACATTCATCGAGTGCCGCCAGATCAGCGGCACTTTCGAGCGCGGCCGTCGCCTCGGCCTCGAGCTGCGCTATCTCCCCGGCCGGGTCGGTCGTCACGGCGCCACCTTCGAGCGCCTGGTCCTGCGGTGCGATCGCGACATGTTAGGGCAGCCTCAACTCACGGTCCGGCGGCGGCGAGCCGCATAGAAGCAGAGCACGGCAGCTGTCATCGCCACGTTCAACGACTCGGTCCCATCTGCCATCGGGATCGTCAGCGAACCGTGCAGCCGCTCCACGACCTCGCCAGGCAATCCGGCTCCCTCGTTTCCGAGCACGAGCGCCGTCGGGCCATCGAAGTTCGCGACTTCGTAGTCCGTCCCCCCTCTTGGGACCGTCGCCCAGCACCGGTAACCGGACACGGCGAGACTGCCGAGCGCCTCGCCCGGCGTGACAGCTGTCACGAGCGGGACCCGAAACACTGCGCCGGCGCTCGCACGCACGACCTTCGGATTGAACGGATCGACGGTTCCCTCGCAACAGATCACACCGCAGACGCTGGTCGCACCCGCGATGCGGAGCACCGCCCCCAGGTTGCCCGGATCGCGCACGTCCACACAGACGAGAACCAGGCCGCGCTCCGAGCTCGGCCCGGACCGTGACAACAGCTCGTCGAGCCCGAGGTCGACAGACTCGACCACAGCACAGACCGACTGCGGGCTCACGGTGTCAGCCACGCGCTCCATGATCCCGGGCCCGAGCTCGAAGACTGCCAGTCCGGTCCGGCCCGCCCGCTCGACGACCGCTGTCACCGATGCCGACGATCGCCACTCAGCGGCAACAAAGAGCGACTCGACAGGCGCACCTGCGTCAATCGCGGCCTCCACGATTCTCACGCCCTCGGCAACGAAAGCGTGCTCGGCGTCGCGGACACTCGAACGACGGAGCAGGCGCCGCAGGCGCTGGACCCGCTGGTCACGTGCGCCGAGCCTGTTCATGGTGAGCCCACGTCGATGCTAACGATCAAGTTGCTGTTCTTTGCCTAAGAGACAGCCTCGTCGACAGTCCCCATGGCGAGCCCGTCCTCAGTTTCGTCAAGTGCGCCGACGGAGAGCTGCACCAGTGCCGAGAACGCCTGCGGGTCGCGAACCGCGAGGTCGGCGAGCATCTTGCGGTCGACATTCACTTCCGCCTTGTGCAGTCCGGCTATGAAACGGCTGTAAGTCGTGCCGTTGAGCCGGGCCGCTGCGTTGATGCGCTGGATCCAAAGCTTGCGGAAGTCGCCCTTTCGGGCCCTGCGGTCGCGATACGCGTACTGGAGCGAGTGCATGACTTGCTCGTTCGCCGCACGGTACGAGCGCGACTTGTTGCCGTAGAAGCCCTGCGCGCGTTCGAGGACGGTCCTCCGGCGCTTCTTGCCGTGGACTGCGCGCTTGACCCTGGCCATTTCGGGGCTCCCTTCATCATCAATTCGAGTGCGATCTGTGGTGTTGCAGAACTTCGGGTTGGAGATGCCAAGACCGGTGCCGGACGGGACCGGCGGCGAGGCATGACCCGGGCCGGCAGGCCCAGCGGCGTCCTCAGATCCCGAGCAGTCGGCGAACGCTCTTGCGGTCGGCCGAGGACACTCCAACTTCGTGGGCAAGACGGCGAGTGCGAACCGACGACTTCTTCTCGAGCAGGTGGCCGCGGTTCTGCTGCCGGCGCCTGATCTTCCCGGTCCCGGTGATCTTGAAACGGGCCACTGCACCCCGGTCCGTTTTCTGCTTCGGCATTTCGGTACCCCTTGTCTTCATTTCGGTCTTCGTCTCGTACTTCGCTCTGTACCTCATGTCTTCCATCGGCCTGTCGGCCGTTCTGAGGCACAGATCCATGGCTGGCGACTCGCAAGAGTCCCTGCCCAACCGGTACAGGTGGCTCCTAACTGCGAACGACCCAGCCGGTGGTCCTTCCTACGGCTGCGTCTCCACCTGCACGTGCATCTCCAAACCTGCCTGACCGTTGTCCGGCACTGCCTCGCCGGGTCCTGGCACGGTCATGCCGGGCGATGCCGAACCGACGCCACCTGTTGTCACGGTCCCGCCCGGCGCGTTCCCGTTCGAGATCACCCGGTGCCGTTCCTCAGTCAACTGTCTCGCGTCCGATGACTGTTTCGCCCGCTTGTCCGGTGCGAGCACCATGACCATGTTCCGCCCGTCGAGGCGACCTTCCGTCTCGATCTTGGCCACCCCATCGATCTGCTCGGTGATCCGCTCGAGAATGCGCCGGCCGAGGTCAGGGTGGATTACCTCCCGACCCCGGAACATCACAGTCACCTTGACCTTGTGGCCATCGCTCAGGAACTTGAGGACCTGGCGCGTCTTTGTGTCGAAATCGCCTGGGCCGATCTTCGGCCGGTACTTCATCTCCTTGATGCCGACATTGCTCGTCTTGCGCCGCGACTCTTTGGCTCGTTGCGCCGCATCGAACTTGAACTTCCCATAGTCCATGATCCGGCAGACCGGGGGATTCGCCAGAGGCGCCACCTCCACCAGGTCGAGATCCTGCTGCTGGGCAATGGCGAGCGCCTGCGCAAGAGGCGTGATCCCGAGCTGGCGACCTTCAGCGTCGACAAGCCGGACCTCACGAGCACGGATACGGTCATTGATCCGTGGCTCATTGGAGCTGGGAACAGTGGTGATTGGGCGTCGTCCTCTCGCTAGGGCCGAGACGGTGCTCGACCGTACGAAAGGGAAGCCGGCGATGCCGACCGGTCACTCTCAAGACCCGGCGCACACGTCGGCTGTGCCGACAGTGGCCGGGTGGGAGTCACGCCATACGCGCAGCCCCGCTTCCCTCAGTTGTCACCACGTACGCTAGCAGCATGAGCAGCCTGTGGACACCAGAAGGGGAACATCGCGTACCTCGGCCGGGTGAAGCCGGATCCGGCACGGCAGGATCCCCCGGCCCAGGAGGGCCGGGAGGGCAAGGCGGGCCGGGAACGCGGGGAGGGTCGCGGCAAGAACCGCCGCCGTCCGCCGGCGCGGGCGGCGGGCCGGGCACCATGAGCGAGGAGGAGCTGGCTGCCGAGGAGGAGCTGCTGGAGGTGGCAAAGCATCTTGCTGCTGCCCCGGCGGAGGATGTGGTCGCGAACCACTGCTACGGGCTGTTCGAGCTTGCAGCCCTGCACCTCTCCCAACAGCTACCGCAGCTCGACAAGGCGCGACTGGCGATCGACTCCCTCGGTCTCTTGGTCGACGGGCTCGGTGACCGTCTCGGCCAACATGCCGGAGCGCTCACCGAGGGATTGTCCCAACTCCGCCTCGCGTTCGTCCGGATCGCCGCCGCGGGGCCGGCATCGGACGGGCAAGCCGTCCCTGAACCGGGAGCCTGAGCTCTCGCCGGACAGGCCTAGGAGCTCTCGCCGGACAGGCCTAGGAGTCCGACGATCTCGGCCCAGCCACCTTCGCTCGCCGGTGGCAGCACCCGGTCCGCGATCGCGAGCACGGCTGGCGTTGCGTCGGCAACGGCAAGAGCGAGTGAAGCTCCCTCCAGGAGCTCCACATCGTTGTCCGCATCCCCGATTGCCAGCACGCGACCAGCATCGAGGCCCTGGGCATCGCAGAATGCCAGGACTCCGGACCACTTGCTCACTCCGAGCGGTCGAAAGCTCAAATGGAGGCCGCCATAGGTCCGGTCCGTGGAAACCGCGGCTGCCACCGGTACCCGCGCCGTCACATGAGCGGCCAGGTCTCGGACCATGGACGGCTCGCCACCGAGAAGCGTGAACGCCAGGACGCTCAGGGTCCGCACGGCGGTCCGCGGATCCTCTTTACGCACCGACGGCCCGAGACGACGGATGTACTCAGGATGAGTGAACGGGTGCTCGCCCAGCACGACGTCTCGATCCGGATCGTCGACATTGATGCACGGGCTGACGCCCTGGCCCTCGAGGACCTCCAGCACTTCGGCGGCAACCGCGGGGATGAAGGCGTGCTTGTGGAACGCCGTGCGCGCGCCGAACTCGCGGCCGATCGCACCATCGAGGAACACCCCCGGCAAGGCGACTCCGTTGGCCTCCATCACGGCCCAGGCGCTCCATGCCCTACGGCCTGTAGCGGCCAGCACCGGGACCGAGGAGCCAGCGAGGGCCCGAAGCGCCCTTTGTGTGCGGGAATGAATCAGTCCCCTGCCGTCCCAGAGCGTGCCGTCGAGGTCGGTCACGACGAGCTCGATCTGAGGCGTGACGGTCCGGTCGGCCATGGCGCACGGCACCGCTAACGAGGTCGCGCTCGGTTCGGAAGCTGAGACTGGTCTCATTTGCCGTTGACGACGTCGTCGAACCGGTAGACGAGCATCTCCGAAACCGCCTCGAAGCCGAGCCTCTGATAAATCGCGTTCGAGCTGGGGTTACCGAGTTGGGCGTACAGCACCGAGTTGGCGCCCTCTTCGTTGCGGACCCACTCGCAAAGCGCCCCGACGCACGCCGCCGCGTACCGTCGGCGGCGCCACTGCGGCGGCGTGAAGACAGCTCCGATCCTCGAGATGCCACCGAGTGGTTCTGTGGCACGAGCGAAGCATCGGGCCCCACCGTCGTCCCAGAAGAAGAGGCGACCGGCCGAGAGTGCCGAGTCGACAGCCGGGGACACATCGCCGGCAGGCGAGCCGGTCTCGACCTGGAAGGACGACCACCATTCGATCACCACCTCCCGCTCGGAGAGCTCCGCGCGTCTGAGCCGCCCGGTCACGCCCTCCGGCTGGACGAGGTGGCCGAGCGCGTACAGACGTTGTGCGTCGCGCACAACCGCCGCCGTCCTGACTCGCTCGGTCCAGCAGCCTGCGAAAGCCGATGCCGTGGATGCCTCGCCGGAAACGCCTGAGAGGCGGTGCCCCTCTCCGGAGATCGCGGCGGCCATCTCGTCGGCATGCTCGCGTCGCATTGGCGAGATCGCCGCAAAGTGCCCAGGTGGAGACTCAATGACGATGCCGGCGATGTCACTGTCCGCCTCTAACATCCAGTACCGCCCGGGAGCGCCAGAGCCGGCCCCCTGCTTCACGACACTCCAGATCACGTTGAGCCCGACGGGATCAGCAGCCAGATAGCCGCCTGCACGCTCGATCACTGCGGCCGCGTCAGTCGTGGCGTCCACGTGCAAGTTGGCCATGCCCCTAGCCTGCCACGGCGACGGACACCCTCATCGCACCTCCTACGCTCTCGCACATGGGTCGGACATACGCTGCCATCGACGATCGGCTCGCGAGCTTTCTCCTTTCACAACCGGTCTTCTTCGTCGCGTCCGCCCCACTTTCGAGCGAGGGGCTCGTGAACTGCTCACCAAAGAGCAACGACGGTGAGCTGGCGGTGATCGACCCGCATCGCGTCGCGTACCTCGAGCGGACCGGCAGCGGTGTCGAGACGATCGCCCATCTCCGTGAGAACGGCCGGATCGTGCTCACGTTCTGCGCCTTCGAGGGACCGCCGAGGATCGTCCGGGTCCATGGCTGCGGCTCGGTTGTCGGCCGCGACGACGAGGGCTTCGAGGAGTTGGCGGGCAGCTTCCCCACGAACCGGCTGGACGGCGCCCGATCGGTCATCGTGGTTTCCGCGCAACGCATCGCCGATTCCTGCGGCTACGGGGTGCCTCTCATGGACTTCCGGGCGCACCGGACACTGCTAGCGGAATGGGCCGAACGCAAGGGCGACGCCGGGATCAGGGAGTACTGGGAATCCACCAACTCCGTGAGCATCGATGGCCTCCCAGCCCTCGAGGGCATGGCACCGGGCTGACCAGATCCGCACAGATTCACAGCGGACGCTCCGCGGATTACCCGGAACATCCAAGGATCGAGCGTCACAGTAGGGCGGAGCCCGCTCCTCGGCGTCGGGTCGAACTGGCCGGACCCGACGAGTCTCAAGTTCCGGGCCTGATCGGAGACCGAGGTGAAACAGCAACCGAGCTCCAAGATCCTCCACGTGCTGGTGTCCGTCGCCGTCGTCGCGACGGTTCTCTCGACATGTGCGGCAAGTGGCGCCACGACACTCCTCGCATCGAAAGCTTCGAGGCCCCGACGCTCGGCCGCGACTACGACTACGACCGCGAACGCGACCACGGCACCGAAGGCGCAGGTCACAACCGGTGACCTGGCTGGCCTGTCGGGGAGCCCGCCCACGCCGCCGGGTGGTGGCGGAGGGCCGGGACCCGGAGGCACCGGTTCCTCCACAGTCGTGACCGGGACAGGGGCGTACACGCTCGCGGGTGGGAGCGCCTCGAAGTCGGCCCAGATCATCACGGCAGCATCCGCCAACGAATCAGGGGTCCTCGCTAAGGACTCGGGCAAGCTGACCTTGACCGATGTCGACGTCTCGACGACTGGCAGTAGTTCCTCGTCCGATGACAGCAGCTTCTACGGGCTCGACGCCGGCGTCCTCGCCTTCACCGGCTCAGCCATCGAAGAGAACGGAGGGTCGGTGACCACCAGCGGCAACGGCGCCAATGCGGTGTTTGCCTACGGGTCCGGCTCATCGATCACAATTCGCGACACCAAGATCACTGCCACCGGTCAGTATGCGCACGGGATCATGGCCAGTGGCGGCGGCTCGATCAAAGCCACCAACTTGGATGTCGCTACCGCGGGCGCGAGCAGCGCCGCTGTGGCGACCGACCGCGGTGGCGGCACCATCACGGCCGTCGGCGGTACCTACAAGACTTCGGGCCTCAACTCCCCGGGCCTGTACTCCACCGGGACGCTAAGGACGACAGGTGCCACCTTTGACGCCATCGGTGCTGAAGCCGCGGTGATCGAGGGCTCCAATTCGGTGACCGTCATCAACAGCCACCTGACCGGCGCCAAGAACCGCGGAGTGATGGTGTACCAGAGCTTCTCCGGAGATGCCCAAGGACAGAGGGGCACGTTCACCGAGACAGGCGGATCGCTCACAGCTCTTGACGGGCCCCTCTTCTTCGTGACGAACACGACCGCTGTCGTCAACCTCACCCGTGTGAAGTTCTCCGAGTCCTCCGGCACTCTGCTCGATGCGGCGGCGGCCAGCTGGGGCACCAGTGGGTCGAACGGCGGAAGTGTCACTGTCAATGCCACGCGTCAGTCGATGTCCGGAGCGGTGCAAGTCGACGACATCAGCACTGCCGTGCTCGACCTGAGAGAGGGCTCCACCCTCACCGGTACCATCAATGCCGCCAAGACGGCCAAGAGCATCACCCTCAGCCTCGACAAGTCCAGCAGGTGGACCGTCACAGGCAACTCTTATCTGACCGTGCTCGACGATTCAGCAGGGGTCTCGGGCTCCAAGGTGACCAACATCGTCGGGGACGGCCACACCGTGCACTACGACACGAGCTCCGACCCGTCGCTCGGCGGGAGGACCTACACCCTGGAAGGTGGAGGCACGCTCACGCCGGCGTGACCGCCTTGAACGGGCTCGGACCGGGCCCGGTCCAGGTACCCGGTCCAGGAGCGGCTCAATGAACGATCTTGGCGATCGAGAGCTCGATGATGTCGGTGGCGCCTCGTTCCTTGAGCTCCGGGATGAGCACGTTGATCTCTGACTTCGGGACCACCGTCTCAACGGCGTAGCCGGCTTCGCCGAACAGCTTCGAGACCGTCGGCGCCCGCATCGAGGGCAGTACGGCGATGATGCTGGGAAGATGGACGGGCGCAACGTTCAGTTTCACGAGGACCTTTCCCCGGGCCTCGAGGGCACCTTGCAGAAGGACGAGAAGCTGCCCCATCGCGCGGAGCTTCTCCGGGTCGGCAACCGAGACGGGATTTGCGATCAGCTCGGTGTACGACAGCATGAGCGTGTCGATCACCCGCAGTCCCGCTGCCCGAAGTGCCCTTCCGGTCTCTGTGATCTCGACGACGGCGTCCGCGATGTCCGGAATCTTCGCCTCGGTGGCCCCAAAGGAGAAACGTACGTCGGCTTTCACTCCACGCTCCGCCAGGAACCGCTTGGCGAGTCCTGGGTACTCGGTCGAGATCCGGCAGCCCTGCGGGAGATCCTCCACCCTTTGAACCGGCGAGTCGCCACTGACCGCGAGCACGACCTTGATGGGTTCGGCCGTCGCCTTCGAATAGCGCAGCTCGCCGAGGCTGACGACATCAGCACCCGTCTCCTCCACCCAGTCGCGGCCGGTCACGCCGAGGTCGAACAGACCCTCCGCCACATAAGTCGGGATCTCCTGGGGCCGGAGGATATGGACCTCGTCGATTCGCGGGTCGTCAACGGTGGCCCGGTAGGCCACCTCGGAGGTCCGGCGGACGGTCAGGTCGGCCGCGGCAAAAAGCTCGAAGGTCGCGAGCTCCAACGAGCCCTTGGGGAGAACAAGGCGCAGCATCGCCTAGCCCGCGTCTCCTGCGGGGCCCGCTATAGCGGTGCCCGCATTGCCTGGGACCCCCGCCGCGGTCGATGCGAGCCGCCGGAGCAGGTTCGCCATCTCGATCGCCGTTGCGGCCGCCTCGGTCCCCTTGTTCCCGAGGGCCCCACCCGCGCGACCGAGAGCCTGGTCCAGGTTCTCGGTCGTGAGGACGCCGAAGACCACGGGAAGCCTCATGTCGAGCTGGACGCGCTGGATACCGGCGGCGCACTCGCCCGCCACGAAGTCGTAGTGCGAGGTCTCGCCGCGGATGACAGCCCCGAGACAAATCACAGCGTCAAACTGGCGGGTCCCGGCCAGCGTCATCGCCGCGAGCGGCAACTCGAACGCCCCGGGCACCCAGACAACGGTCCTGTCTGTCTCGGCGACGCCGCGGCGGTCGAGCTCGGCCAGCGCTCCGGCGAGGAGCATGTCGGTCACACGCCCATTGAAACGACTGCAGGCTACCGCGATCGCAAGCCCGGTTCCGTCATCAGAGCCCCGAATTCCTCCCCCCTCCATCTCACCGATCGCCGGCAGGCGATGTGTCGCCGTCCGGGCCACGCGTCTTGCGGGTTGCTGGTCGAGATCCACGCCAGGCGACTCGTCAGCCGTCGCCATCGAGGTCCCCAGGATTGCCGACGGCGTTCTGCGCCGTCATGTCGGCGTGGCGGTCCCGGGCGTGGCNNCCCGGGCGTGGCGGTCCCGGGCGCGACCAGATCGAGGCCGCTGAGCAGGTGACCTAGTCGTTCTTGCTTTGTCCGCAGGTACTGAACGTTCTCCGGGTTCGGCGCTTGCTCCAAGGACACCCGCCCGACGATGTCGAGCCCGTAACCCTCGAGCCCCCCGTACTTCGCCGGGTTGTTCGTCATGAGGCGCATCCTCGTCACCCCGAGCTCCACGAGGATCTGGGCGCCGATACCGTACTCGCGACTGTCGACGGGGAGCCCGAGCTCGATGTTCGCGTCGACGGTGTCCCTCCCGTTGTCCTGGAGGTTGTAGGCGCGCAACTTGTGGGTGAGGCCGATGCCCCGCCCCTCGTGGCCGCGGAGGTAGACGATCACTCCCACGCCTTCCTCGCCGATCCTGCGTATCGCGGCTTCGAGCTGCGGCCCGCAGTCGCAGCGGAGCGAGCCGAACACGTCGCCCGTCAGGCACTCGCTGTGCACCCGGACGAGCACGCTGTCCTTGGCGTGCACGTCTCCTGCGACGAATGCGAGGTGCTCCTCGCCATCGAGCAGCGACCTGAAGCCGTAGGCGGTGAACTCGCCGTACTCGGTCGGGATGCGCGCTTGTGCGACCCTTTCCACGAGCTTCTCGCGGTGGTGCCGGTACCGGACGAGATCCGCGATCGAGATGATGGGAAGGCCATGGTCGGATGCGAACTTCTCCAACTCGGGCCGGCGCGCCATTCGTTGCTTGTCGTTGGTCACGATCTCGCATAGCAACCCGGCGGGGTGACAACCTGCGAAGCGGGCGAGATCAACCGTCGCCTCGGTGTGGCCGGCGCGCTTTAGGACACCGCCCGGCCGATATCTCAAAGGGAGGACGTGCCCCGGCCTGGCAAGGTCGTCCGGTTTGGTGTCGGGACTGATGAGCGCCTGGATCGTCGCCGCCCGATCGCCCGCGGAGATGCCCGTCGTCGTGCCGTGGCGGTAGTCGACGGTCACCGTGAACGCGGTGCGCTGGGACTCGGTGTTCTGGGAGACCATAAGGGGCAGCTCGAGCTCGTCGAGGCGGTCCGGCGTGAGCGGCACGCAGATCAACCCCGAGGTGTGCGCCAGGAAGAACGCCACCTTCTCGGGGGTCGCGAACTCCGCCGCCATGACGAGGTCACCTTCGTTCTCCCGGTCCTCGTCGTCCATCACGACGACCATCTCACCTCGCCCGATAGCTGCGATCGCCTCCTCGATGCTTGCCATCGGCACGTCGATCTCCGCCTCCTTCTCCGGCGTCGAGCCTACTGGCAGCGACGGAGCCGCGAACTCGCAGCTCATCGCGGCCCCGCTTCGCCTTGCGCTGCCGACACCTGAGGGAACCGCACCGGGTCGGGCTCGAGGTCGATGCGCAAGTCACCTCCGAGCCGGCAAACCGAGACGAGCCGGCCGCGCCAGGCATCAGCAATCGTGGCCGCACCGGGACCGGCGAAGACCGGCCGACCGTCGTCGCCTCCGAGAAACGCCGGCGCCAGGTACCACACGTAGCGGTCCACGAGGCCGGCCCGGTGGAAGCCCTGGGCGACGTGCGCGCCGCCTTCGACGAGCAGCTGTAGGACGCCGCGCCGGCCGAGCTCGTCGAGCACCGCGCCGAGGTCTCCCCCAAGCTCGAGCGCCGGCTGGACACGGGCGCCTGCAGGGACATGGCCGAGCACGACGCGAAGCGGCTGACGTCGCGGCTCAGGGGTGGCGTCGTCGCGCACCGTGAGCGCAGGATCGTCGCTCCGCACCGTCCCCGCCCCGACCAGCACCGCGTCGCTTTCGGCGCGCAGGCGATGAACGTCGCGCCGCGCCTCGTCGCCGGTTATCCATCGACTCGAGCCGTCTGGTGCCGCCGTCCTCCCGTCGAGAGTCACGGCGAGCTTGACCACGACGTAGGGCCGGCCGGTCGAGCGGTGAACAAGGTAAGGGCGGAGCTGGTCGCCCACGGCCCCGGCGAGCAGGCCCTTCGAGACCGTGATGCCTGCCTCCTCGAGTGCCCGGAACCCTGCGCCCGCCACTCGCCCGTCCGGGTCGCTGACCCCGGCGACCACCCTGGCGACACCGGCACGGATCAGCGCGTCCGTGCACGGCGGCGTCCGGCCGTGGTGGGCACAGGGCTCGAGAGTCACATAGACGGTGGCCCGTCGGGCGCGCTCGCGTGCCAGTGCGAGCGCGCTGATCTCCGCGTGCCGCCCGCCGGGAGGCGCCGTCGCCCCTTCGCCCGCGACCTCGCCGGCCCGGTCGACGATGACGCATCCGACCCATGGATTAGGTGACGTCGTTGTGCGGACGCCCTGGGCGAGCTCGATGGCCCGTGCCATGTGACGTTCCTCGGCGCGACCCGTATCTTCCAGGCTCAATGGGGCCTTTCGCCTCTGAGCAGGGCGAGCGCGTGCGGCAGCACGTCGAGGACTGCCTCGAGGCATTCGACCGCGCCGTTAGTGGAGCCAGGCAGATTGAGCACGAGCGAAGTCGCGAGCGTGCCGGCGGCGGCGCGCGACAGGCGGCCAAGAGGACTGGCCAGCCTCATCGCCTCGGCAAGGCCGGGCGCTGCCCGATCAAGCACCTGTGAGGTGCCCTCGGGAGTCAGGTCCCGGGGCCCGAAGCCTGTCCCGCCCGTGGTCACGATCAAGCCGGCGAAACTGTCGGACAACTCCGCGATCGCCGCGGCCACCGACTCGATCCCGTCCTCGACAACTCGACGTTCGATCACTTCGTATCCCTCGGCTGCAAGGCGCTCGGCCACCGCCTCGCCTGAGCGGTCCTCGCGCGTACCTGCGACGACCCCGTCGGACACGGTGCACACCTTGGCCTGAAGGCGAACGCGCACACCGGGCCCGCCTGTTGGCGGACCTGTGTCCGCGTCTGTCGGCTGGCCCGCAGCCGAGTCGCTCATCTGCCCGGCGAGATCGCGGTGGATGCGGCGGAGTGGATCCGACGCACAGTTTCGGCCGGATCGGGCGAGTGGAACACCGCCGAGCCCGCCACCAAACACCTCGCACCCGAGACGGCCGCCGCCGGTGCCGTCCGTTCGTCGATACCGCCGTCCACCTGGAGCGTGACGCGGAGGCCCTCCCGCTCGGCCTGGGCACGCGCCTCGATGAGCTTGGTCATGACGTCCGCGATGAACGACTGGCTCCCGAAACCAGGGTGCACGGTCATGATCAACAACAGGTCGACCAGGTGGAGATAGGGCGCGGCTGCCTCGTACGGCGTCTCCGGGTTCACCACGAGGCCCACGCCGATGCCGAGACGCCGCATCTCGGCACACAAGGCCTCGGTCTCCCCGACCTCCACGTGCACCGAGCAGGAGTCCGCGCCGGCGTCGCGGAACGCCTCCAGGTACTCCCCGGGGTCGGTCACCATCAGGTGACAGTCGAAGAACATCCCCGTGTGCCGCCTGATCGACGCGACCACCGGAGGCCCGAGGGTTATGTTGGGGACGAAGTGGCCGTCCATCACGTCGACGTGCAGCCAGTCGGTCACGGCGGCGACTTTCGCGATCTCGGCCCCCAGCGCGCCGAAGTCGGCCGACAAGATGGAGGGGGCGACCTTTAGCTCACCCCCCACCAGCAAAGGAAGGCCAACCGCGTGCGCCCGTTCGGCGGCTTCGACCACCGCTCCACCGTAGCCAACCGCCTCGGGCGAAGCGGCTACTCGCCGAGACATTCGCTCACCGCAGGTCGCGCCCCACGCCGCCATGCGTCGAATGGCTGGGCCGAGCGACCCTCGGGCCTGACTTCCAGCAACTCGAGACGGCCCTCGCCGCAGATCACCTCGCCGCCAACCAGCGTGCCCGGCACGGGCGGGACGAGCCCTTGCGCTCCAGCCTCAGCATCGTCGCCACCGGGCGCTGCGGCCACAACAATCCGAGCGCGCTCGACAATGAGGCGCTTGCCCCGGAAAGTTGTCCAGGCACGCCCAACCCTCACGAGCCGGTCGAGCTCGACGGCGGGACGTTGCCAGGTGAGCCTCAGCTCGCACCGGTCGATCTTGGCCGCGTACAGGACCTCTCCCGCCTGGGGCACCGGTATGCCGAGCGTCGCGACGCCACCGGCCAGGTGCTCGAGCAGAAGGGCCGTGCCGAGGTCCGCGAGGCACGCCCGCAGCTCGGCTGCGGTCTCCCCAGGAAGGATCGGGGCCTCGACGCGGGCGTGGACAGGGCCGGTGTCCAGGCCTTCGTCGAGCGCCATCAGGCAAACTCCGGTCCTGTCGTCGCCGGCGAGTATGGCTCGTTCCACCGGCGCTGCGCCCCGCCAGCGTGGAAGAAGCGAGAAATGCAGGTTCACCATCGGCACCTGTCGAAGCACATCGGCGCGGATGAGCGTTCCGAAGGCCACGACGACGCCGAGCTCGACGTTTGCGTCCAGGACGTCGGCTACGCGGCTCGACACAGGGAGCCCGAGCTCGAGCGCGCACTGCTTCACCGGCGTCGGCGCGAGCGCGCTCCCGCGGCCGCGACGACGGTCGGGGGCGGTCACGACAAGCGCCACGTCGTGGCCGGCATCGTGCAGGGCCTGCAAGAAGCCGACCGCGACCTCCGGCGTGCCGAGGAAAGCAAGCCTTGTCACCGGCCGCGACCAGAAGGCTCCGGGTCAGGCGTCGCGGCTGGCCTCGGCGGAGCCGGAGAACGCCCGGGCTCGCAGGACACGCATGGCCTGTTTGCGCTGGTCCCTCTCGAGACGCTCGAGGAGCAAGATGCCATCGAGGTGGTCGAGCTCATGTTGGAAGACCCGACCGAGCAGCTCGTCGGCTTCGATCGAGAGCTCGTTTCCTTGAAGGTCGTGGCCCACGAGATGGACCTCCTTCGGCCGGACGATCAACCAGTGCAGGTCGGGGACCGACAGGCAGCCCTCCTCGTACTCCCACTCGCCGCGGGACTCGACTATCTCCGGATTGATCACCGTCATGGGACCTTCACCGACGTCGTAGACGAATATTCGGCGCTCGATGCCCACCTGAGGCGCCGCAAGGCCTACGCCCGGCGCGGCGTACATCGTCTCGAGCATCTCCTCGGAGAGGCGGACGATCTTGCCGTCGATCTCCTCGATCTCCACGGCACGCTGGCGAAGGACGGGGTCGCCGAATACCCGGATCGGGAAGATGGCCACGGCGCAACTTTACCTGTGCGTGGCCGGCGATCTGCGCTGCAACCGTGCGGCCACGGCGCGGCACGGCCGGCTACGACGCCTCGGTGCTCTCAGCCGAAACGAGCCCGGACGACCTCGCCCGTCGCGCCGTGGAACGCAATCTGCGCCGGAGGCACCTCGACCACTGAGATCTCGATTCGCTGAGGGCCTTTGCCGACGCGGTCGGCCACTACGAGACGTGCCGCGACGCTCTCGCCGGCGTCGCTGAGCGCGAAGCCCGAGTACTCGCCTGCGGGCGGCAGCAGGATCTCGCCGGGAACCTCGATGGCCAAACGGGGCGGCGCGCCCGGTTGAGGTCCATCGCGGACGACCACGAGCCCGCGCACCTCGTGGGGTCTGCCCAGCAACGCTGACGCCTCGGAGAGCTCGCCCTTGGCGATGAGCACCCGGATCCGGGTCGAGGACACCACCTCGTGTGCCCGATCGTCGGAGACGAGGTGGACCGGTTCCACGGAGAACCCGGCCTCCTCCCCCATCGCCTGCAGCAACGCGACGTTGCCCCGACGTTGGTTGCCGAAATGGAAGTCGTCGCCGACGACGACGACGCGAGCGGAGAGCTCGGCCACCAGCACTTCGGCCACAAAGTCCTCCGCCTTCTCCTTGGCGCGCTCGGCGTCGAACTCGATGACGAGGATCTGGTCGACGCCGGTCTTCGCCAAGAGCTCGAGCTTCAGGTCGATATCGGTGAGCCGAGGCGGGGCCGACGCCGGGTTGACCACCGCGGCCGGGTTCTTGTCGAAGGTCACGACGACGCTACGCAGCCCTCCACTGGCCGCCCTGCGGCGCACGTGCTCGATCACCTGGCGATGGCCGATGTGAACCCCGTCATAGGCCCCGATGGTCACCGCGCTGCCATTGTCGTGTCGCACCGCCGAGGGAGGCTACTCGTCGCCTGTGGCTGACCCGACGCCGGCGCGAGAACCTTCACCGGTCTGCACAACGACAACAGGCCTGACGCGTTCGAGCCCGACCGCTTCGCAGATGGCCACGAGCCGGCCGCATTCGTCGAGCACGGCCCAAGGGCCGTCACCCACGACACCGAGGGTGAGACGCTCGACGGTCCTCCCGTGGCCGAGTGCCCGGGCAAGCTCGTCGTTGGCGACGGCACCCGGCAAGTCGCGCACCAGCTCCTCGAGCGGGCGTACCCGCTCGGGCGCCACGGCGTCCAGAGCGAGGGCCTCGACGTCGGTGAAGGACCCGATCGAGACCCGGCGCAGCGCGCTCAGGTGGGCGCCACCGCCCAGCCTCGCCCCGAGATCGGCCGCCAGCACTCGCACATAGGTGCCCGACGAGCATTCGACGAGAACCCGATAGCAGTCCGACTCGCCGGTTTCGAAGACCTCGAAACGGAATACTTCGACGCCCCGGGGAGCTCGCGCCACCTCGATCCCCTCGCGGGCAAGCTCGTGCAAACGGCGCCCACCGACCTTGACCGCCGAGACCATGGGCGGGACCTGCTCAATCCGGCCGGTCAGCGAGCGCGCCGCCTCTCGAACCTCCGCCAGCGTGACACTTCCCATGTCGAAGTGCGCGGTCACCTCTCCCGAGGCGTCAAGCGTCGAAGTGGTCACTCCGAGCACGATCTCGCCGATGTACGTCTTCGGCAACGCCGTTGCGAAACGCAACAGGCGCGTCGCTCTCCCCACGCCCACGATGAGGACCCCGGTGGCGTCGGGGTCGAGCGTCCCGGCGTGGCCCACCTTTCGGGTGCCGAGAAGGCGGCGGCAACGGGCAACGACGTCGTGGGATGTCCAACCAGCCTGCTTGTCGACGACGACGAAGCCGCCCTGGTCGTCGATTCCCCGCCGCTGCAACTGGCCGGGCTGGGCGGGCNNGCCTCCTCCACCCGCTCGCCGGCGGCGACCGCCGGGTCAGCGACGAAACTCAACGTCGGCGTGCGCTTCAACCTCACCTCGCGTGCAATGGCTGCCTGGAGCTCGGGGCGCCGCGCTTCGAGCACGGGCAAGGCTCCTTCGGGCAACGAGGCCATGTAGACGGTGGCGTGGCGGAGGTCCGCTTCGATGCTCACACCGGTGACTGTCAGCAGGGCCAGCCGGTCGTCGTCATCGCGGAGCCGCTCGAGCGCGTCGCCCAGCACCTGCACGAGGACGGCGTTGACACGCGCGGTCCGCGGGTAGCCAGCCGACGATCGGCGATCGTATTGCCTAGCTACGGGGAATCTCCCGCTCGTCGAAGGTCTCGATCACGTCGCCGTCCTTCAAGTCCTGGAAGTCGGTGAGACCTATGCCGCACTCGAAGCCGGCCTGAACCTCGCGAACATCGTCCTTGAAGCGGCGCAGCGAGGAGATCGCGCCCTTCCAGATGACCACGCCTTCCCGGAGGAACCGGACCTTGGAGCCTCGGGCGATGACACCGTTGGTGACGTAGCAACCGGCGACGGCGCCCACTTTTGGAACCCGGAAGACGGCGCGAACTTCGGCGTCGCCAGTGACGACCTCCTCGATCTCGGGAGCGAGCATGCCGACCATGGCCGCCTGTACGTCCTCGATGAGCTTGTAGATGATCTCGTAGGTGCGAATCTCCACCTTGTGGCTCTCGGCAAGCTCGCGGGCCCTGCGATCCGGACGGACGTTGAAACCGATGATCGTCGCGCCTGATGCCGCTGCGATCGTCACGTCGCTCTCGGTGATGCCACCGACGGCACGATGGACGAAGGACACCTTCACGTCATCTCGCTCGAGCTTGAGAAGGCTCTGCGTGACAGCTTCGAGCGAACCTTGCACGTCGGCCTTCAACACCAGCGTGAGCGTCGCGGTCTCGCCCTTTCTGATCTGCTCGAAGAGGTCCTCGAGCTTCGCGCCCGGGCTCGTCGACAGAGTCGAGGCCTGTGCGAGAGTCGTAAAGCGCAGTCGTTGCTCGCGGGCGTCGCCGACGGTTCGGGCGATCGAAAGGTCCGAAGTGACCCGAAGCTCGTCACCCGCGATCGGAGGCTCCGAGAGCCCGAGCACCTGCACCGGCATAGAGGGGAAGGCCTCTTTGATCTGGTCGCCGTGGTCGTTGATCAAGGCCTTCACCCGACCCCATGCGGCACCGGCCACGATCGGTTCGCCAACGCGGAGCGTCCCCCGCTGCACGATGATCGTCGCGACCGGCCCACGGCCGATGTCGAGGTTCGACTCGAGCACGACGCCTCTCGCATCGACTTCGGTGTCGGCACCCAGCTCGAGCACCTCGGCAAGCACGACGAGCTGCTCTAACAGCTCGTCGATGCCGAAGGACTGAAGAGCCGAGATCTCGACGGTGATCGTGTCGCCGCCCCATGACTCCGGCACGAGCCCGTGCTCGGACAGCTGCTGCATCACGCGGTTGGGGTCCGCATCCGCCTTGTCGATCTTGTTGATCGCGGTCACGATCGGAACTCTCGCGGCCTTGGCGTGGTTGATCGCCTCGACAGTCTGCGGCATCACGCCGTCGTCGGCTGCAACGACGAGCACCACGATGTCGGTGACGCTGGCCCCCCGCGCGCGCATCGCCGTGAAGGC
>PMVZ01000210.1 GCA_003166375.1 Acidimicrobiaceae bacterium | reverse complement strand
CTTAAGAAACGCGACGCCACCCATGGCCTCCGCCGGGAAGAACTTAACCGCCTCGGCCCCGCACGCGATTGCCGTATCGATTTCAGTGGGAGTGCAGGTGCCGGGGAGAGCTGTGATGCCCCGGGAGCAGCAGAGCTCGATCACGGCTTGGCTGGTAGACGGTGAGACGACGAACTGGGCGCCGGCATTCAGCACCCGCTCCGCGTCGGCTGCGGTTCTGACGGTTCCACCCCCGACCAACAGCGCGGGGTAGTCCGTGCGGAGCTTTTCGATCGCGTGCAACCCTGCTTCGGAGCGCAACGTGACCTCTACGACCTCAAGCCCTGCCCGAAGTAGCGCCTCTGCAAGCGGCGCCGCCTGGTCCAAGGAGGGCAGCTCCACGACCGGCACGACCCCTACGGCCGCGATCCGTTCCAGGGTTGGCGTACGGGTCGTCATGTCCCTGCGCACCTCAGTCCAGCTCGAATGTGTCACAGATCATGTCACAAATCCTAATGTCCTGTTAGAGCTTAGGCATCGATTGCATAAGATCCAAGGCGACCCGGTCCCTGATCCGCTTCATCACCAGCACCTCGGTCGAATTGTTAGGAGGCTGTCGGGGAAGGACCTGGCGAAGCAAATTCTAGGGTTCGTGCTCGTGGCGACAGTCGGAGGTCGTCCACGATCCCTGCATCAGGCTAACCTCGAAAACTCATCCGGCCTCGGGAAGCTGAGAGCATGAGGTTCTCGTAGATGCCAGGCGCAGCTGGTCCGTCGCCGCTTGCGCCAGGTACTCGAGGATCAATGAGTGCTTCGCAGTCCGCCGACCGTCAAACCCACGTCCTCCGGTAGGTGCGCTGAGGCCCGTATTCGAGAGTTGGGGAGACATCTCACTGTGAACTGGTCCTGACAGGGTTCGTATAACCTGGCCTCAGGTCGGGCGAGCCCAACGGCGTGAGCGCTCAACCGCCTCTTTCCAACGTGCGTGGAGGTCGTCGCGCTGCGCTGGCGACCAGCTCGGCTCGAAGCGACGCCCGCTCTCGCGCAACCGATCGATGTCGTCATAGTCCTTCCAGATCCCCACGGTCAGACCTGCGAGGTAGGCCGCCCCGAGCGACGTCGTCTCCGTCATTGCCGCCACGTCGACCGGGATACCCGTCACATCGCTCTGGAACTGCATCAGCCACGAGTTCGCCGCAGCACCGCCGTCAACACGCATCTCCGTGACGGGCCGCCCGACTGCAGCCATCGCGTCGAGGACGTCGCGTGTTCTCCAGGCGATGCTCTCGAGGACGGCCCTGACAAGATGTGCCCTCGTTGTCGCCCGCGTCACACCGAGCAGGGTGCCGCGGGCGTCAGGGTCCCAGTACGGTGCACCGAGGCCAGCGAGCGCGGGAACGAACCAGACGTCGTCATTGCCGTCGAGGCTCGCAGCGAGTGCCTCGGTCTCCGTAGCGTCAAATATCAGGCCAAGGCCGTCTCTTAGCCATTGGACGGCTGCGCCAGTCGCGAAGATTGAGCCCTCGAGTGCGTAGTTCGCGCTCCCATCCCCACCGACCGCCACTGTTGCGAGCAGCGGCCCGCGATCAACGACCGGTTCGGTTCCGGTGTTGCAAAGGACGAAGGAACCGGTTCCGTAGGTGTTCTTCGCCTGACCGGGTCGGTGACACCCCTGAGCGAACAGCGCCGACTGTTGGTCGCCGAGCACGCCCGCAATGGGAACGTTGTTCGTGCCGAACACGTCCGGTGACACCTCCCCGAGGACCGAGCCCGAGGACCGGATGTCCGGGAGCATCGGGCGCTCGACTCCGAACATTTCGAGTAGGTCGTCGTCGAACGCGAGCGATCCGAGATCCATCAGCAGCGTCCTTGAGGCGTTCGTGGCTTCGGTGACGTGTGCTGCACCGCACGTCAGGTTCCAGATGAGCCAGGAATCGACGGTTCCGAAGCAGATCTCGCCGCGTTCGGACCTTCGCCTGAGCGAAGCGTCGTTGTCCAAGAGCCACGCGATCTTGGTGGCCGAGAAATAGGGGTCGAGGACGAGGCCCGTGCGCGAGGCGATGAACGTGCCAGCGGCGTCGGCCTCGAGGCGTTTGCAGAGATCGGCGCCGCGGCGGTCTTGCCAGACGATGGCGGGATAGACGGGGTTCCCGGTGGCGCGCTCCCATAACACGGTCGTCTCGCGCTGGTTGGTGATGCCGACTGCTGCGATGTCCGCTGGAGCGAGCCTCGCTGCCGCGATCGCCGCACGCGACAGATCCCGGACCGCCTGCCAGATCTCGTGAGGATCTTGTTCCACCCAACCGGGTCGCGGATAGTACTGGTGAAGTTCGCGGCCCTCGCTCGCGACGATCCTGCCGCCGTCGTCGACGACGACGACGGTCGCGCGGGTCGTTCCTTCGTCGATGGCGAGAAGATGCGAAGGCATGGAACGGTGGCCCAATTCTCTGTTGGTTACCGGGTGATCTCAAAGACCCAAGGAGGTTCAACAAGAGCGCTCATCACCTTGGTGGCGGTGGCATCGTCGGACTCCTGTTCAGCCTCGAGCTCAGTCTCGACGACGCGCTTGTAGTACTCGGATTCTTCCTTTCGCCGGCTCTCGGTCCATCCCAGTGTGTCACCCATGATCGAAACGACCTCGCCCAGGCTCGCGATGCCGTGGTCGCGTGTCTCCCAGTCGAGCCGCAACCGGCGGCGCAGGACGTCCTCGGCATGGAGCGCTCCTTCGTGCGTCACTGCGTAGAGGGCCTCGGCTCGCAGGTACTCCGGGCCGCCGGTCAACGCCTGAAGGAGCGAAGGGTCATTGGCGGCCGGATCGAGGACCTCCTCGAGAAGCGTGCCGTAGCGTCCGATGAGGTGGTCGATCCTCTCAAGGGACAAGCCGTAACGCGTCGCGAGATGTTCGTTCTGGTTGCGGTAGGCGGCGACCCCGCTCGCACCGACAAGGGGGGTCGATTCGGTGACCGAGGCCCTCGCTGCAGCAGGGCAACTGCGGACCGCCGCATCGACCGCGTCCTTCGCCATGATCCTGTAAGTCGTGTACTTACCGCCCGAGATCGCCACGAGACCAGGCGCAGGTACGCGGACGGCGTGCTCGCGCGAGAGCTTGGTCGTCTTCTCGCCCGCACCGGCTATGAGCGGTCGCAACCCCGCGAACACCGACTCGACATCGGCGAGGGTGAGGGGTTTGGCGAGGATCGAGTTGACGTGATCGAGCAGGTATTCGATGTCCGAGGCAGTCGCGACCGGTCGTGCCTTGTCGTGATCCCACGGCGTGTCGGTCGTCCCGATGATCCAGTGCTGGCCCCAGGGGATCACGAACAAGAAGCTCTTCTCGGTCTGGGTCACGACCGCCGACGAGAGCTCGATCTTCTCGCGCGCCACCACGAGGTGGATGCCCTTGGAGGGCCGGACTCGCAGCGGGTGCTCCTTTCCGAAGAGCGCCTCCGCCTCCTCGGTCCAGACCCCTGTCGCCAAGATGACGACTCGGGCGCGGACGGCGAATTCTGCGCCCGTTTTGAGGTCGCGCAGTCGCGCACCCACGACCTTGTCTCCCTCTCGCGTGATGCCGATCGCGGCGGTCCGGTTTACCGCGATGGCCCCAAAGGAAGCCGCTGTTCGCACCAGGGTGACGACGAAGCGTGCGTCGTCCACCTGGGCGTCGTAGTACTCGATCCCGCCGACGAACAGCCCGGGACGCAGTCCAGGGTTTTGGTGGTAGACGTGCCGGCGCAAGAGCTGACGCTGACGGGGCACTCCCCGGGAGCTTCCAGTTGACCAACCGAGGGCGTCGTAGAGCGAGATTCCCGCGAAGGCGTAGGCGCGTTCGTACACGCGGTGGCGGAGGGGGTAGAGGAAGGACATCTTGGTCACGAGGTGCGGCGCTATCCGCTCGAGAAGGAGACCCCGCTCCCTCAGTGCCTCATGCACGAGGTAGAAGTCGAACATCTGGAGGTAGCGCAGCCCTCCGTGGATTAGTTTCGTCGAACGACTTGACGTGCCCGACGCCCAGTCTTGTGCCTCGACCAATCCGACCGACAACCCTCTCGTCGCGGCGTCGAGCGCGATGCCCGCGCCGACGACGCCACCTCCGACGACGAGGACATCGAGCTCGCCCCCGCCAAGGGCGCCAAGGTCCGACTCCCGGTTCTTGGCCGAGAGATCCCTGCTGGCGGTCACCATGATGTCGACTGCACCTCGGTGCTCGTTAGGAGCACCGAGGTGACGAATAGTGCACAAATGAACGCTCCCGTGTAGATGCGACCGGTTTTCCAGAAGAAGTAGCTAAGCACCAGGCCCACGATAATGAACACCGACACGAGCGGAAAGCCGATGGTAGTGACGCACGGCTGGCTTGAGATCGAACGACCGGTGTGAAACGGCTATTCGAACCGCGCCATGGACGAGGGCTGTGGTCGGCGGTCGATGTGCCCAACACCTGTATGCCATGACGGGGGCCCCTTGGTGACAGCGTTGATGTCACCGAAACCCAACCACCAAGGGAGGCCTTACACACATATTGGGCTCTACGCGAATTGAGGTTGAACCCACCGGGCTCCTTCGCCTCGCGGAACAGATCGTAGAGGCGTGACCTCGCCCGTGTCGGGGTCGACCACCTCACCGAAGGTCCAGAGCATCTGGCCGCGAAAGCCTTCCCGGGTGCGATATCCGTGCGCCTGGCGCTTTTGGTTCTTCAGCAGGTGATTGAGGCTCTCGGCAAAGCCGTTCGAGGCTCCGCTTGATGCGGCGTAGTTCAGGATCTCTTTGCGCCAGGCCTCGATCGTGTTGGCCAAGGTGACGAAGGCCTCGATCCGCGACTCGCGACACCAGGTGACGAACAAGTCGATGGCAACGGCGAAGTTCTCCTCGTCGCCGCGCTTGCCGATCGCCATGGCGGCGTGAAAGGCCTCTTTCAGCTCATAGGCGAGGCCAAGACGACGATCGAGGTTCGTGGCGTCGAAGATCAGCATGCGTTGGTGCTCTCCGCGCCGGCTCGTGTCCGCCTCGAGCTCGTCTCTTGGTCGCATGAGGGCAAAGCGCACCGACTTGAAGACCCGGCCCAGTCTCTTGGAGCACTGCCGCCAGGTGTTCCAGGCCTCCCGGCGCACCTCGGTGAGCGCGTAGGCGACTCGGCGGTGCAGGTGGAAGGCATCGGCGACGATGAGAGCGTTCGGGAACAGCACCCGGACGGCCATGCGATAGGGAGCGTGGCAGTCGATCGTGACGACCCGGACCCTGGCCCGCTCGGGCTGTGAGTAAAGGTGGGCGAAGAACATCACCGCCGAGGCGTCCCGTCCCGGGGCGAGGTCGATCACGACCCCGGCCTGTGGGTCGGAGAAGACCGTCGCGTAGACGAAGTTCTTCCGGACGCTGCACTCGTCGATGGCGAGGTGGTGACCGAGCCGGCCGTGGTGACGATGAAAGGCGGCCCTGCGTCTCTTGGCGACGGCGAGGCGCAGGTAGTGCTGCGGCACACCGAGGTCGATCGCCACGCGTCTTGTTACTCGTCCTCGTTGCAGGTCCGCGAAGAACCCCAGGGCGCGATCAGATGCCCCTCCTCTTCCGATCCCCTCGAAACGCTCGTCGAAGCTTCGCTGCGGGCAGTCTTCGAACTCGCACACGAAGCGCCGCACGCAGATCGAGAGCGTGACGACCACAGTCCGCACGACATCAATCACGTCGCGCCACCCGGTGCCGTTGGTCGTCACAGACGGCCTCGAGCAACTCGGACAGAGGGCCACGGGGTGTTTGCCCGCCACATGCACGACTGGCCGTCGCCCATCCTGGTCGATGGTGCGAAAGACGTTCATGTCGCGCCTTCGCAGGCGCAAGTTGATACCGTCAGCCACGGTCCCTGGCTCCTTTGCTCGATTCCTTTGTCAGAACCGAAGCTTTGGAGCCCGGGACCACCTCGGTGGTGGATGCCCGGCTAGATCAAGCCGTCGAAATCAACCCTCGTTCGCGAAGACCCACATATTGCACGCTGGACTGGATTTTTCAAGTCACCGCCCCGCCGTCTACCTGCTCCTCCAGGACGGCACGACCGTCGCGGCGACGACGGCACCTCCCGATCTCGACGGCCTGCGAGGGCTCGTCGGCTCGGTCGTTCGCACCTACGGCAAGAACAACGAGGTCCTTGCCGTCATCGAGTCGATCAACGGGGCTCGTTTTGTGCACGACACATTGGATCTCTATGGCTGGTCGGTCGAGATCGCCGATGCCTAGAAAATAAAGGTCCCGGCTCCTCTTGCCTGCAAGAGGACCGCATCGGCGCCCGCGTCTTGGCCGAGCTGAGCCGGCGCAGGATCGTGCGGGCGAGCCTGAAGGGTGCACAAACTCA
>PMVZ01000366.1 GCA_003166375.1 Acidimicrobiaceae bacterium | reverse complement strand
CGCAGACGGACCTGGTCGATCTCGGCAAGCCGCTTGAAGCTGATCCAGGTCTCGATGAGGTCGTCGGTGAAGACCCCACCGGTCTTCAGGAAGTCGTTGTCCGCCTCGAGGGCGAACAGGGCCTCGTCAAGGGAGGCAGGCACCTGCGGTACGTTCGCGAGCTCCTCGGGCGGGAGGTCGTAGAGGTCCTTGTCCATCGGGTCCGGGGGCTCGATCCGGTTCTGCACGCCATCCAAGCCTGCCATCAGCATCGCCGCAAAAGCGAGGTAAGGGTTGCACGCCGGGTCGGGGCAGCGGAATTCGACCCGCTTCGCCTTCGGGCTTTTGGAGTAGAGCGGGATCCGGCACGCTGCGGAGCGGTTTCGCTGGGAGTACACGAGGTTCACCGGCGCTTCGTAGCCCGGCACCAATCGCTTGTAGGAGTTCGTCGTCGGGGCGGCGAACGCGAGCACCGCTGCCGCGTGCTTGAGCAGCCCGCCGATGTACCACCGCGCCATGTCGGACAGGCCTGCGTAGCCGGTCTCGGCGTAGAAGAGCGGCACGCCGTCGCGCCACAGCGATTGGTGGCAGTGCATTCCCGACCCGTTGTCCTGGAACAAGGGCTTGGGCATGAAGGTGGCCGAGTAACCGGCGTTGCGTGCCACGTTCTTCACCACGTACTTGTAGAGCATGAGCTTGTCGGCCATGCGCAACAGCGTGTCGTAGCGCATGTCGATCTCTGCCTGGCCCCCCGACGCCACCTCGTGGTGCTGCACCTCGATCTCGATCCCGAGGCGCTCCATCACGAGGATCATCTCCGAACGCAGGTCCTGGAAGTGGTCCATGGGCGGCACCGGGAAGTACCCCTCCTTGTAGCGCGGCTTGAAGCCGAGGTTCGGCTTCTCGTCGCGGGCCGAGTTCCAGATGCCTTCGATCGAGTCGACCTGGTAGAAGGCGGACCGCTGGTCCTGGGAGAAACGGACGTCGTCGAAGATGAAGAACTCGGCCTCAGGTCCGAAGTAGACCGTGTCGGCGATCCCGGTGGTCTGGAGGTACCGTTCGGCCTTGAGCGCTACGTAACGGGGGTCACGCGAGTAGTTCTCGAGAGTCACCGGATCGTGCACGAAGCAGTTGAGATTCAGGGTCTTGTGCTGGCGGAAGGGATCGAGGACTGCGGTCGAGGGGTCCGGGAGCAGGATCATGTCCGATTCCTGGATCTCCTGGAAGCCGCGGATGGAGGACCCGTCGAAACCGAGCCCCTCCGTAAAGGTCGCTTCGGTCAGCTCATGAGCCGGCACCGAGAAATGCTGCATGAGGCCGGGCAGGTCGCAAAAGCGGATGTCGATGATCTCGACGCCTTCGTCCTTGGTCAGTTGAATGACTTCGGCAGCGGTGCGGTCCTGCACGGTTCCTCCTTGGTCCGCCCTAAGGCGCGACAGTTGAAAAGCTGGTCGGTGAAGTCTGGCGCTTGTACGTTTCGACATCATTGCTCAACTGTGAACGCAGTGTGAACAGTTTCACGAGGGCCTTTTCCGTCCCTTGTGGCTGGATGACTGCCTTCTCACCTGCGACACTGATCGCGCGCCGCAGTTCGCGGACTTTGTGGACACAGCCCGGCGCCACGATCGGAGGCACTCGATGCAAAGCCAGCGGGAGTACGTGTTGCGGACGGTCGAGGAACGCGCGGTGCGTTTCATCCAGCTGTGGTTCACCGACGTGCTGGGCACCCCGAAGTCGTTCAGCATCACGCCCGCAGAGCTCGAGAACGCCCTCGACGGGGGGATGACCTTCGACGGATCCTCGATTGACGGCTTCAGCCGCGTGCAGGAGAGCGACGTGCTGGCCAAGCCCGACCCGAAGACGTTCCAGATCCTGCCGTTTCGCATCGGCCGGGAAGGCGATACCTCACCGGTCGCCCGCGTGTTCTGCGACATCACCAATCTCGATGACACACCGTTCGAGGGCTGTCCCCGGCACGTGCTCAGGCGGACTCTCGAGCGTGCCCGTGCCCGGGGGTTCTCTTTCTATGCCGCCCCGGAGATCGAGTACTTCTATTTCGCGCCGGGTGAGCCAGGTGAGCCGCCGAAGCCTCTCGACACGGGCTCGTACTTCGAGCTGACGGTGGCGGACTTGACCACCGACCTGCGCAAGCGCACCGTGCTCACCCTCGAGGACATGGGCATCCCAGTCGAGTACGCCCAGCACGAAGATGCGCCGAGCCAGCACGAGATCGACCTCCGCTACACCGACGCGCTGACCATGGCCGACACGGTGATGACGGTCCGCCTCATAGTGAAGGAGATCGCGCACGAGAGCGGCGTTCACGCGAGCTTCATGCCCAAACCGCTCTCGGGTGTTCAGGGCTCGGGCATGCACACGCACTTCTCGTTGTTCGAGGGTGACCGGAACGCCTTCGCGGACCGGGGCAGTGATCATGGCCTGTCGGATGTGGGGCGCCAGTTCATCGCCGGTGTCCTTCAGCACGCGCGTGAGATCACGGCGGTGACCAACCAGTGGGTCAACTCCTACAAGCGTCTCGTCGTCGGCTACGAGGCGCCGGTGAACGTGTCCTGGGCCTACAACAACCGGTCGGCACTGGTCCGCGTGCCTATCGCGAGACGTGGCAAGATCGAGTCGACCAGGTTCGAGTACCGCGCCCCGGACCCGGCGTGCAACCCGTACCTCGCGTTCTCCGTGGTGCTCGCGGCGGGGCTCGAGGGCATCGAGAAGGGCTACGAGCTCGGGCCCGAGGCGGCGGCGAACCTGTTCACGATGACCCCGGAGGAACTGGCTTCGGAAGGCATCCGGTCTTTGCCGTCGAGCCTGCAAGAGGCGCTCGTGGCCATGGAGGGCTCGGAGCTCGTCGCCGAGACGCTGGGCGAGCACGTATTCGAGTGGTTCCTGCGCAACAAGCGCGCCGAGTGGGATGCCTACACCCGGGAGGTGACGCCTTACGAGCTGGCGCGTTACCTGCCGGCCCTCTAGGCGTCCTCGATCATCCGACCCTTGGCGTCTTCGATGGAACCGCTGCTCGTCTACCCGGACCCACCTTCGCAGTGGGTCTCGGTCGCGCTCGAACGCGCGGGCTACCCATGGCGAGCCGTGAGCGACCCCGCCCTCGCCGAGCGGGACGAGCCCGAGGACGGATACGCAGGTGCCGTGATTTCGGCGCTCAAGGACCCTGTCGCTGCATTTTCCGCCTGCCGAATCTTGCGCAAGGGGGACAGCCCGTTGCAGCCGTTGCTCCTCATCGTGTCGCAGGCGTGCCTCGCCGAGCTCGAGCTTCGAGAGGACCTGTTCGACGACTTCGTGCTGGAGAACGCGACCGCCGAGGAAGTCGAGGCGCGACTCACGCACCTGTTCTGGCGCACCGGTCGTGGCAAGAACCTGGACCTGATCGTCTACGGGCCCTTGGCGCTGAACCTGGAGACCTACCAGGCGGCGATCCAGGGGCGCCCCCTGGACCTGACGTACATGGAGTACGAGCTCCTCCGTTTCCTAGCAGCTCATCCTGGCCGGGTGTTCAGTCGCGAGACGCTCTTGTCGCGGGTCTGGGGCTATGAGTACTTCGGAGGTGCTCGGACCGTCGACGTTCATGTTCGGCGTCTGCGGGCCAAGCTGGGCGAGGAGCACGCGCATCTCATCGACACCGTCCGCAGCGTCGGCTACCGCTTCGGCAGCATCCGCTGGCTGCCGTCCGATCACGCCACGGGCCGCCCTTGATCGCTCGCGGTCGCCGGGCTCGGATCTTGTGTTCAGCGCCCGAGGCCGGCCGCCTGCTAGCCCTTCTTTTTCTTCGATCCCGAGCCGCCCTTGGCGGTCGTAGTCGTTGTCACCGTCGGGCTCGACGAGGAGCGCTGAGTGACCGCGATCGCGTACGGGCCGCCCGGCAGGTGGATCGCTGCACCGGGACGATGCGTCTTCGTACTGAGCGGCACGAGGGTCCGGCTGCCGTAGCAGACGACCCAGGCGGTCGTGCCGTCGGGGCTCATCGCGATGGCCTGCGGGTTCTTCCCGACGGAGATCGGCGTCCCGGCAGTGTCGCTCGTGAGGTCGATCAGCGTCACGTTGCCGGTCGTCGACGGACCCGAGATGGTGTCGGCGACATAGGCGGTCGTGGGCTCGGCCGGGGAGATCGCGATGGAGATCGGACCACCCTGCACAGAGATGGGCGGTCCGGCCTTGTCGTTGGTGAGGTCTATAGGCGACACACTGCCCGAGTTGGTATTCGCGACAAGCGCCGTCGCGCCGTCGGGCGTGATGGCGATTGCGGTAGGCGCGTTGCCGACGGGGATCGGTGACAGCGCCTTTCCCGTGGAGAGATCGACCGGCGTGACCGTGGACGCGATGGCCCCGGTCTGTCCGGGCACGAACGCGCCGGCGTCGGTGACGTAGGCATGCCGCCCATCGGGAGTGATCGCGATGCCCTGCGGCCCTGGCCCCACGGTGATCGGCGGCAGGGTCTTGTCAGTGGCGAGATCGATCGGGGTGATGGTGTCCCCGAGCGTTCCGGCGGCTCCCGCATCGGTGACGTAGGCGGTCTTGCCCTCGGGTGTGATCGCGATGCCAGCGGGTCCCGCAGTTGAGCCCAGCGGGATCGACGGCAGGACTTTCCCGGTCACCAGGTCGAGCGGGGTCACCGAGTTGGAGGTGTAGTTGGTGACGTAGGCGCGTTTCCCGTCGGGTGTGACCGCTATCGCGTCGGGATAGGTTCCGACACCGAGCGGAGCCTCCGGCCCGTTGCCACCCAAGGAGACTTCGACCGGGACGACAGTATGCCCCAGGCCAAGGCTCGCACCTGTCCCGACCATGGTCACATAGGCGTAAACCTCGGGAGGAAGCGGCGGGAGGGTCGTCGTTGTCGTGGTCGTCGTCGTTGTCGCGGAGCTGCAGCCGGCGGCAACGATCGTCAGTAGTGCCACTGCCGCAGCGCCGAGCACGTGGCGCGGCAAGCGCATAGCTAACCCGCAGTGTTGGCGGGTGATCGAGACACGTAAGCCCATGCCTCGATCTCGACGAGCGCGCCGAGTGGTAGACCGACCACGGCGAAGGCGCTCCGCGCCGGCCGGTTGTCGCCGAATGCAGCGACGTAGGCATCGTTCATGGCAGCAAAGTCTGCCATGTCGGTCAGGAAGACTGTCGTCTTCACGACGTCTTCGAGCCCACTTCCCTCGCGTTCGAGCAACGAGGCGGCGTTCTTGATCGCTTGGGTGACCTGCGCAGCGAGGCCGCCCTCGACGAGCGAGCCGTCAGCCAGCCCGAGCTGGCCCGAGCAGATCAGCCACTGCCCGGCGCGCACTACTGGTGAGTAAGGACCAACCGTGCTTGCCACTTGGGAGCTGAGTCCTGCTCAGCTGAACGACGAGCCGCAACCGCAGGTTCGCGTCGCGTTCGGGTTGATGATGTGAAAGCCGGCTTCCTGCAGGCCGTCGCGGTACTCGAGCGTTGCGCCCTTGATGAGCTCCGCGCTCTCGGGGTCCACCACGACACGCACGGACCCGAACGTGCGCACGATGTCGTTGTCGGCCAGTTCGGAGTCGAAGAACATCTCGTAGCTGTATCCCGAGCAGCCGCCGGGCCTTACGGCGACGCGCAGCGCGAGGCTGTTGTCACCCTCTTGCGCTAGTAGAGCGGTCACCTTGGCCACAGCCGCGTCGGTGAGAGTCACCGGGCTGGGTCGCTGACCGAGCTTTACCGTTGAGGACGCAAGACTCACCGTGGATCTCCTTTTGCTAAGACCTTGGGCGCAGCAGCCGAGAAGGCCCCCCGCACCGCACCGTTAGTCTCGATCATACCGTGAGCAAGTCGAGCCAACCGCCACTCTCAACCGCCGGCTTCTCCGAAGCGGGTGCTCCCTCTGCCGAAGTCGTCCGGACGGCGCTTGCAGGCGTGGTCGACCCTGAGCTGGGCGCGGACATTGTCGAGCTCGGAATGGTGCGTGACATCGCGATCGAGGGCGGATCGGTGAGCGTTGAGGTCGCCCTCACCGTCGCTGCCTGCCCGCTCCGTGATCAGCTCCGCGCCGATGTCGAGCGCCACGTGAGAGCGGTTCCCGGAGTCGAGCGAGTGGAGGTCCGCACTGGGGTGATGGACCCCGGCGAGCGGTCGGCGCTCATGGCGAGAGCGCGGCTAAGAGCCCAGGACAGAGCCGTCGCGACCGACATCCCGGCGACCGCGAGGGTGCTCGCTGTCGCTTCGGGCAAGGGGGGTGTCGGCAAGTCGTCGGTAAGCGTGAATCTTGCCGTCTCGCTCGCCCGCCGGGGTCTCGTCGTGGGCTTGCTCGACGCTGACGTCTGGGGTCACTCGGTGCCGAGACTGCTTGGGATGGAAGGCACTGTCCAAGCACAGGCGCGCAAGATGATCCCCTTCGAGCGTGCGGTCGGCTCCGGCTTGTTGAAAGTGATCTCGATGGGCTTCCTCTCGGGCGAGGACGAGGCGATCATGTGGCGCGGCCTCATGCTCAACCGGGCTGTCCAGCACTTCCTGGAGGACGTCCGGTGGGGGGCACTCGACTACCTGGTGATCGATTTGCCGCCTGGCACCGGCGACGTCCAGATGGGTTTGGCCAGGATGCTCCCGCGAACGGAAGTACTCGTCGTCACGACACCGAACCAAGCCGCACAGAAGGTGGCTGGCCGAGCTGCCGACATGGCGCGTAGAGGACATATCCGCGTCGCCGGCGTCATCGAGAACATGTCGGCTTTCACTTGCGAGCATGGCGAGACCTACGAGATCTTCGGGTCCGGCGGCGGCCAGCGCCTTGCCGACGAGATCGGTGTACCGCTCGTCGGGTCGGTGCCGCTCAACGCAAGCGTCGCCGCTGGCGGCGACGCGGGCGTGCCGATCGCGCTGGACGAGCTCGGGGCGCTTGCCGAGGTCTTCGCGGCCATCGCGGAGCGTGTCGTGACCGAAGTCTCACCGCTCGTCGAGATGGCGGGTTGCAGCGCCCGTCTGCTGGAACGAGTCGAGAAGGCGCTGGGGCCGGTCGGCCCTTGATCGCCCTGGCCTGACGAGACGATAGGCCCCGTCTTGAGCCCCGGGCCGGCGACGTCCAGATTTCAGGCGGACTCGGCAGCGCGTGGGCTGGCGATCGCCCGGTCGACGATCTGCTTACGCTCGGCCTCGTTCAGGCCGCCCCAGATCCCGTTCGCCTCACGAATTCTGACTGCATAATCGAGACAGCTCTTCACGACGGGGCAAGTGCGACAGATCTCCTTGGCGATCCGCTCCCGTGCGACGCGCTCGTCTTTGCGCTCCGGGCGCGACGGAGGGAAAAACAGGACCGCGTGCGGGCCCCGGCATGCTGCTTTGGCTTGCCACATCTCTTCACCGCGACTCGCGATCACGGCCTCTCCTCGTCTGGGCCCCACGGCACGCTCAGCGCCGGCCACTCCGCGGCACCTATCTTCTTCGGGCACACCGTGCGCGCACGTCCCCCATGGCCGTCGCTCAGCGGTGCACCCCATAGGCGCCACCAGCGCAGACCTGCACAAATGTCGTCGGGTCCCGCTCGTCACGACGCTACTGCCGCCCCTACCGTCCTCACAAGGGGCTCTTGCCGGAAGAGAAGGCGCACGGAGCGGGCGGTAGTGTCGCCGCGGATGGATCGCAAGGCGTTCTGTCGCCAGAGCAAGGTCGTGGTCGTCGCCGGCAAGGGTGGCGTGGGGAAGACGACTGTCACCGCCGCGCTCGCGCGGATGGCTGCGGACATCGGTCTCGAGGTTCTCGTGGTCGAGCTCGACGACGCCGGCGGGTTGCCCGTCCTGTTCGGGCTGGAAGCGGCCTTTGATTATGACGAGGCGGTGCTCTACGAAGCGCCCGGCAGCGGTGGCCGCGTGACAGGGCGTGTGATCACGCCGGACGACGCGCTCGTGGAGTACCTGGGGGACCACGGCCTGCGGCGTGTCGCGAAGCGCCTTGTGTCGACGGGCGTGCTCGAGGTGGTAGCGACGGCCATCCCTGGCATCCGCGAAGTCCTCGTGCTCGGCAAGGTCAAGCAACTCGAGCGCGCCGGCACGTCGGACCTGATAGTCCTCGACGCGCCGGCTGCGGGCCATGCTGTGACATTCCTGACGAGCGCTCTCGGGTTGATGGACGCCGCCAGAGGCGGTCCACTTCGTAGCCAGGCCCAAGAGGTTGTCGAGCTGCTCCGGGATCCAGCCCGGTGCCAGGTCATGCTGGTCAGCTTGCCTGAGGAGACTCCGGTCAACGAGCTGATAGAGACGGCCTATCACTTCGAGGACCTTGTCGGCGTCGCACTCGCGCCCGTCGTCGTGAACCAGTGCTACCCGGTGCTCTCGCACCTTCTCGCCGATCCGGTGGCAGCAGCCAAGGTAGCGAACCTAGATCCACCGGGGCCTGCCGAAGCGGCCCGGCTGGCGGCTGCGGCAAAGTTCCGGGCGACCCGCCAAGGGCTCCAGGCGATCCAGATGGCGCGCCTTGCTGCTGGTTTGCCGCTGCCACAGTTGCTGCTGCCGTACGAGTTCACCGCCGACCTCGGCCCCGGGGAGCTAGGGATGCTCTCCGAGGCTCTCGGGACCGCGATCGAGTCACTTAGCGCCGGAGACGATTCGTGACCTGGACCTCTGGGCGCCGGAGGTGAGCGTGAGAAGCGGGGCGGACGGAACGGCTGCTGACTTGTCGGCCCTGGTCACTGGCATGTCCGTCATCGTGTGCTGTGGGTCGGGTGGGACAGGCAAGACGACCGTCTCGGCCGCAATAGGGCTCGCGGGTGCCGAACAGGGCCGCAAGGCCTGTGTAGTGACGATCGATCCCGCGCGGCGGCTTGCGGACGCGCTCGGTCTCGAGCACCTCGACAACACGCCGCGGCGGATCGCGGGGGACTGGAGCGGCGAGCTGTCCGCGGTCATGCTTGACGCGAAGAGCACTTTCGACGATCTCGTGGCCCGGTACTCGCACTCGAGCGAGCAAGCGGACCGGATCCTCCAGAACCGCCTGTACCGCAACCTGACTTCGGCGCTGTCGGGCACGCAGGAGTACATGGCGATGGAGAAGCTGTACGAGCTGCACTCCGAAGGCGGGTTCGACCTTGTGGTGGTGGACACGCCGCCCACTAGGCACGCGCTTGATTTCGTGGACGCGCCGCGCCGGCTTTACGGTTTCCTCGAGAACCGGGTCTTCCGACTCGTGCTCATGCCGACTCGCGCGTACATGAAGGCAATGACCTTTGCGGCACATGCGCTGTTGCGCACGATCTCCCGGGTCGCCGGCTCAGAGATCGTCGAGGACGCGATGACGTTCTTCCGCGCCTTTGAAGGCATGGAGGAAGGCTTCCGGGAACGGGCACGTCGTGTCGAGGACTTGTTGGCGAATCCGGGCACGGCCTTCGTGCTCGTGGTGGCGCCGCGAGGGGACTCGATCGACGAGGCGCGTTTCTTCGCCCGACGCCTCGCGGAGGACTCAATATCCGTGAGCGCGCTGGTGGTGAACCGGCTCTTCTCGAGCTTCGCGCCCGATCAGCCAACCACCAGCGGCGGTCCGTCACCTGCCGAGCCCGCCGATGGTCCGATACCGGTCCAGAACCCCGCCGGCGCGCTGGCGCTGTCGCCTCCGGATCCTCTCGCCTACGACGAGCTCCGGCGGAACCTCGAGGAATTCCTCGTCGTCGCCACTCGTGAGGAGCGATACGTCGCCGAGCTGGCCGGAGAGGTGGCACCCGCTCCGGTGGTACGGGTTCCGTTTCTCAGCGAGGACGTGCACGACATCGAAGGTCTCCAAGTTGTCGCTCGCCACCTGCTCGGGGGCCAACTAGTCTCCGATCGTGGAAGTCATCCTGATCGTCAGTGACTCCGAGTCGGTCCTCGAGGAGCTGAGATCGGCCCTCGAAGACGACGAGACCGACATTCGCGAGCTCCATGCCGGCGCGGACGTGAGGCTTGTCGTCGAGCAGGATCCGCCTGACCTCGTGATCACCGACATGCAAGTCGGCAACATGGGCGGCATGGCGATCTGCCTCGATCTTCATCTCGAGGAGTCAGGGGGCCGGATCCCCCATGTCCCGGTCGTGATCCTGCTGGACCGTCGGGCCGACGTGTTCCTGGCTCGACGGTCGGCGTCCGAGGGCTGGCTGGTCAAGCCTCTGGACGCGATCAGGATCCGGCGCGCCGCTCGAGCGGTCCTGGACGGCGGCACGTTCCGTGACGAGTCCTACAAGCCGCTTCCCCTCGTCGCAGACCGCTAGCTGTCGGGAGCCGGACGGCCACGAACGATGAAGCTCCGCCCCCAGGCCCGCAGGCTCGGCCGCCAGCCGTCGCCGCAGGTCTCCGAGCAGGAGATGCAAATTCGCAAGGGGCTCGAGTCGATGCGGAACGCGACGGCCCGGGAAGTGATGACGCCTCGGGTGGACGTCGTCGCCCTCGAGGTGCCGGTCACCCTCGATGACGTGGCCCTCGCCGTGCGACGTTCAGGCCACAGCCACTTTCCCGTCTATCAGGACGACCTCGACCACTTGCTCGGGGTCCTGTTCGTCAAAGACCTGTTCCATCCCGGACCGCTCGGGATCGAGGGCATCCGGGCCGTGGGGGGAAGCGACGACCAAGGCTCGCCGGTCCTCGATGTCGCAAAGCGGGTTCGCGAGCCCTACATCGCCCCTGAGTCCCGGTCCGCGCTCGAGATCCTGGCCGAGATGCGCCGCGCACGACGAGCCTTTGCAGTCGTCGTGGACGAATACGGAGGTGTTGCGGGCGTGCTCACGATCAACGATCTCGTGAGCGAGCTCGTCGGTGACCTGAGGGACGAGTTCGACCGGGCCTCACTGCCCGCGATCGAGCGAGTCGACAAGTCGCGTTTTCTGGTCGATGGCTCGTGTGGTGTCGACGAGGTGCGCTCCGAGCTCGGGATCCCGATCCCGGACGGCGATTACGTGACTCTCGGCGGCTTCTTGCTCGAAGGCTTCGGCCGGATCCCCGAAGAGGGGGATCAGCTCGAATTTGCCGGCTGGACGTTCCGGGTCACGAGGATGGACCGCCGAAGAGTCGCCAAGGTCGTGGTGCAAGCGCCAGCGGCTACGATGACCAAACAAGGCGGTGCCGAGCAGTGACGGGCTCCTGCCTACGGGAAGTAGCGCAGCTTGGTA
>PMVZ01000320.1 GCA_003166375.1 Acidimicrobiaceae bacterium | reverse complement strand
AAGTGCTGGTACGTCTATGTTTTTGCCGCAGTCAACGTCCGCCTAGTTATGTCCAGTCCGGCTAAACGTAGCCAGTATGGCTAGGCGGGCTCAAGGGATCCGCGCAACAGCTCGGCGAGTCGACGACTGTGAGTTGACTCGACCGGGAGGTTTCCTTGGCACCGCACCTGACGCTGCAGCAACGTGAGCACGCGCGAAGGCTCCGACGAGAAGGGAGGACGATCCGCGAGATCGCAGCGGTCCGATCTGGCTCGCCCAGGCGTGGATTTCCGCGAACGTGTCGGCGCAGACCTTCTGATAGTTGGTGGTCCAGTTACGACCCGATGTCCTGCTAATGGTCCAGCAACTCGCATGATGCAAGGTCAGGTACGAAGGTCGTGGCGGCCGCTCGCAGTTCAAGACGAATCCGTCTGCGTGCTCCGCGAGCCAAGCGACGTAGCCCTTGTCGTCATTCATGAACTCAACGATCACGTCTGCGATTTTGGCACTGGTGGCCGCGGAACGCCGCGGAATCAAGGGAAGCAGGTTCCAAACTGATCGTCCGCCACTTCGAGCCTGAGTGCGTAGACCACGCTCATCGTTGGCAGGTCGGGAGTGACGAGCGTCGGGGCGTGGTGACCGCCGGATCGCAGCGATGGTGGCCCTCACTGTCGTGGCGCTCGCCTGCGCGCCCGGCATCATCTGGCGAACCGAGGACGGTGCCAAGCCGATCCTGCCCTCAGCGAGCTGCGGGCGCACCGCCCTTACGGCTGGTCGACAGGTGTCCACCTGTGACAACCTTCGGACGCGAAGGCCCAACCTTCTGATCTGTCACATCTTGCACTGAACACTGTGCCTACGAGGAGCCCGGCGCGGGACCCGTGGATCCGCGAACGACCAAAGTTGGGGTGGTTACGTGGGAGACCGCTTTGGTCCGCCCGCCCTCGATACGCTCCAGGACCGCTTGCATGGCAAGCCTGCCCATCTCCCCCCGTGGCTGGTTGATCGTCGTGAGGTTCACCTGTCTCATCTGGGCCAGGGAGGTGTTGTCGTACCCCACCACCGAGATGTCTCCCGGTATCGAGTAGCCAGCTTCCGCGAGCCGGTCCATCACCCCGGCTGCGGCCATATCGTTGGATGTGAGAACTGCGGTTGTCGTCTCGGCGAGGGCAAGCAACCGCCCGGCGGCTTCGGCTCCGCCGCTTTCACTGAAGTCTCCCGAGATGACCAGGCGTTTTAGCCCGGCCGCATCCATGGCGCGCTCGTAGCCCTTCCTCCGGGGCCTGGAGCCCGGGTTCCGACCGCCGTCGATGTGGACGATCCTCCGATGGCCCAGCTCGATCAGGTGAGCGACAGCAAGCTCAGCACCGAGCACATCGTCGGTGAGCACGCTGTCAACTACGGGCGAGCGGGAGGTGCGGCTTACCAGCGCAACCGGGGCCATACTGGCCGCCTGGTTGATCTTGGCCTCGGTCAAGAGCGTGCTCACCAGGATGAGCCCGTCGACACGAGATTCCAGGAAGGCCTCTAGAGCCGCTTCCTCACGGGCTCGGCTCCGGCCCCCGGTACTGAGAAGGATGCGGTAACCCCGACGTCGTGCCACTTGCTCAATACCGTCGTAGATCTCGGCAAAAAAGGGATTATGCAGGTCGTTGAGCAGCACTCCGACCGTGCTGCTGCGCCGACTGGCCAACGACCGGGCTATGGCGTTGGGCCGGTACCCGAGCTTCGTGGCGGCGGCGAGGACCCGTGCTCGCCGCTCCTCGCTCACCTGGGGTTTCTGGCGCATAACCAACGAGGCCAAGGCCCGCGACACCCCAGCCTCTCGGGCCACGTCCTCCAACGTGGCTGGTCCCTTGATCCCCTTGACAGAGCCTCGAGGCGCGGTCATACTCGCATCAATCAACAGCCTAGAGCGCTCTAAAGGGAAAGAGCAAGATTAGAGCGCTCTCAGGAGGAGGGAGGGACCAGAAGGGCCTTTCCGCGGAAACGCTTGTAATGGCGTGCCAATTTCGCCAGTTACCGAGCCTCTCCAGTTACCGAGCCGGTTCCACACGAAATGCATGCCCTGTCCGTGACGTCGATACTGCCTGCACCGACGCCCCTTAGTCCACTGCGTTGGGGAACCCAATACTTTCTCATCCTCATCCGATTAAGAAACACAGTACTGCCTAAATACAGCAGTATGCTGCCGCGCAACAGCTAAGACAGAACAGAACGACGAAGAGACAAGAGAACTGACAAGGAGAAACAAGAGAACCTGCAAGGAGGAGTGGAAATGAACGTCCTGAGATTGTTCAGAGGACGCCGGGGAGCTGTCGCTCTGGCGACTGGCATAGCCCTGGTTGCCGGATCAGTGGTCACTTTTGCCGCTGCCAGCGCCGGTGCCCCTGCGCGCGACTTAACCAGTGCCGGATGCCCTTACACATTTGCGGTCATCACTCACGGCGACAACGGGTCATTTTGGAGTCCCGTTTACAAGGGAGCGAAGGATGCGGCCAAAGATCTCGGCTGCAGATTGAGCGAGGTCTATGGCTCGCAAACCGGAGGCCAGGCAGAACCAGACGATATAGCTGAGAATGCGCAGCTCCAAGACGCCATCAATGCCCACGTCAATGGCATTGCCGTATCGGACCATGACCCCGTGTTGATGAACCCGACAATCGCCAAGGCCGTGGCCAGGGGCATTCCTGTCGTCCTGCTAAACGCTGGGTGCGACCCCGCGGACCTCGCTGCCTCGCATGCCATGACCTGCGTGGGTCAACCGGAGACCCTCGCTGGTCAGGCGGCCGGTGCCCTATTTAGGAGCCAGGGCATGACGAACGTCCTCTGCGTGATCCACCAATCAGGTCAGAACCTCATTGACCGGTGCAATGGCTTGGCGACGGGCCTCGGCCTTTCCTCATGTTCAACCAAGAGCCCACCTACCAGTGGCGTTGGGTGTACCAAACTGGTCCTGAGCACTCCCAATGCAGCCTCCAACCCCCACCAGGCGATCGGGCAGGTCATCACCTACCTCCAGGCTCACACAGGGATCAATGCCGTCCTTAGCCTGAACAGCGCCATCGGCGACGCTCTCGTGACTGCTGCTCCATCTAAGGTGAAGATCGCCACCTTTGACCTTGACTCGGGAACTATCGCCGACCTCAGGTCAGGGAAGATGGACTTTGCCATCGACCAGCAGCAGTACCTGCAGGGGTACCTGCCGATCGTCTTCCTCTACCTCTATAACAAACACGAGGGGAACTCCGCCGGCGGTGGCAGCGTCGTCCCTAGCGGACCGCTCCTGGTGACGAAAGCCAACGTCAACAAGGTTGCCGCGGCCATCGCTGCCGGCGACGACTAGCCGAACCACAAGCCAACCGTGAGTGGGGCCCCGTCTTTGGTCGTGTGACTCGAGATGGGGCCCATCGCCGGTGACAACAAGGAGAGGTTCATGAGCACTGCCGCCGGAGTCCGCGAGACCAGCCCGTCGGAGGCCCGAGTCGGTAGACTAGTGAGTATCAGTCGCTTCACCAGGACCCTGCAGCGGCCAGAGTTCGGTGCTCTGATGGGAGCGGTGGCCGTCTTCCTGATCTTCACGTTTCTGGATGCTACCCCCAACCATCTGTGGCTGACTCAGATAGGGCTCGCTTCGTGGACCCAGCAGGCGGCCTTCTTTGGGATCATGTCTGTCCCTGTCGGCTTGCTGATGATCGGGGGAGAGTTCGACCTCTCCACCGGCATTATGACGGGCGTCACCGCCATAGTGATGGCCCTCCTCATAGGTAAGCTCCACTGGAATGCCTGGGCCGCAATCGGTGGGACTTTGCTCTTCGCTACCGTCGTCGGCCTGGTCAACGGAGTGGCCGTAGTTAAGACGAAGTTACCCAGTTTCATTGTCACACTTGCTACGTATTTTGTGCTTCGTGGCGCCAGCATTGGTTTCGTCTTGCATGTCAATCAGGGCAGTACGAACGTCGTCCTCATCGGTGGCAATTACCCGGGACTCGCCAGCGCCAAACAGGTGTTCGGTAGCACCTTTGCCCAAAGCAGCTCGCTTCCGGGTGGCTATCAGACAGCGGTGCTCTGGTTCATCGGCGTCACCGTCCTGTGCACCTGGATCCTCACCCGCACGACGTTCGGCAACTGGATATTCGCCTCGGGCGGCGACCCCGTAGCCGCCCGCAATGTGGGAGTGCCGGTTAACAGGACCAAGATCCTGCTCTTCTTGGGCACGTCCTGGGCTGGCGCCTTAGTGGGCATCATCTCGCTCACCCAGGCCTCATCGGCCGTATCAGAACAAGGTGCAGGCTATGAATTCTACTACATCATCGCCGCGGTAGTAGGGGGGTGCCTGCTTGCCGGGGGCTACGGCTCGGCTGTGGGCCCTGCACTGGGGGCGTGCATAATCGGCATGGCGTTTGAAGGTGTGATCTACGCCAATTTGGACAGTTCCTGGGACTTCACCTTCCTTGGAATTGTCCTCTTCATTGCCGTGGTCGTCAACCGCGTCTTCTATAGAAGAGCGCTCAAGGCAAGGCGGTGATTAGGTAGATGGTCCAGCGAGCGGCTCTGGTCGAGACACGCAACGTCAGCAAGCACTTCGGTGGCGTCGACGCCTTGCAAGACGTGACGCTTGCCGTGTTCCCCGGTGAGGTCACCTGCGTGCTGGGCGACAACGGTGCGGGCAAATCGACCTTGATCAAGATCCTGTCAGGAGTGTTCCCTCCCGACAGTGGAGAGTTGGTCATCGGAGGGGCGCCCGTGCACTTCGCCAATCCTCGCGTTGCACGGTCTTACGGCATCGCCACCGTGTTCCAGGATCTGGCCACCGTGCCCCTTATGTCGCTGTGGAGGAACTTCTTCCTGGGTAACGAACCGACCAAGGGACGAGGCCCGTTTCAACGAATGGACACCCGCCGGGCCAAGCAGGTGATGCGCGACGAGATGGCCAAAATGGGCATCGAGGTCCGCGACTCCGATCAGGTGGTTGGGACCCTCTCTGGAGGGGAACGCCAAGCGGTGGCCATTGCCCGCGCTGTGTACTTCGGGGCCAAAGTGTTGATCCTGGACGAGCCCACCTCGGCTCTCGGGGTCCGCCAATCCGGCATCGTGCTCAAGTACATTCTTCAGGCGCGCGAGCTGGGCAGGGGTGTGATCCTCATCACCCACAACCCCCACCACGCCTACCCCGTAGGCGACCGTTTCGTCCTCCTCCAACGTGGCCGCCTGCTCGGTTCCTACCGCAAAGAGGAGACAACCGTCGAACACCTCACCGAGATGATGGCTGGTGGCGCGGAACTAAAGGAGCTCAGTCATGAACTTGAGGCCCTTAAAGATATTCCGGCCATGGCGGCGGCTGCTCGTGAGCTGGCGGCGGAGGCTCCAGAGGGAACCTGACCGAAACGACGTCGGGCCAGGATGACCGCCGCCGTCGCCCCGCAAGACTACGCGAAGGAGAACTGACAATGAGGATAGGGATCATGGGGGTCGGTCGGATCGGAGCCTTGCACGCCGAGACACTGCATTCGCTGGGCGAGGTAGAGGAGCTCATTATCGTCGATGCCGACACCGCTCGGGCCCGGCAGGTCGCCTCCAGCATGGGGGTGTCCTGGGCGGAGAACGCCGAGAGATTGCTGCATAACGATGTCGACGGCCTCGTTATCGCTACCCCCACCGACACCCACGCCGCTCTTATCAGCGCCGCAGTCAAGGCGGGGATCACCGTCTTCTGCGAGAAGCCAGTCGCCACCGACGTCGCCGGCACCAGGGAAGTAGTACGGCAGGTGGAGAAGAGCGGTGCACAGGTGCAGGTCGGCTTTCAGAGGCGCTTTGACGTCGGGTTTGTCTCTGCACGCGAGCAGGTGCAGGCAAGAAAGCTGGGGTGGTTGCACACCATCCGGGCGGGCACGCTCGATCCCGCCCCACCTCCGGCCTCGTACATCGCTTCCTCGGGTGGGATATTCCGGGACTGCAGCGTGCACGACGTCGATGCCGTTCGCTGGGTCACCGGACAGGACGTGCGTATGGTCTACGCCTCCGGGTCCAACCGGGGAGCCGACTACTTCCTCCAGGCCGGGGACGTCGACACGGCTGCGGCGCTGCTCACGATGGAAGACGATACGTTGGCTCTCATCTCCGCAACCCGATACAACGCCGCAGGCTACGACGTCCGACTGGAACTGCTCGGCTCGGAGGGCAGCATTTCGGTGGGGCTAGATGACCGGTTGCCGTTGCGCTCGACCGAACCTGGAGTGACGTGGCCTGCCGGCACCGCCTATGCCAATTTTCTGGACCGGTTCCGTAATGCCTACGTTGCCGAGCTGGAGGCCTTTGTCGATCTGGTGGGGGGGCGGATCGCCAATCCGTGTTCTCCGGCCGACGCCTTGGAGACCTTCTATGTCGCCGAGGCATGCGAGCTGTCGCGTCGAGAGAGCCGTGCAGTGACCTTGACGGAGGTACGGCTATGAGCTCAACACGTATTGCCGCCGCTCCCATCTCCTGGGGCGTGTGCGAGGTCCCGGGATGGGGCTATCAGCTCACCCGCGAGCGCGTCCTCGGCGAGATGGCCGAACTCGGCGTGTTCGCCACTGAGCTCGGCCCGGACGGCTTTCTCCCCGAGGATCCGGTCGCATGTTCTGAGCTGCTGGCTTCCTTTGGCCTCTCCGCTCTGGGCGGCTTTGTGACCCTGGTACTGCACGAACCGGCTGCCGACCCCCTACCGGAGGCCAAACGTGCCCTGGACAGGCTCGTGAGAACTGGTGCTGAGGTCATGGTGGTCGCCGCCGTGAGCGGCCAAGAGGGTTATGACCAAGCTCTCGAACTGGGACCCACGGGATGGGCAACCATGCTGGCCAACCTGGAAAAGGTGGCCCAACTGGCCAAGGCGGCCGGCGTGACGATGGGTCTGCACCCCCACGTGGGCACCCTCGTCGAAGGCCCGGAGGAGGTTCGACAGGTGCTCGAGAACTCCTCGGTGCCTCTGTGCCTGGACACAGGGCATTTGCTTATCGGCGGTACCGACCCGCTCGAGCTGGCCGCCGAAGTGCCCCGGCGAATTGTCCACGTTCACTTAAAAGACGTGGACAGCGAGATGGCGGCCAGCGTACGGGCGGGGTCGTCGTACACCCAAGCGGTAGCCGCCGGCATGTACAAGCCACTGGGCCAGGGTGATGTCGGCATAGCCGGGATACTGGCCTCACTTGAAGGGGCTGGGTACGGCGGTTACTACGTGATGGAGCAGGACACCATCCTCGGGGCCGAGCCGCCAGCGGGCTCGGGGCCTGTCGACGACGTACGGGCCAGCCTGGCCTTCCTGCGGGCGGCTCTGAAATGAGCACTCTCGTTCAATCCTCCTTCAAGAGCCCTTTGTACGAGATGACACAGACGACGCCGACCTGTTTGTGGAACGACTCCGCCTCGACCCGGGAGCTGACTTACTCGATCCAGAACGGGGCCGTGGGTGCCACCTGCAACCCGGTCATAGTCCTCGGTGTCCTGCGCGAGGAGATGGCCCGCTGGGCGCCCGTGCTCGGCCGGTTCATTGAAGAAAACCCCACCGCCACCGACGACCAGGTCGGCTGGATGCTGGTCGAAGAGATATCGAAGAACGCGGCCGCGCTCCTGCGGCCAATCTTCGATGCCCAGGCGGGCAGGAACGGCCGGCTATCCATCCAGACAGATCCCCGTCTCTATCGCGACACCGACGCCATCGTCGCCCAGGCGGTCCGGTTCAGCGGGCTGGCCCCCAACATGATCGTCAAGATACCGGCAACTTCTGCCGGGATCCCGGCCATCGAAGAGGCCACTTACCGTGGCGTAAGCATAAATGCGACGGTGAGTTTCACGCTTCCCCAGTGCGTCGCGGTTGCCGAGGCCATAGAGCGGGGTCTTAAGCGCCGTGAACGCGAAGGCAAGGAGACCGCCTCGATCAGCCCTGTTTGCACGATCATGGTGGGCCGGCTGGACGACTGGCTGAAGGTGGTGCTCGACAAGGAGAACATCACCATCGACCCTGGGTACCTCGAATGGGCGGGCGTGGCGGTGTTCAAGAAGACCTACGCCCTGTTCGTCGAGCGCGGTTATCGCATCCGCCTGTTATCGGCCGCTTTCCGCAACCACATGCACTGGAGCGAGCTGATCGGCGGGGACCTGGTCGTGTCGCCCCCGTACTCATGGCAGGTGCGTTTCAATGCCAGCGACATACCCGTGGTCGCGCGCATCGACAAGCCCGTCGAGCCCCGGGTGGTCGACGAGCTGGCCAAGCGGTTCGTCGATTTCCGGCGCGCCTCATCGGAGGACGGCCTCTCGGTGGCCGAGTTCGACAGCTTCGCGCCCACCCGGCGGACACTCCGCCAGTTCATCGCCGCCACTGCCGAGCTGAGCTCCATGGTCAGGGACGTTTTGGTCCCTGACCCGGCTAAGGCCTGACATGGCCGTGCATCTCATCGACATTGCCTACCTGGCCGGCGCGTTCGGTTCGGGCCGTTCTGTTATGGCGTGGGCGATTCGGTTATGACTGGGGTCGAGCGCCGGCATTGGCCGGTCGGTTCGTTGGCGACCGAGCGGGACGCCGTAACCCTCACTCCGGCGCGGGCTGGATGGTCATACACGGGCTTGCGGGTGGTCCGATTGGCCCCCGGTGGCCACATCGACCTGGCCACAGGGGGCCAGGAAATGGCCGTCCTCCCCCTGACCGGTGGCCTAGACGTCCGTGTCGATGGACGCGTACTTCGCCTCGAAGGCCGCGACAGCGTTTTCACCCGGGTCACCGACTGGGCATATCTCCCGATCGATGCCGACGCCCGGTTGTCGTCTTCGGGCGGCTGCGAGGTGGCTCTGCCGTCCGCCCGCGCCTCCCGGCGCTTCGAGCCTGTTCGCATCGACGCCCACGATGTTCCTGTCGAGGTGCGGGGAGCGGGGCCGGCCACCCGTCAGGTGACCAACTTCATGGCCCCTGGGGCCTTCGACGGCGCTGACCGGCTGATGTGCGTAGAGCTGCTGACGCCGGATGGCAACTGGTCGTCGTACCCTCCACACCGCCACGACACCTCACCTGAATGCCCAGTCAACAACGAGGAGATCTACTACTTCCGGGTTGGGCGTGCCGGGCAGGACACGACTTCCCCGGACGGCTTTGCCTTCCACCGCACTTATACGCCTGACGGGGTCATCAACGACAGCGTCGTCATCGGCGACGGTGACGTTTTCTGCATCCCCCGTGGTTATCACGGGCCTTGCGTTGCCGCGCCGGGTTATCCGCTTTACTATCTCAACGTCCTCGCCGGACCGGGCGGCACCCGGAGCTTGGCCTTTTGCGATGATCCCGCGCACCACTGGGTGCGCGACGCGTGGGAGGACATGAACCCCGACCCCCGTTGTCCGATGACCAACGCAACAGGGAGGGTGACCCGGTGAGCGAGAGCCCTGGGACCAGCCGCATGACCACCGCCGACGCCATCGTGCGTTGGCTTATCGCCCAGCGAACCGAGGTCGACGGGCAAGAGGTCCCTCTGTTCCCCGGCGTTTTTGCCATATTCGGACATGGCAACGTGACCTGCCTCGGCCACGCCCTGCAAACTGCGGGCGATGCCCTGCCGACCTGGCGGGGCCAGAACGAGCAGGGCATGGCCCTGGCCGCGGTGGCTTACGCCAAGGCGACCCGCAGCCGCCAGGTGATGGTGGCGACCTCGTCGATCGGCCCGGGCGCCCTCAACATGGTCACCGCCGCGGGAGTGGCCATGGCCGACCGGCTCCCGTTGCTGCTCTTGGCCGGCGACACTCACACCAGCCGTATTCCTGACCCCGTCCTGCAGCAGATCGAGCACCCGGGGGCGCCCTCGGTCACTGCCAACGACGCCTTCCGCGCAGTCGTCCGCTATTGGGACCGCATCACTGAACCCGGACAACTGCTCCAATCCCTGCCTCAGGCCTTGAGAGTGCTCCTGGACCCGGCCGAATGCGGACCGGTGATGCTGGCCCTTCCGCAGGACACTCAGGCCGAGGCATGGGACTTTCCCGAGGATTTCTTCCGCCCGGTAGTCCATTTCCGTCCCCGTCCCCGCCCTGATCGGTGGGAGCTGGAGCGCGCCGCCTCCGCTTTGGGCTCGGCACAGCGCCCGCTGCTCATCGCAGGTGGGGGTGTCCATTATTCGATTGCCGAGGCCGAGCTTGCCCGCTTCGTGGAGCGACACCGGGTGCCTGTCGTGGAAACCGTTGCCGGCAAGACGTCCCTGGCTGCCGATGACCCGGCCTGGGCCGGGCCTATCGGGGTCACGGGCTGGGACAGTGCCAACCGCTTGGCGGCCGAGGCTGACCTCGTTTTTGCCGTCGGGACCCGGTTGCAGGATTTTACCACGGGCTCGTGGACGGTCTTCGGGGCCGGCGCCCGCTTCGTCGGCCTCAACGCCGCTCGTTTCGACGCCGTCAAGCACGGATCGTACCCCCTCGTTGCCGACGTTCAGGCGGGCCTCGAGGAGCTAACTAACCGGCTCGGTGACTGGCAGGCTCCCCTTGCCTGGGCCGAGCGGGCGAAGGCCTTGGCAGAGGAGGGCAAGGCTGCAGTCGAGAAAGCGACGGCGCCCGGGCCGGGAGTACCGACTTACGCTCAGGTCGTCGGGGCCGTCAACCGGGCTGCCACCAGCGAAGACTACGTACTGACGTCGGCCGGGGGCCTACCGGGCGAATTGAACGTCAACTGGCTGGCTAAGGCAATTTCCAGCTTCGACTGCGAGTACGGATTTTCGTGCATGGGCTACGAGATCTCGGGAGGCTGGGGGGCAGCGATGGCCCACAGGAAGGGAGAAACATGGGTCCTCGTCGGAGACGGTTCTTACCTAATGCTCAACAGTGATCTCTACAGTTCGATCCTGTCCGGTCACAAGATGATCGTCGTCGTCTGCGACAACGGCGGCTTCGCCGTCATCGAGCGCCTCCAGTTGGCTCAGGGCGGCGCGTCGTTCAACAACATGATCCGCTCGGTCAGGGGTGCGGGGCCGGTCGCCGTTGACTTCGCCGCCCACGCCGCCTCCCTCGGTTGTGCGGCCGAGACGGTGTCGAACTTGAGCGAGCTCGAACAAGCCCTGGGCCGGGCGCGGCGGGCCGAACGCACTACGGTCATCGTCATTCGTACCGACCCGAGCGCGTGGAGCGAAGGCGGGGCCTTCTGGGAGGTGGGCGTGCCCGAAGTGAGCAGTCGGCCCGAGGTGCTCGCCGCCCGCCAACGTATGGACGCCGGCAAGTCGGCGCAGCGGGTCTGGCTGTGAGCCCCGCTGCCTTCTTCGAGCATTACCCGTCATGCCCCGTGCTTGTGGGGTGGTCGTTCGGCAGCGTACGCGGTCGCCTCGACGTGTCTGGTGTCGAGCGACAGGGGCGACGAGCGGCGGCGGTGGAGGCAATCCACGCTTGCGCTGACGCTGCCGCCGCTTCTGGTGTCCAAGTAGTGCCGGAGCCGATCAACCGCTACGAGACCAACCTCGTCCAGACGGCGGAGGAGGGCCTGATGCTGATCGACGAGATAGGTTCGCCGGCGCTCAGCCTCTTGTTGGACTGCTTCCACATAAACCTCGAGGAGCGGGACCTGGCGGCAACTGTCCGAAGCGTCGGCGGCCGGCTTGGCTACGTGCACCTCGCCGACAGCAACCGGCGCGCTCCTGGGCAAAGGCACATCGGCTTTGGTGAGACCTTCGAGGCCCTCGATGACGTGGGTTACACAGGACCGCTGGTCGCGGAAATCCTGCCACTCCCCGACGACGCAACGGCGGCTCGCCCGGCGGCCGGCTTCCTGCGTCGAGTGAGCTCCAACCCTTCTGCGATCGTGAAAGGAACGTGATGGACCGCTCCGTCCCGCTTGTCGTCGCCGCCACGCCCAACAAGGGAGATGGCGTGTTGGCGAGGAAGTTGCA
>PMVZ01000261.1 GCA_003166375.1 Acidimicrobiaceae bacterium | reverse complement strand
GTGAGTCGCGAGCCGAGGCAGGTCCTCGAGAAGTGCGATCAACACGTCGAAGTAGGGAGCCAGCTCCTCGCGCGGCCGACGCAGGTTGTCGGTCGAGAGGACCCAGGCCGTCACAGCCGGGAGGTGCAACTGGGCGCTCCACGCCAGGAGCTCGCCCAGCTTGGCCATCCCGCTGCGGTAGCTGGTGGTGTAGTCAGCGAGCCCCTCCGCTCGTGCGAAGCGGCGGTGGCCGTCGAGGATCACNNACGTCACCGGTTGTGTCGAGCGCCCGCTGTTGAGCCGAAAGGCCTAGTAGATCAGAAGAATCAGGAAGCCCAACCAGGGCGAGAACAGCGCCGTGACGCCAAAGTCCGTCGCGGTGGGTCGCGTGGACGCCATGTGCTCGGCGATCACGAGCGGGCGTACTTGATGACGTTGTGCTGGTACGACGTCGGAAAGGCCTGCAGGATGAGCGGCGGCATCGCTTCGTTTCTCAGATTGTTGTCCGGCCAGGCGCGCGGCTACCTCGTCGAGGAGGGCGTGCCTTCCTGCGCGACCACGCGATTCATTGGTTCGACGATTTCTGCAGAAAGACCAGGCGGTTCGGTGTTCGAGTCCCTCGATGCCCACCGGTGAATGCGCCCAGGTAGGACAGGCCGCCGCTGGCGCAACCGAACCATGACGGGTTCGCGGTGTTTCCATCAGCCGAAGGTTCCGTGCCACAGATAACCGGTGCCGTTCCAACCCCCGACGAGGAAGCACGATTGCACGATCAAGCAGTCGACGACCGAGTAGCTAGCGGAGTAAGCGGGGCCGAACACTGGCGGACCATCGCCCTTTGGAGACGTAACGCGAGTCCATGTCCGCCCGCCGTCGGTCGATCGCCACACCTTGTCCGTGATTGCAACGCACACCTGCGCGGTAGGGCTAGAGTATTCGCTCTCACCGCCGGATAGCTGGCGAAGGAACGGCGGGCTTGGCAGCGGCGCCCAACTATGGCCGCCATCGTTGCTCACGATCAGCTCACCGTGGGTGGAGAGGGCCCAACACGTCGTGCCAGGGTCGCATGCCTCGAGTTCGTCCGGGACGGGCCCAGCTTGCAGACGGATCGTTCTCCAAGTTCGGCCGGCGTTGGGCGTGGCGACTAAGGCGTTCACCGAGTAAGTGTTCTTCGTCCAGTGGATTCCCACCACGTAGCACATAGCTGACGAACAAGCGATTGACTCAGGAACGATCCGAAATGCGGACCGGTCCCATCGCGCTGGATCCACTGGGTGCCATGTCTTCTCACCGTCGGTCGAGCCAGCGAGCTCCTCACCTGAGTTCGCACTGCCCATTGCCAGGCAGTTGCTCCCAATCGTGCACATGACGGCGTCCAGTTCGTAGTCGACGCCAGGCGTCACCGCGTGGTACCGCCAGGCCCATGCATGACCACCGTCGTGCGTTTTTAGAGCGAGTGCTCCGTAACTGGAGTTGTCGTCGAAGCCGCTGATCACGCAATCAGTCACAGACGTGCACACGAGACCGGTCCAGACGGGTCCGATGTCGTCCTTCGGGTTGGGAAGTGCGATCCCTTGCCAACTGACCGTGCCGCTCGCTCCAGCTGGAGCAGCGCTCGTCCCCGTAGTGGCGGCGACCGCACCGGCCGACGAGATCGTAACGGCGAAGAGGATCAGCGGAGTTAACGCCCCCAAGGCCCGATGCNNGGTCAACCGACCCTCCGTCCCTTTGAGGCTTCCTTATCGACGATAGCGCGAAGGGCAAGCAAGACCGAGTGCCCTCTCTCGCCGCCGACCGCCCGGCGTGGCACCGAGCCATGACGGGTGTCGAGTCGGTGGGGAGGGTCTGAAGCGGGCTTGGTTATGATCTAGCCAGGCCAAGGATCCTGAAGGAATCCACGACATCGTGGGCGGCGGTCGGGCCCTCGCCGCTCTCGACGGCCAGCACGATGTCGTAGCTAGGGCGTCGCACGAGCTTTCCGGCGGCGCAGATCTCGCCCCACGCACCAAATTGGATTCCGGGGTACAGAGAAGAAGGCCCGTGATAGCACCGCGAAGCGAGATGGATCACAGTGGAAGCGTCGCAGTTGCCATTTCGCTCGAACACAACCACGTTGAGAACGAGTTGGTCATCATCACCTGTACCGAACTCGTCGACCACGCACGGGGTCACAGCGACCTGACCAGTACGCAGACGAGCCGGCCGGAGCGATCCAGGGAAGGTGATCGAGAACCGCGCCCCGCCGAGCGCGTAGGTGGCGGAAGGGAGGCCCTGTAACGAGTAGGAGGTCGATCGAAGGCCGCCAACCAGACTGACGCCGATGCCGATGACTACCAGCACGACGACTGTCAGATACGCGAACGCCTTCACGGTTTCAAGCTACAACGGCTCGGCAAGGCTAAGACCCCGGGATTCGCGTCGGAGGGCCGGCGGCGCGAACCTCCGACTGGCGATGGGATCTGCGTCGGGTGATAGGTGAACGGCGAATGTGTACGACCCTCAAGGGCCGCCGAGGGGAAGATCGTCACCGCAGAACCCAACTCTCAAGCGTTCCCGGATAATTGATGGTTCCTGGGGATCCCACCGGGAGTATCGGCGGCTCGGTCCCGTCCGTGCTCGCGATAGCCGCCTCGTCCGAACGGTCACTCTGGCGATGCAGACCTTCTATTGCTCGCGAGTGGCAGGATGCTTCTGTGGGCGGCCCGGTCAGTCGTCGGAGGATCGCGACGTCGATAGTTATCGCACTCGTAGTCATCGCACTCGCGATAGCTATTACGTCTTGGCTGCGTGGCGTCGTCGCCCATCCAGGCGGTGATCCCGGGGGACGGCTCGTGGCGAAGTTGGCTCCCGTCGTAAGAGTGGTACCAGGCTTCCAGACGGGCCACGTCCCATGGATCTCCTTCCCTTGTGACTCCTGCGAGTTCCCGGTCACCTACGCCATCAAGATTGAGCCCCGGTGGGACAGCTGTGACGGAAGGGCGGGTACGTTCGGCTGGGACCCGGTGATCATCCAGATCGGGTTCCGGTGGACGGGCACCACACAAGCCCTTGTCAAACTACTCAGTCGGCGGCTCGCTGCACGAGGCTGGGCGAGAGGAGCCGCGCCGTCCTGGGCGGACGCGGCCGACAACGCCTGGGTCTCCCCGAAGGCACGTGGGACTACAGAGGTTTTGTCTCTCGAATCTCCCATCGAGAACCATGAATGGATTATCTTCGTCCAGGCGAAACCGCTGGGACGGTTGGTCAGCGGCTGTTGATGGTGCGTGCAGCAATCTCAGTTCAGTGAGGCCGGATCGACGCGGTGGCCCCCATCATCCAGATCTGTGTGGCTCGGCTGCGACAGTCCTGCCGCTGCGAGACGGCGGAATGTGGGCGGGTGCGTCCGTTGTAACACGGCACCCTGGGCTTCCTCCGGTTTGACGGACATCCACCATCAGGGGCACCGCCCCGGAAAGGATGTCCAAAATGGAGACCATGGAACGGAGGAAGCCCCGTCCTCGTAGGTCGTTCACCCCGGAGTTCAAGGCTGAGATCGTCGAGCTGTGCCGCCAAGGCGATCGCAGCATCGGCCAAGTAGCCAAGGACTTCGATCTGAGTGAGACGGCTGTGCGGGCCTGGGTGCACCAGGAAGAGACGGACGCCGGCGAGCGACCCGGGCTGACAACCGAGGAGCGGGCCGAGCTCATCCGGCTTCGCCGGGAGAACCGGCGGCTGCAAATGGACGTCGACCTGCTCAAGCGAGCGACGGCTTTCTTCGCGAAGGAGACGCGGTGAAGGTGGATCCCTTCATCGAAGCGGAGAAGCTCGCAGACCGCAGCGTGAACCACGCCTGCTGTCTGCTCGAAGTCTCCCGTGCCGCTTACTACCAACGACGCAACGGCGAGCCCTCAAAGCGCGAGGTGACCGATGCCGAGCTCACCGAGAAGATCACAGCCGTCCACGCCGAGTCCAAGGGCACCTATGGATCGCCCCGGGTTCACCAGGTGCTTCGCCAGCAGGGGTTCTGCTGCGGCAAGCGCCGGGTCGCCCGCCTCATGCGTGGCGCCGGCCTCGAGGGCCGCTGCAAGAAACGCTGGCGCAAGACCACGGTCGTCGACCCGGACGCCGAGCGGGCCCGGGACCTCATCCAGCGCCACTTCGGGCCGTGCACCGAGATCGACCGGCG
>PMVZ01000285.1 GCA_003166375.1 Acidimicrobiaceae bacterium | reverse complement strand
ATCGACCCGGACTCCGGGGAGATCCGCGTCTACGGCCAGGAGCTGGACGAAGAAGGAAACGTAACGCGCGAGTGGGACGACACTCCCGACGACTTCGGCCGCATCGCTGCCCAGGCCGCGCGCCAGGTGATCCTCCAGCGCATCCGCGAGGCCGAGCGCGACCGCAAGTACGAGGAGTACGCAGGGCGCGAGGGCGACATCGTCACCGGGATCATCCAGCAGAGCGACAATCGCTACACCCTTCTCGACCTCGGCAAGGTCGAGGCCCTGCTGCCCCAGGCCGAGCAGGTCCCCTATGAGCGCTACGACCACGGTGCTCGTCTCAAGGCCTACATCGTCGAGGTCCGCAAGACGAGCAAAGGTCCTCAGATCGTCGTCTCGCGCAGCCACCCCGGGCTCATCAAGCGACTCTTCGAGCTCGAGGTGCCCGAGATCTCCAACGGGGTCGTCGAGATCAAGGCTTGTGCCCGTGAGCCCGGCCATCGGACCAAGATCGCGGTCTGGTCCAACGACGGCAACGTGGACCCGGTGGGAGCCTGCGTGGGCGCCCGAGGCGCGCGCGTGCGCATGGTCACTACCGAGCTCCGCGGCGAGAAGGTCGACATCGTGCCTTTCTCGGACGACCCGGCCGAGTTCGTGTCCCGGGCGCTTCAGCCGGCCAAGGTGAAGGAGGTTCTCCTCGACGAGGAACGCGGCCGCGCGACCGTGATCGTTCACGACTATCAGCTGTCGCTCGCGATCGGCAAGGAGGGCCAGAATGCCCGCCTCGCCGCGCGCCTGACGGGGTGGCACATCGACATCAAGAGCGAATCCGAGGCGGCGGCCGAGGAAGCCCATTACGCCGAGGGCGAATGGGCCGAGGGCGAGTGGGTCGAGCAGTCGGGCGAGATGGTCTGGAAGCCGGCCGAAGGCGGCGAGACGCTGTCGGCCGAGGCTTGGGCTGCGGGAGAGACCGCGGAGGCTGAGGGGGAGACCGGCGAGGCTGAACCAGCCGCGGTCGAGGTTGCCACCGAGCTCGTCGCCGGGGCACCTCCAGAGACCTACGACGTCGAGACCGGGCCAGGTGCGACGGGCGACCTCCTCCCACCTCGTTCTACGAGGCCGGACGCCGCCACGGGAGAAGGGCAGCTCTCGTAGCGACGCCGCTTCGCACTTGTGTCGGATGTCGCCGCGTGGCGCCGGTGTCGCAGCTTGTGCGCGTCGTGCATGCCGGCGAAGGCGCACTTGCCGTCGGTGCCGGGCCGGAGGGGCGCGGCGCATGGCTCTGCCGTGACTCGCCCGGCTGTGTCGAGCTTGCCGACAGGCATCGCGCGTTCTCGAGAGCGCTCCGTCATCCCATCACGCCAAAAGCCGTCGACCAGCTGCGAGCCGAGCTGCGAGCCGGCTCACGGCCCGAGCCAAGGCTTTGTCAGCCACCGCCCGGGCAGACGCCCGACTAGCCGCCGCCCGGGCAGACGCCCGACTANNGACGCCCGACTAGCCACCGCCCGCGTCGCCGCTAACTCAGCCGCCGCCTGCGCCCGCGGGCCCGCTGCGATCTTGTCGCCTCCGGCCGAAGAAGCGGTCGAGGAAGGGATGCGCCGGCGACCCCGTCAACGCGACGGACGCGGGCGGTGCCGGGACGTAGCCCGCGTCTTTGGGCGGGACTGCCGGCACCCAGTGTGACCCCGTTATAAGACCGGGAGAAACGAGACCGAGAATTGGCGAGTAGATCGGGGTGTCCTCGCCGATGACCGGTGTCCCGGCGCCGCCCTCCGTCTCTTGGATGCGGTCTCCGTCGTTGATGGCTTGCCGAAAGTCCTCCTCGGTCGGCGCGATTGGCGATCTGTCGGGTTCGAAGTCCTCCTCACCAGCCCCCTGAAGCAGCTCGGTGACGAGCGCCACGTGGCGAGCATCGTTTGGCATTCCGGATCGTCGGAGCAGCTTGCGGCCCTCGGGCGTGAGGCCGAGCTGATCGTCGACGTACTCGACGACACCGAGCTCGATCAAAAGTGTCGTCGAGGCCGCGAATGCGGCAGGGCTCGGGCGTGAGCCGGGTGGAGTGAAACTGTGCAGAGTCCAGAGCACTTGCAGCAGCGGGGCGAGCTCTCCGCCGTTCGCGCGCTCGACTGCCACCAAGGCCGCGCCCTCCTGGACGCCCAACGACAGTTGCATCGATCGCAATGTACTTCGGAGTGGCTCGGGGGAGACGGGCTCGAGCTGCTGGCAGTTGCTGGGTTCCACAGAGGCAACGGGACTCGGACAGTTGGTTGGCGGCATCGACCGGGGCTGCCCGGTCGACTTGGCGATCATGGACTCGACCCTAAGATGCTTGCACGGGTGCACGAGTCACCGGCGTTGTGTGAGAATGTAAGGCCGCGCCAGGCTCGGAATCCTGAACGCTGCGCTGCCCCTCGATCGGAGAGGACCGAACCACCAGTTGCCCAAGAAAATCCGCGTCTACGAGCTTGCCCGTGAGCTGGGGCTGACCAACAAGGAAGCCTTGGACATTTGCATCGACCTAGGGATCGGTGTGAAGAGCCACTCGTCGTCGATCGAAGACGCGCAAGCCGACCGCGCCCGGCGCAAGGCCGATCGTGAAGGGTTGCGTCGCGCCGTTCAGCCCGAGGAGCCGGCCCCGGCTTCATCCGCGGCTTCATCCGTGGCCCAGCGGCCGCGAGGCGCCGGGGTGTCCCAGCGCGCCGCGGCCGCGCCGGCCGGCGAGCGGCCCGGTGCCGTGCAGCCTGCGCCCACGCAGGAGCCGACGAGCTCACCGGTGAGCGACGGTCTCATTTCCAGGCCGGAAGCGGAAGTCCCCTCTTCGGCCCACGAGGCTCGCCCGGGTCAGCGTCTCGTGGTGAGCAAGTCGACAAGCGAGACCATCGATGCGCCGCGGACCAGCGCCCCCCGGGCGCCTGTCTCGCCTTCTGCGAGCGCTCCGAGGTCCGCGGCTGCCCCTGGTTCCGTGAGGCCGGCGACCGTCCCTGGAGGGCAGCGCCCAGGCGTCTCGCCATTGCCAGCCACGCCTCGTGCGCCGGCCGCAACTGCCTCGATTGCCCCGACCGCACCTGCTGCGGGTGCCGCACATGCTGCGGGTGCTGCGGCTGCCGCGGCTGCCGCGACCGTACCGGGTCCTGTGGCAGCGTCGCAGGAGGGGACGATGCCGACCGCTTTGGCGTCGACGGCCGTCTCGCCGTCACCCAGTGCCGATCACAAGGTAGGCGCGCCCCGTCCAGTCAGCCCTTCGGGCAAGCCGATCCCGCCACCTCCGGGGCCGCGGTCGGTATCGGGTCGTCCGATTCCACCGCCGCCTGGAGCGCGGCGTCCGCTGCCGCCAGGCGGTCCAAGCACGCGCCCGGCTGCCCCGGGC
>PMVZ01000139.1 GCA_003166375.1 Acidimicrobiaceae bacterium | reverse complement strand
CCGATGATCAGCCCCGTCATCCTCTTCAACGTCATCCTGCAGCTGGTGCTCTGCATCTCGTACTTCACCCAGGCGCAGGTGATCGACGCCGCCGACCCCGGCGGCCCCGGCACCTCAACGTGGTTCTACGTGCAGTATCTCTACGAACAGGCCTTTTTGTTCCTCAAACTCGGGTACTCCTCGGCGATGGCGTTCTTCTTGTTCGTGATCAGCGCCGTCATTATGGTGGTTCTGTTCCGGTCCTCCGCGCGATGGGTCTACTATGCCAACGAGCAGCAGTAGGTCAGCCCGCAGGCTCGGGGGCAGCCTGGCCAAGCACGCGACGCTGATCGCTGTCAGCGTGCTGCTCGGTTTCCCATTGTTCTGGATGGTCATCACCTCACTGAAGACCAATCCGCAGTCGCTCGCCATCCCGCCGCTCTGGTGGCCGCACCCCTTCGTGTGGCGCAACTACCCCGAGATGCTCTCGGCCGTCCCCTTCTGGCGGTTCGTGCTCAACACGCTCATGTACGCCGGCGTCACGATCGTCGGGGTGTGCGTCTCTAGCAGCCTCGTTGCCTACGGCTTTTCCCGCATCCGCTGGAGAGGCAGAGACATCCTGTTCCAGGTGATGGTCGGCACCCTCTTGATCCCGTTCTTCGCCACGCTGATCCCGCTCTTTACCATGTACAAACAGTTCCACATGGTGGGCTGGTACCTGCCGTTGATGATCCCGACGTTCCTCGGCAGCTCGGTGTTCAGTACCTTCCTGCTCCGCCAGTTCTTCATGACCATCCCCGAGTCGCTCTCCGACGCCGCCCGGGTGGACGGGGCGAACGAGTTCATGATCTTCAGCCGGATCATCCTGCCGATGGCGAAACCCGCCCTGGCGACGGTTATCCTCTTCCAGTTCATCTACTGCTGGAACGACTTCCTCGGGCCGCTCATCTACATCAACAACCAGGTGTGGTTCCCCCTGTCGCTCGGCTTGAACTTGATCCTCGGCACGTACACGACCGACTGGCCCTGGGTGATGGCGGCCGCGACGGCAGCCACGGCACCGATCATCGTCCTGTTCTTCTTCACGCAGCGCACGTTCATCCAGGGCATCGCCATCCAGGGCACCGGGGTCAAGGGATGAGGCCTAGCTCGGTCCCCGGCGCGGCCCGAGCGGGTACGGGGACCGCGACTGCCGGTGCGGAGAACCTCGTCCTCGTTTCCCTCAAGGACAAAGCCGTCGCTGCGCTGAGCGCCTGCTTCAACTTCCTCGCCCTCAACCTCGCGCTACTGGTTGCCTGCCTCCCGGTCGTGACGGTGCCCGTCGCCTTCCAGGCGGCTACGGTCGCCCTCGAGCGGTGGCGCGTGTCGGGCGAGGACCGCGTGGTGCGGGAGTTCATCGCCGCCCTCAGGTCCCGGCCGCCGCTGCGAACGACCGTAACTGTGGGCACGCCGCTCGCCGTCGCCGCGATCGCTGCCGAGGAGGTGCACTTCTTCAGCCGCGGCGGCACGCCGGGCGACTGGGTGAGCCTCGGTTTCGGCATCGCCGCCTTGCTCGTCGCGCTGGCGAGCATCGGCTACGTGCTCGTGCTCGGCGCGCGCCAGCCCCTCATGGCACCGAGCGACATCTGGAACCTGTCGGTCTGCCTGGCAGTGCGGAACCTGCCGACGACCGGCCCATTGTTTGTCGCCGAGTTCGCGGCGACGGCGTTGCTCCTCCTGCTCGACCCGGTGCTCGCGCTGATCGGGGTGCCGCTCGCATTGCTGTGCCTCATCAGGGTGACTGCCGACCTCGGTGTCCGCAGGGTCGAGAGAAGTGCGTCGCGGTCGGGTGCTTCCGTCTTGCTGCCGGAGGAACATGCGCCGCGCTGACGAGCACCGGTACCGGGACATGCGTTATCGGCGTCGCGGGGCAAGCGGCCAGCCGTTACCACCGATCTCGCTTGGTTTGTGGCACAACTTCGGCGTCTCGAGCCCGATCGACGACGCTGTCGTCCGACGGGCACTGGACCTCGGGGTAACCAGTGCGCGCCCTGGACGCGATCGCTCACCGGTGTGGGCAGTCACTCGCCAAAATGGCGATCGCCTTTGTGCTGCGCGACAGGCGCATCACCTCTGCCCTCGGCGGTGTCCGCAGCGTGGCACAGCTCGAGGAGAACCTCACCGCATTGAGCTGCCTCGAATTCAGCGAGGAGGAGCTCGCGGAGATCGGCGGCCATGCGTGCGACGCCGAGTTTGCCGTCGGCGTCGTCGACGGACTGCACTAGCAAGTGCAACAGGACTCTCTCGCCACGTGCACGCTCGATCCAACAGGAGGTCTCTCAGATGAGAATCGTCTTCATCGGAGCCGGAAGTGTGGTGTTCACGAGGAACCTCACTAGGGACATCCTCACCTTTCCCGAACTGGCGGACTGCGAGATCGTGCTCATGGACATCGACGCCGACAGGCTCTCGCGTGCCGAAAGGCTCGTGAGCCGGATGGCCGAGACGGCCAAGGCGGCGGTGAGGGTCATCGCCACCACCGATCGTCGCCAGGCCCTTCGAGGGGCCGACTACGTGGTCGTCACGATCCAGGTGGGTGGGACGGACCAGTGGGAGCTCGACATATCCGTCCCGGAACGCTACGGGGTGGGCCAGTGTGTGGGTGACACCTTGGGGCCCGGCGGGATCTTCCGCGGCCTGCGTCATCTCGCGGTCTTCGACGGCCTCATCGAGGACATGGCCGAGCTGTGCCCTCGGGCCCTTGTCCTGCAGTACTCCAACCCCATGGCCATCCTCACCTGGCGCACGGCGCTTTCTGGTCTTAGGGTCGTGGGCCTTTGCCACAGCGTCCAGGGGACGGCGCGCCTGCTCGCTGAGTACTGCGGGGTCCCTTTCGACGAGCTCACCTACTGGGTCGCAGGGATCAATCACCAGGCCTGGTTCCTCACCCTCGAGCACCGTGGCGCCGACTTGTACCCCAGGCTGCGCGCCCGCCTCGAGGACCCGGAGACGCTCGCGCTCGAACCCGTGCGTTGCGAGCTCATGCGTCGCTTCGGCTACTTCGTGACCGAGTCGAGTGGCCATGCGTCCGAGTACCTGCCTTATTTCCGCAAGCGGCCCGACCTTCTCGCCTCGTTGGTGGAGACCTTCGAGTCGGCAGGGTCTGACTACTCGGCGTGGTTCGGCTACGGCCACACCGGTGGCGACGTCGCCGCCAGGCGACTCAAAGAGCCGGCCTACGAGCAGGAGGTCGCCCGCCAGATCGCCGG
>PMVZ01000230.1 GCA_003166375.1 Acidimicrobiaceae bacterium | reverse complement strand
CCGGCGCGGCCGGATTCGCCGGCATTGTCGCGATGCACGCGGGCAGCGCGCCTTCGTTCCTGAGCGGAACCGGTCCCCCGGCCCCGGTCAGCTCGTCTCCGACCTCGACAGGTCCGTCGACAACTCCGGCGGTGCCACCGACAGGGGCAGCCAGGACAGCTCTCGGGACGAGCGAGCAGTACGGCTACGGGGTGCTCGCCGTCAAGGTCACCGTTCGGGGGAGTCGTATCACGGACGTCTCTGTCGCGAGGCTTCAGACGGCCGAGCAGTACTCGCAGAGACTCGCTCAACAGGTCATACCGGTGCTACGCAACGAGGTCCTCTCGGCCCAGAGCACCCACATCAACGGGATCTCGGGTGCCACCTACACGAGTGAGGCTTACGCCTACTCTGTCCAGTCGGCACTTGACCTCCTCGGCGTGAAGTGACGTTGCCGGTGTGATCGCGCACGCCGAACCCGTGATGGGAACGGTGGTCTCGTTCCACGTCGAACCGGGAGAATGCCCTGTCGCCGATGCCCAAGCCGCCGTCGCTTCGGCCTGCGCGAGGCTGCACGAGCTGGACGACATCTTCAGCACTTGGAAGCCGGGAAGCCCGATCAATCGCTTCCGGGCCGGGCGCCTCCGCCTCGATGAAGCTCCGCCCGAGATGGCTCTCGTCCTCGAGCTGTGCGAGCAGGCGCGGGTGCTCTCGCAGGGTTGGTTCGATCCTTGGGCGATGCCTGGCGGTTTCGATCCGACGGGCCTTGTCAAGGGCTGGGCTGTCGAGCAGGCACTCGCCATCCTGCGACTTGCCGGCGTTGACGCCGCGATCGTCAATGGCGGCGGCGACATCGCTGTCCTCGGACTGCCGAAGGACGCGCACGCTTGGCGGATAGGGGTCCGGCATCCGTGGAGGCCGGAGGCGCTTGCATGCGTGCTCGAGACCGACCGCGCCGTTGCCACCTCCGGTTGTTACGAGCGCGGGCCGCACCTCATCCACCCGAGGGACGGGAGGATGCTGTTCCGCACCGCCTCTGCGACCGTTGTCGGCTCGAGCCTGCCACTGTGCGACGCCATGGCCACCGCGCTCGTGGTCGCCGACGACGACGGACCTGAGATTGCCCGTTCGCTCGAGGGTTACGAGGCTTACATGATCGGGGTGGACGGCAAGGAGAACGCCACAGAAGGAATCGTGTTCGCAACCGCGGGTGTGACGTGACGTCGCTTCGGCCGTTCATTGTGGGCCTCTTGCGGTGAACATGACCCAAGCTCACCCGCCGGCGACATGGCCCTACGAGGACGCGGAAGTGCCACCAGAGCATCCGCCAGGGACCGGGCGGAGCCGCATGGCAGGGTTGCTGCATGCGACCCGGCCCCGCCAATGGACGAAGAACATCCTCGTCTTCGCAGCGCCGACGGCCGCAGGCTCCATAATCCATCCCGACGTCGTCGCTCGTAGCGTTGTGGCGTTCCTCGTGTTCGTGACAGCTTCGGCCGCTACTTACCTTGTGAACGACGTCGCCGACCGGGACAATGACCGGCTCCATCCGGTCAAGAAGAGCCGGCCGGTGGCGTCGGGGCAGCTCCCGGTAGACCTGGCACTGGCGACCGCGGTCGCCCTGGCGACGGTCGCGCTGGTCACAGCAGCTTTGGTGTTCGGAGCAGCCCTTGCCGGGATCATCGCCGCCTATCTGGCCGTCAGCGTTTGCTACTCGCTCATGCTGAAGCGGGTGCCTTTGGTCGAGCTTGCCTGTGTGGCAGCTGGCTTCGCCCTCCGAGCGGTCGCGGGAGGGGCCGTCGCCCACGTCGCGATCTCACCGTGGTTCCTCATGGTGGCCTCGTTCGGCTCTCTGCTCATTGTCGCCGGGAAGCGAAGCGTCGAACAGTCCGTGATGAAGGACCAGGGGGAGCTGCACCGGTCGGCCCTCGCTGCTTACCCGGCGGCGTTCCTGAGAAGTGTCCGCATGCTCGCGATGTCGGTGACCGTGACGACCTACTGCCTCTGGGCCTTCGAGCGAGCCGGACGTCTCGGGCCTGTGGACCGCGCCGAGGACATCGTGTGGTTCGAGCTCTCGATCATTCCATTCGTGCTCGCCGTCCTCGTCGTCGAGCTTGCGATCGAGCAGGGTCGCGGAGGCGAGCCGGAAGAGCTCGCTCTGAGCGATCGTGGGCTCCAGGTGCTGGGACTCGCGTGGCTCGCGTTGTTGATCTGCGGGATCTACGCATGAGTGCTGCCTCCCGGCGCGAGCTCCTTGCCGGTTGGGGCCGGGCGGCGGCGTCTGCCGCCACATTGGTGCGGCCGGAGTCGGTGTCGGACCTGGAAGATCTCGTGGCCGGGGAACGTGGCATCCTGCCGATGGTCGCTCGAGGTCTCGGACGCTCCTACGGCGACGCAGCGCAGTGCGCCGGCGGTCAGCTCAGGGCCTGCGGGCTGACATCGTGATGAAGTCGCGTGCCCACCACGTCACGAAGTACCGAGTCGGCGGTCCCGCCATGTCGGCAAGCGGTAGCAGGTCGGTTCCGTTCGCCGGCGATGCCGGGCCGGTTGTGGTCGAAGGGGCAAAGGTGGCGAAGTTCACCCAATCGGTGTTGATGTCCAGCTCCATGGCCCGCACTGCCCCGGCACGGACGAGAAGGTTGGCCAGGTCGGTGATGTTGAGGCTCGGTCCTCCCACGTAGACGAGCGCCCCGCCGTCGGTCACCCCGATCCCAGAGCGCGACACATAGACCTGGTTGCCGAGAGTGTTTCCCCACTCAGTCGTGTCGTTGGCATTGATGCCGGAGACCGGCCTCCCATTGTCGACGAGGAGCTTGAGGTTCTGCCTCACGGCGACCACGTCCGGGCCCATCTTGACGTCTGTTCCCCAGGCGCCCACGGTGGCGGTTCCATTCCGGTAGATCACGAAGGACGCCGCTCCGGCACGCAGCGGAATGATCGTCTGGCCCTGGGTGTAGTAGCCACCGTTCGCATCTTGCATGCGGAATCCGGCGTTGAACGCAGCCACGAGCGAGCTGGCGGCGCCCGGCTGGATCGGGGCCGTGTATGTGTAAGGGCCGCCGCCGGGGATGTAGCTGCCGGAGTACAAGGTTGCCGACAACAGCTTCGTGTCCAGCCAGGCGATCCCATCCACGACGCTGGTGTGGACCGGATCCGGCCGGAGGAATGTCTCGTAAACGGCCGGGACGCCTCGCACGAGGCGGCCGACCGGCCTCCAGCTGCCCTCTCCTGCCAAGGCGGGTTGTGCGAACGGTGCGAGCGGTGCCGGTGCCGGGAGGTGGGCAGGAGAGTCGCGGCGAAGGCCAGTCGTGCTCACAATGGTGCGCAGTTGGGTGGGCAGAGCCTCGGCCAAGGGTCGCCCGCCGACGGGAGGCTGGTGGTGGGAGTACCACCAACTCTCGACCGTGTTCACGACCGGGCCGCCGCCGTTGTCGCGCAGCCACTCGGCAAGGCGCGCCGGAACCGAGAGCCCTAGCGCCGGGGACGTGAGTGCGTCGCCAAGCGAAACCCACACCGGCGTCAGGAGCACGAACAGTGCCGCCGTGCCGGTGGTCAGGGGATGGCGACTGGGCCAGGTGCGCCGGGAGCGCCGCAGCAGCCTGCGACGCGTCCTCCGCTCACGGACGTAAGCGCGGTGGCTCTGCCAGGACGGCCAATGGAGAGCCGCCGCACGGGCTTTCTGCGCACGCTTCGGGCTGGACGGGGTGCCCGGGCCGCCTGGGCGCCGAGCCTCGGGGCGCCGTCCTGCCGTCGTCCTGCCATCGGCTCTGCGCCGCGTCGGCTCTGCAACCTGACGATGTGGCTTGGGAGTCGTCCACTCGGCCGTCATTTCATCGAGCATGCCGGACGTGTGGCCTGCGTCGCTGGCGGCTGGGGCCCTTCTTTCCCGGATCTTTGCCGAATCTTTCCCATGGTGGCACCCTCACCGGACGGACCGCAGGGATGAGGAGGCAGACGGCGACAGGCGTCACGACTCGCAGCGATACGTAGGCAATTGACAGGCAGTTCTCGGTGTCTTCGAAGTCTCGGGGCGCAGGCTGGTCTGTGCTGAGCCGGAAAGGCGGCTCCCCGACGAAGGAGCAGAAATGGACAACGAGGACGCCAGTTGCCTTACGCATGCCAAGTCCGACCAAATGCGGATTCCAGGGTCGTCACCTAGGTTCCGCAACTCCGCGTCGGCCATGGGAGAGCCCGGTCGCGAACTGAGCCATGTTCGCACGGCCCATCGAAAGCTGGTTCTTGGTGACCACCTAGGAACGAGGTTGCCAACGCTTTTGCCGGACGGGTTCAGCCGAGGCCGACCAGGATGGCGTGTGCGGTCGCCCCCGCTGCACCGACCGCCGGCCGGGCGTCAGGCTTGAAGAACGCCTCGGGCCCACTTTCGGCCGGGCAGGGCTACCGGCGGCCCCGGACAGCTCTCCACCGTGTGTCGCTGCCGGGCGGCCACCGTTCGTGGGGCGTCACGCCCTCGATGATGTGCTCGAGGTGACCGAGCAGCATGTACCGGCCGCCTTGCACCGGCCCAGAGGTGTCTACTCGGGCAGATAGCCGCTGATGTTGATCTTGCCGGTGCCGAAATCAACCGAGCCGACGCCCGCCGAGCCCAGCGAGGAAGCTCATCCACGCGTTCCTCGTCGATTCAACGGCGGCCGGATCTTCACGATCCAGTCGCCACCTACCCCGACGCCATCGTCGGGGTGGATCTCGGGGTCCACCACTTTGCCGTCCTGTCCACTGGTGAGCTGTTCGAGAACCCCAAACCCATCTCTCACCACGTCCGAAGGATGGCTCGGCTCAACCGGGAGTTCTCCAGACGCCAGAAGGGCTCGAAGCGCCGGGCCAAGACCAAAGCCAAGCCGGCCCGTTGTCACGCCAGGGTGGCCAACGTGCGCCGGGACACCTTGCACAAGCTCACAACCCACCTGGCCACCGCCTACGGCACCGTGGTCATCGAGGACTTGGCCGTGAAGAACATGACGGCTTCCCCCAAGCCCAAGGCTGATCCCGAGAACCCTGGTCACCACCTCGAGAACGGCCACGCGGCCAGGGCCGGGCTCAACAGGTCCATCCTCGACATAGCCCCCGGCGAGCTCCACCGCCAGCTCACCTACAAGATGGGCTGGCACGGTGGTCACCTAGTGGTAGCCGATCGCTTGTTCCCCAGTTCCAAGAAGTGCTCGTCGTGCAAGAAGACCAAAGCCACGCTCTCTCTTGCGACGAGGACCTACCGCTGCGAGCACTGTGGTCTGGTCCTCGACCGAGACCACAATGCAGCACGCAACCTTGCCGCCTACGGCAAGAAGCACCTCGTCGCCGGGAGTGGCCCGGAGACTCAAAACGGACGCAGAGGCGATGCTTCGTGTACCAGCGACACCGGTGCACACTCCCCGAAAAGCCCTCGTGGCAGGAAGCGTCAAGACGGCTCCGGGCAACCGGCGAAGGCCGTCACCGCCTCTTCGCAAGGGGAGGCGGCGTGAGTGTGCGTGTAACTACTGCACACTCGATCGCAACGGTGGGCGAGCATCACGTCAGCGAGTCCGCGATGATACGGATGTGGGGTCCCTTCCCGTATTCCTGGTACTTCTCGTGTTCGTTGCAGCGTCTGGTGCAACCTGGGTTGCCGGTGTTCAACTTGCGAAGTCCACAGACGAGATTGACACACGGCTGGGAATAGGCGACGCGCTCGGCGGGATGGTGCTGCTTGCCGTCGCCGGGAGCCTGCCGGAGTTGGCGGTGACCATCTCCGCGGCGGAGTCGGGGCACCTCGGACTGGCGGCCGGAAACCTGATCGGCGGCATAGCCACGGCAACGATGGTGCTTGTCGTATGCGATCTATTTGCGGCCAGACCGCTGACGTATCTTGTCGGGTCGCTCTTGCCAGTTCTCGAAGGTTTGCTTGTGGTACTCACTGTGTCAGTTGTGCTCATGGGTGCATTGCTGCCAGCGTCTGTGGCCATGCCTGGGCACATCAGTCCAGCGTCATTGGCCATCGTGGTCATATGGGTCGGCGGAGTCTGGGTGCTGAATCGGACGCGGTCGCATCCAAAGTGGACAGTCGTGATGGAGGGCAGTAAGTCCGGGCGGCCTCATCGTCGCGTGCGTCATCCGGCCGCGGACCCAGCGCGTGCAAAGCATTCGATGTTGCACGTTTCAACTGTGTTCGGCGTCTCGTCGGCGGTGACGCTTTTGGCAGGCGTAGCGCTAGAAGTCAGTGGTAACGAACTAGCAGACCGCGCCGGCATCAACGGCATCGTCTTTGGTGCCACAGTGCTGGCGTTGGCGACAGCGCTTCCAGAGATAAGTTCGGGCATCGAGGCCGTGCGCCTGGGTGACCATCAACTCGCGATCGGCGACGTATTCGGCGGAAATGCGTTTCAACTATGCCTGTTCGTGGTGGCAGATCTGGTGGCGGCGAAACCTGTACTGCCGACAGCCGGTGCGGCGAACGGATGGCTGGCTGGTCTCAGCTTGGCGTTGACCGCCGTGTACCTCGGCGGTGTCATCGTGCGGCCCTCGCGGCCCAAGCGGCTCGGACCGGACTCGATCCTGGTGATCCTGATTTATGTTGTAGGAATCGTAGGGCTCCTCCGGATTGCCAAGTGATGGCGGCGGTCGCGGCGGCGTCGAAGTATCTCCCTGGCACTTTGGTACTCCCCGACGCTTCAGCACTCGCACGACCGTTCCCCTCGGTCGCAAACCGCCTTTCGCGTCGAGTCCCTCGACGACGACCGTGTACTTGACAGCGAGCAACTACCTCGGCGCTCACCGCCAGAGGCCGAACCGACAAGCCCCAGCCGAGTTGCCGTCAGAGAAGTTCACCGAAGTGCCTACCGATCCAGAGCCGTCCACGCCGGAGATTTGCGATGAACAGATCCACCCACTGACTGCCGAGCCCGAGGCGAAGCAGGAATCGCTGATACGGCGCTTCGCGCCGTACCTGACCATTGCGGGGTTCCTTCTTATCGCGCGAATCGTCTCTTGCTCGTTGCGCCGCAGCCAGCGGTGAGCAAGGAGACTGGGAGGCCGTCACAAGGCTACGCGGAAGGGGCCCCAAGAACCTTCGGGTCGCCGAGAACCGTCTCCCGTATGGCGCTGCTGGGTCTGTGGCGCGACAGAACGACACGGTCGGAAGATGTTGGGCTAGTTGGGACAACGCGCCAGATTCGGCAACGCACAGCGCAGGCCCACGTCGCATTCCTACCGACGGTCACTCGACAGCGCTACCGAACCTCGCACGCTGACCACTCGAAGACGCTCCGACGGTTGGCGACACCCGCGACGAGTCCTCGCTCTCGAGTCCTCCAACTGTTCAAGTGTGCCACCTGCCGTCAATCCAACAGACTCCCTGCTCAGGGGCACCCATCAGGACGGCCTACACAGCCAGGACGCCTGGGGGAGTGGAACACCAGTCACGGAACCGCTGGGGCTCTAGCTCAGGCTACGGCGTTTCACCGGGCGCGCAGGTCTTGGCGGGATATCTCGATCGGGAGCACATGTGAGCTGACAGGCAGGTGGCGTTCCGATCAGGTAGCACTCGCTCGTTGCAGGAAACGCGGGACCAATGGACCTAGCGACATTGGGTTCCGACTGTGAAACTGCTCCCATGGTCGTCGTGCGCGCCGAGCTGGATGCGCCGGACCTGGCCGACGCCGCCGGTCTCTCGCCCGCCGACGTGCTTTCGCGTCTGAGCAGTGGCCCGGATGGGCTCTCG
>PMVZ01000185.1:4226-5035 GCA_003166375.1 Acidimicrobiaceae bacterium | reverse complement strand
GGACGGCGAGGCGTCGGGGATCGGCGTGGCGGGGATCGGCCCGTCAGCGGCTGTCATGTGACCTCACCGAGATACGCACGGCGCACCACGGGATCGGCGAGCACGTCGTCGACCCGACCGGACCCGATCATCTTGCCGAAATCGAGCACGTAGGTGCGTTCGACGACGCGCCCGACGAAATCGAGGTCGTGCTCGACGAGGAGCATCGCCGTCTCCCGGCGGGCCCGCACTTCGAGCAGGACTGCAGCGAAACCGGCAGCCTCGCGCGTGTCGAGCCCCGACGACGGCTCGTCGAGCAACAGCAGCAGCGGGTCCTGGACGAGCGCGCGACCAAGCTCGACCAGGCGCCCATGCCCGTGGCTCAGCGACTCGATCGGGTCGTCGGCGACCTCGTCCAGGCCGAGCTCGACGAGAAGCTCCTCGACGCGTGCCACAGGCGTCCTCGCCCGTCCGCGGCCGATCAGGTCCTTCCAGAGCCGGCCGTCGGCCCGGTGCACTCGCTCTGCAACCATCAGGTGCTCGCGTGGGCTCATCCCGGCAAACAGCTCGAGTCTCTGGAAGGTGCGTCCGATCCCGAGACGGGCGCGCTCGTAGACCGGCATCCGGTCGATCCGCCGGCCCTCGAAACGGACCTCGCCCGAGTCGAAATGGCGCACACCGTTCAGACAGTCGAACAGCGTCGTCTTCCCGGCACCGTTGGGGCCGACGAGGCCCACGGCCTCGCCACGCTCGACGGCGACCGAGACGTCGTCGAGCGCGACGATGCCGCCGTAACGCTTGGAGATCCCGGTGCCCTCGACCAGTGCCAT
>PMVZ01000185.1:0-4209 GCA_003166375.1 Acidimicrobiaceae bacterium | reverse complement strand
GTCACCACGACGACCATGAACACCAGCGACAGGAGCGAATTGAAGTCGTTGGGAGAGACGGTGCCCTGGAGCGAGCCGTAAAGGGCACCGCCCACACCGGCAAGCGCCGCGGCCACCGCGAAGACAGTGATCTTCAACTTGGCCAGGTTCGTTCCGATCGACGCGGCCGCGAGCTCGCTGCCCCGCATGGCCGCGAGCTCGCGCCCGGTGGTGCCCTGGCGGATCGCGAGCACCACCGCCGAGCAGGCGATGAGCAAGACGAATGCCAGGACGAAGAAGGCTTTCCCGCTCGTGAAGTTGAGCGAGCCGAGTTGGGGGCGCGGGATGTTGACTCCGGAGTCGCCGTTTCCTGACCAGGGGAACTGGAAGCCGACGTTGTCGGCGAGAAGCCCGAAGGCGAGCGTCGCCAACGCCAACGCGAGCCCGCCCAGGCGGAGCGCTGGCATTGCCACCACGACTCCGACGACTGCCGCCACGGCACCGCCTGCCACGATCCCCAGGAGAACCGAGATCCCGAAGTGGCTCACGAGCTGCGCGCAGGTGAACGCCCCGATGCCGGCGAAGGCCGCCTGGCAAAGCGAGATCTGGCCGCTCATCCCCGTCAGCAACACGATGGACAGGAAGATGATCGAATAGGCGAGTCCCTGGGTGAGGGTGAAGGTCCAGTTGCCCGGCATCCAGGTGAGACACGAGACGAAGAACACGGCGAGCACCATCCATCCGCCGCCGCGCAGCAGCTCCTCGAGCCCGTGACCCCCGATGGCCGTCGCCATCGGGGGAGGTGGCGGATCGCAGCCGGCAAGGGGGTCATCGTGGAACCACCGCTCGCGAAGGCCCGGCAACACCAGCAGAAGGACGATGAGCACGGCGAAAGGAAGGGCCGGCCGGAGCCCCGAGGAGAGCACGCTCCCACTTGGGAGGTATCCCCCGAGGAGCTCCTGGACGACTCCGAGGCCGATGCCGCCCCAGAAGGCGAGCGGGAGGCTGGTGAGGCTCCCGAGTGCCGCAGCGGCGATCGCGGCGACCAGCAAGTCGGTGAAGTTGAGCGCCTGCAGCTCCGCGAACAACGGGGCGAGAAGCACTCCGGCGAGGCCCGCGAGAAAGCTGGAAAGGACCCAGATGGCGACGCCGACGCGCTCGGAGTTGATGCCGGCGAGCTGGACCATGCGCGGGCTCTCGGCCATGGCCCGCATCCGCAGCCCGATCTGGGTGAAGTGCGACATGAGCGACGCCAGCAGCACGACGGCCAAGGTGACGATGACCGTCGACAGCTCCGTGCCGTTGATGGCGTCGCCTGCGACGTGGAAGTAGACCGATTCCGGAGGGAGCCACAACGAAGGCGGCGCCAGCCTTTCCTGGCCCCCGAAGATCAGCTGGAGCGCGCTCGGGATCGCGATCAACATGCCGAGCGCGCTCACGAGCTTGACCAGCACCGGGGCCGAGCGGATGAAGCGGTAGAGAAAACGGTCCATCGCGAGACCCAAGAGCGGCGCCGCGACGACGACCGCCGTGAGGAACGCCGCCCAGCTCGGCCAGCCGGCGTTCACACCGACGTAGAAGATCAGCGCCGACGCGTACGCCTGGGCCCCGTAAGCGAGGTTGAACACTCCCGAGGTCTGGTAGGTAAGGACGAGGCCCACAGCCATGAGGGCGAACACGCACCCATAGGGCAGGCCCGGGATGGCGTAGCTGAGAAACCGGGTCACGCGACCTCCGGCCCCGTGCTCAGCTCCTTCACGCGCCGGGCACGCTCGAAGCCGGCGGCACCACGACGACACTGCGGGCGCTTTGCGGCTGAGGTGTCTGGAAACACGTGAACACGGTGCGGGACGACCCGAAGAGAGGCACGAAGTGGCCCCCGATCGCCCGCACATAGACATTGCAGTCGACCAGGCCGTTCCTCTTGTGCTCCAGGCGCCAGTCGATCGGCGAGACGATGCCGTCGGCGGTGTAGCTGGTCAGCGAATTGAGGGCGTCGACGAGCCGGGTGCGGGTCAGGTCCCGCCCCACAAGACCTAGCCCCGTGACGAACATGTCGGCGTCCACCCAGCCGGCGAGCGACGCCTCGCCCGGCAGCTCGCCCGGGAAGTACTTGGCGAGCTTGCTCAGGTACAGGTCGATCCCGGGGTACTTGCCCGGCGACAACCTCGCCGACTCGAAGGGGACGTGGCCGATGAGGAAGTACACGCCTTGCATCAGCGACGAGAACTTGGCAATGGCCGCCTCGTCATAGCCGCTCAGCCAGTACTGCGCGACCGATCCCATGCCGTCCTGTCGCATGGTGCGCGACAGGAGGATGTTGCCCGAGAGATCCATGCAGCTCACCACGAGGTCCACTCCGAGGGCGCGCATCCGGTTGACGTCGGTCGTCAAGTCGACCGGTGGGGCCTGGACCGAGAGATCCTCGTAGACGACCGGGATGTGAAAGCGCTGCATTACGTACGCCATCCCCTCGCCGGCCTGTTTGGACCCACCCACGTTGTAGGCGAGGACCCCGACCTTGTTGGCGTGGAGCTGCTCGGCCAGGTACGCGGTCTCAGGACCGGGGCGGGTGAAATCGAGGTAGGAGCCCTCCGAGCCGAACAGGCTGGGCCCGGCAGTCCAGTCGGTGCTGACGGTGTAGCCGAAGGTCGGCACGTTGTTAGCGGCGAGATAGCTCGCCCCGGCAAAGCTCGGCGTGCCTACGCCGAGGACTGCGAAGACGTGGTCCTGCTCGACGAGGGTCCGCACCTGATCGGTGTCCTGGGAGGCGTTCGAGCCGTCGTCGAGGGGATAGCGGAATTCGATCTTGCGACCGTCCACGCCTCCGTTGGCGTCGATCATGTTCAAGTAGGCGTTGACCCCGTCGAAGATCGGCGCAAAGTCGGCCGGGATCGGGCCGGTCAAGGAGGCCACGCCGCCGACGGTGATCTGCGAGCTGGTCACGCCCTGGGCGTTGCCCGCGTTGGACACCGTGGTCTTGGCGTTGCCACACGCCGCGGCGACGATGACGACGGCCGCGAGAACCCCAAGCGATCTACGAGGACTACGCACACTCCTACCCCTTGCTCTTGGCACCGAACGCGATCGCCCGCGGTCGGCGACGCTATCAGGCCAGCTCATGGCTTCGGCTGGCTACAGCCGGCATCGGCCTATTCTGGTCGGCCCTCCCACCCAGAAGGCGGATGCACGGTCCGCCAGACAGGACGAAACGGCTGTTCCAGACTGCGTCTCACGAGCCACGGTCCCCACCGCCGTACGATGAGGGCTGTGAAGGTATCGACTCGTGGGGACTACGCAAGTCGCGCTCTGCTCTCCCTCGCGCTTCGCGAGGACATCTCGCCGACTTCGGTCCGCGACATCGCAGAGCGGACAGGCCTTCCGCAGCCGTATCTGGAGCAGATCCTGCTCGCGCTCAAAGGCGCCGGGCTCGTCCGTTCCAAGCGAGGCGTCGGGGGTGGCTATGTTCTCGCACGATCGCCGGAACAGATCACCTTGGGCCAGATCGTCAGCGCGGTCGACGGCCCCATAGTGGCCGGGGATTTCGGCCAGCCGCACCAGAACGGCGCCTGCGACCACGAGGGCCAGTGCGTGCTTCTCGCCGTGTGGGCCGACGTCGGCGAGCACATGCGCCACCACCTCGACTCCTTCACTCTCAAGGACATGGTGCTGCGTGCGCGGGGCGAGGTGTCGCCGCTTTCGCTGCTGGACTGACGAAAGCCGAGCACGGCCTTCGGATCACACCGGCGGTTCGGGACAGTTATCAGGACAAACGCGGAATGGCGGGGCCTCGATTCGCGTTGTCATCAATGAGCACCGATTACCGAGAAAGGAGAGGGGCGTCATCACAGCCGAGAACAAGATCGGGGATGTCACCGCGCCGGAGCTGACCGCTGCCGAGCGGAGCCGCGTCATGAGGGAGCCCAGTTCCAGCGGACCGGACTTGATGCGGCTGTTCCTCGACGATCTCGGTCGGTTCCCCCTTCTCAGCGCCGCCGAGCAGACCGAGCTTGCCAAGAGGATCGAACAGGGGGACGAGGAAGCCCGCAAACAGATGATCGGCTCCAATCTGCGCCTTGTGGTGCACTGGGCACGCCGGTATCAAGGGCGTGGCGTCGACATGATCGACCTCGTCCAGGAGGGGACCTTCGGCCTGATGCGCGCGGTCGAGAAGTTCGACTGGCGCAAGGGCTTCCGATTCTCCACCTACGCGACCTGGTGGATCCGCCA
>PMVZ01000227.1 GCA_003166375.1 Acidimicrobiaceae bacterium | reverse complement strand
CCCGGTGGGCTGATCAACGAGCAGGCACGTGCCGCGTGACCGATCCGAACATGGCTGGAACCATCCGAATCGAGGTTCCTGAGTCCCGACAGGGTCCGTTCATCTCGCACCGCTCCCCGGGACCCATCCATCCATCACCATGGCCACCTCCGCGTCCTCACGCAGGTATGCGGGTCGCGACGATTGTGGGATGCCGATGCGTTCCAGTAGCGGCTCCACCGCCACGGTGTGGCTTTGTATCCCGACGACGTCGTAAGGGTCCCAGCCGAGAAGAAGGCCTGCCAGCTCTGCGTAGTTGAGCACAGGGATCTGGAAATTGGCTCCCGTGAGCTCGTTGACAGCCCACTGCTCACGATCGAGGACAAGGCTGCAGCCCGGGCAGTTGGTGATGATCAGGTCTGGCGCGAAGGGGGCCATGCTCTCGAACTTCTTGCGGGCACAGGCCACCGTGAAGCTGCGGTTCGGGCGGATCATGCATTGCCTAAATCCCATGCCGCAACAGTGCCGACGTTCCGGGTAATCGACCTCGTCCCCACCCCACTCGCGGATCATCGCGGTCAGGACGTCGCAGTACTCGGTTCCTCCCACCGACTTGGCGGGGAAGATCTTGTTGTAGTGGCAGCCGACGTGGTCCACGACCTTCAGCGGTTGGCCTGTAGCCTCGTCGACCAGCTGGTATCTCATGAGCCGGGCCAACTCCGCCCGATACCGGTAGAAGACGTCGCAGCAATGAACGATATGGCTTGGGATAATCAGCCGCCGGCCGCAAGCGTCATAGAGGGCCTTGTCCACTTTCTCGGCAAGCCCGGGCTCTTTGTGTATGAGCTCCAGGATCTCGTTATGGATCGCGAACGACGTGACGCACGCGGTCGTGATGTTCTCCAAGCCTGCCTCGGCGCACACCGACCACAGTCGTGCGACTACGAGTAGAGAGCTTTCGACCGTGAAGACGTTGCCATTAGTGGCGATGCCGGAACAGCACGTGTTCAGCGACGCAGGTCCAGTCCCGCCCATTGCCCAACGCCGCCCGAGAAGGTCGTATATGCGTGCCACAAGGGGCTCGACATTGGGAGCGAAGGTTCCCAAGATACAGCTGGTTGTCAAGTAGTAGCCGTCGTCGGGGATCGGCTTGACATGGCGGCGGGTGATCACATTCGCTGCCCGCGGTTGGCGCACCGGCCGGTTGATAGCTCTGGCTCTGCTTGTCACGTCCGTAACGTTCAAGGGGCCATCCTTCCGTTCTCAGCTTGTCGTGGTACCGATCGAGATCGATGTCGAAACCGCGCCTCGTTGCATCCGCTTCGGCGTGATCCTCGATCTTGTTCCACAGAAAAAGCGCGCCCCCAGAGCGAATGCAGCCTCAGCTCCGCACGCGTCTCCGATGTCACTTTGCAGTCGGCCAAGGTCCAGTCCAGGTCTGGCTGCCCACGGACTCGCATGAAGTGTGCCTGCAGCCCTACAGCTCATTATCGGACTACGTTACACACGTAATGCCGTCAAAACAAGCGAATCAATAGAATAACGTTGGCCCTTCGATCCTTATCTGCACCTTCGATGTCTGCGGCGCAACAAAGCACGACCCCGGCGAGTGGGAAGCTCCGCGCTTCGGCCGGTCCGGTTGTCGGCCTCTCGGAGTGGCGGGGCCTCCGCCCAGAGTGAGTTCGCCTTCAAGCATCATGTCGCGCCAGATGTCGTTCGAGGAGAAAGAAACCTCTTCCGTGGGCGTACGTGTCGGGTCACTAAAGCGTTGATCTCCCACTTCGTCTGAACCGCCTGCTCGGAGCGCAGTTCTCATCCTTGACAAAGGCGAGCGCGACTCCGTCAGGTAGCGATCGAAGGCCAGCTGAGACCCGTTCTCGCATCACTCATGACCTGCGTGACCGAGGACCGTCACGTTCGCTTCGATCACCGGACACGCTCGTTGCCCGAGGTCGACAAGGTGCTTCGCCGTCGCATGAAGTTGTCCTGTTGGCAAATTGTGACTAATGGCCCTAGTGCTTGTGAACACAGGAACATACCCTACACGGTAGGGTGTGAATGCTCACCGCCATGGGCACCGGAAGCCCAGAGGGCAGAGCTGAGGAGGAACAGGATGACTGTGACCGCAGAGGAGCTCAAGGACCTGAAGGCTGACAAGGTGGTCGACGCCCGGGGTACGTCGTGCCCAGGTCCGATTCTCGCTGCAAAGAAGGGCATCGTCGACGTCAAGGTCGGAGAGATCATGGCGGTCCTCGCGACAGACAGTGGCACGAAGAAAGACCTGCCGGCTTGGTCGAACAAGATGGGCCACGAGTTCCTCGGCGTGATCGACGAGCAGGGCTACTTCAAGCTCTTCGTCAAGAAGATGAAGTAGCCCGCCTTGTCCGTGGCGCTGGAGGCGAGCAGGCAGGAGACGGGCCAGGTCTTCACACCGAAGGTCCTGGTCTTCTCCACCAACAACATCTCAGATCCCGGCATCGACCTCGCGGGTAGCGCGCACATGCACTACTCGCCGAGTGTCGTGACGCTCGCAGTGCCGTGCACGAGCGGCATCGTGCCCGCATGGATCCTGCACGCTCTGGATCAGGGTTTCGATGGCGTCTTCATCGCCTCGGACGGCGAGGAGTGCGCCTACCTCACCGATTGTGCGGAGCGGTCCGCACGCATCTTCGAGACTGCCCAAACGACGATGCAGGAGAGGGGTTACGCACCGCAGCGCCTGAAGATGGCGGCCCTCTGTTCTGTCTGCGCCGAACCTTTCGTCAAGTACATGCGCGAGTTCAGCCAGATGCTGACCG
>PMVZ01000021.1:6277-6448 GCA_003166375.1 Acidimicrobiaceae bacterium | reverse complement strand
CGCGGCGGTTGTGCCGGAGGGCTCGCCAGTTCACTTGGCCGATTCCATGCGGATGCGGGGGTCGAGGAACATGTACAAGACGTCGGCGAGGAAGCTCGCCACCAGCAGGGCGAGCGTGAAGATGAGGAAGATCCCCTGCATGAGGGGATAGTCCTCGTTCTCCACCGCTTG
>PMVZ01000021.1:0-6227 GCA_003166375.1 Acidimicrobiaceae bacterium | reverse complement strand
AACTTGACGTAGTCGTCGCCGAGAACGGTGAGCATGTTGTTGCGCATGAGGAGGATCCACAGGCCCATCGATATGAACGTCAAGGTGATCGCTGGAAGGGCGGCGTGATGGATGAGGGAGACGAACCCGGACCACGAGGCGATCCCCGCGCCGGGATTCAGGCCGCCGCCGATCGGAAACCACCCGAATTTGAAGGCGATGAAGTAGAGCAGGATGAGGGCGATCCAAAAGGACGGCAAAGCGCCGAGCATCAGGCCGAAGGGGACGAGGACAGAGTCGACGAGCGACGCCCGGCGCCACCCCGCCGTCCCCCGCCGCCAGGCCGCCACCATCCCGAGCGTCGTCCCGAGGAGGAAAGCGAGGATGGTGGCGAAGCCGACCAGCCCGAGAGTCCACGGGAGGGCCTCACCAATCAGGGAGCCCACGCGCGCCGGGAAGTACGAGAAGGAGACGCCGAGGTTGCCGGTGAGGGTGTGCCCGAGGTAGTCGAAGTACTGGCCGAGCTCGCCGGTCTTGGTGTTCAGGCCGAAGTCGAGCTCCATGGCACTGATCGCCGTCGGGCTCACCTTGCCCTGGTAACGGGCGAACATCGTCTCCACCGGGTTGCCGGGCATGAGCCGGGGCAGGGCGAAGTTCACCGTCAGCGCCACCCAGCAGGTCACCACCAGGGCCCAAAAGCGCCGGACCACGTATCGCACAGGCTTTGCCTCTCCTATCGCTGCCCCGACACCCAGGGAGCGACTCACCGTGGCGGCGAGCCGCTCCCTGTCGGCCTTCTTACCAGCGTCCCGATGCGAACGTCGGGAGCGTGTCTGTCCTTACCCTCTTACTTCCGGTACACGTTCACGTAGGTCAGCATCGAACCTTCCTGGTCCGACGCGCTCCCGTCGTTATAGGGGTCAGAAACGCTCGGGAACCCGGTGAAGGTGCGGGTCTGGTAGACGAGCCAGTTCCCCCGGCCGGTGAGCGGCACCACCGGCACGTTGGTCAGAACTTCCTTCTCGATCGCCACCATGTCAGCCTTCTGCACCGACGCGCTGCTGCTCGAGGCGTAGCTCGAAAGCGCGTTCGTGATCGTCGGAGAAGTGAACCGCTCCCAGTTGGTGGTGGCGACCTTGCCAATCGGTGCAGAGAATGACGGCGAGAACATATAGAAGTACTGGTAGTACGGCGTNNNNGCCCTCCGATAAGGACGGTGTAGCTCGGGTAGACCACTCCCGCCGGCGATTCGAGCTGACCGCTCGACGACCACTTGTACCCTGCAGCCTTCAGAATTGCCTTCGCCTTGGTCACGCTGTAGGTCCATTCCAGACTCGAAAGCGAGCTTGGGAACCACTGCTGCACCTGAGCTGGAACGAGCGCCGCCTCCAATCCACCAGTCGCTCCCGGAAGCGCCCCGAAATACGCACGCTGAGCGAGGAACGGGGTGTTCATGGTGTACGCGACCGCCTTGCGGAAGTTCACGTCGCTGAACGGCCCCACCGCCTTGGTGTTCATGTAGAGGTAGTTCATGTTGGAAATCGGCCAGAAGATGGCGTTCGCCTTGTTCTTGCTGAGGAAGGTCGCGCTGGGGTCGCTGATGGCATCGTACGACATGTCGATGCTGCCATTTTCCAGCCCGAGCTCAGCGGTCGTGTTCGAATCGGTCGAGCTGAACACCACCGAGTTGATGTACGGACGACCAGCCTCCCAGTAGCTCGGGTTCTTGGTGTAGACGACCGAACTCGTCGAGAAGGACGTGAGCGTGAACGGGCCTGTGCCGACCGGGCTGGTGTTCGTGAAGGTCGCAGGGCTCTTGACGGCCGCCCAGATGTGCTGGGGCAGGATGACCGTCGTGCTCCCGTCCGTGCCGAACAAGATGGCGACGGCTTCCGGCGTGTCCGGCTTGGAGAATGTGAACACCACGGAGTTCGCCCCCGTCGCCACTACCGACTTGAGAGAGCTCTTCCAGATGGCGTTGAGGTCGAGGGACGGGTTAGCCTTCAAGTAGTTGAACGTGAATGCCACGTCCGAGGCCGTGAACGACGTTCCGTCACTCCACTTCACCCCTGAACGGGTTGTGACGACCAACTTCAAGCCGTTACCCGTCCATTTGTAGTTCGTCCCGAGCAGCGGGGTCTCCGCGCCGGTCACCGAATTGATATAAAAGAGCGACTGGTAGATGCAGCTTTTCGTGCCGGGTGCATTCGCGCCCGAGGGCGTGTAGGGGTTGAAGTTGTAAGGAATCGTTCCCCACGGTTGCGCGGCGTAGAACGTCCCGCCTGGGGTGATCGCTCTCGGGCTGGCCACTGCGGAAGGCAGCGTAACCAGCATCAACGAAAGCCCGGCGGCGGCCATGACCGCCCCGAGCCACTTTTCTCTTCTGTGCAGTTTCATCTTGTCGCTGTCCCTTCCATTTCAGCTGTCTTGCGTGAACTCGCTTTCCTGTCGCAACCGACGCCTGCGACGGCGTTGAAGCCCAACCTTCTCTCGAACATTAACTTGTACTGCAAGAAAAGTCTAGAGACTGCCCGACTTGCCGCCGCATCTCCCGCACAGGCGGCACCTAACATCAGCCCGCAGTGCGACGGCGTGACTTCTTGAAGCTGGCGGGAGGCCTCGCCGCCGGTGCGACCGCCGTCGGGGCCCGTTCGACGCCGACGACCATCCACCACGGGCACGGTTCTACGTCGACCTCGCAGTCCTCTACCACTTCGACGACCCAGGTGAGCTCAACGTCGGTGCCCGCGCCGGTCATGCCACGTGATCGGCTGGAGCTGGGGTCCTCACTACAGGGCCGACTCGCGCGGCCCTCTAGCCCTGGTTACTCGGTCACGGTCACCTGTGACGCTGTGCACCACTCCGACCTCTTCTGGGCGTTGCGAGGCGGAGGTGGCGGGAGCTTCGGCGTCGTAACCAGGTTCAGTTTCTTGACGCATCCGATCGGTACGCTCGGTCTGTTCACGTTGGTCTGGCCCTGGTCGAGCGCGGCGGCGACCACCTCGCCGTGGCAGGACTGGGCACCGGCGGCCCCCGACGAGCTCTGGTCGAACTGCCTGCTCGTCGCGGATCAATCGACGCCAGCGGGCGAGGCGCCGGCTGCCCGGGTGACGGGTGTCTATGTCGGTTCGCAGGCGGCCTTGCAGACCCTCGTCGACGAGCTCGTCAGCGAGGTCGGTGCCAGCCCGTTCACGACCTTCGTGGGGTCGGCCACTTATCTGGACACGATGCTGATCGAGGGCGGGTGTGCCGACGACAGCGTCAACGAGTGCCACCTTCCGAGCCAGAACCCGGTTGGCCTGCTCGACCGGGCACCGTTCGTGGCCAAGTCGAACATAGTCGACTCGAAGTTGTCGGCCGCCGGCATCGCGACGCTGCTCGACGCCGTCGAACAGCGCCAGGCCTCACCGGTGCTCTCCGGCGGCGGCTTCGTGCTCGACGCAGCCGGCGGCGCCATCAACCGCGTCGCGCCCGATGCCACCGCCTATGTCCATCGACGCTCGCTCGCCATGCTGCAGTACAGTGCCAGCTGGGTGGACTCGTCACCGCCGACGGTCGTGGCGGCGAACCGTCAATGGATCGAGACGGCATGGCGGTTGATGCGTCCGTACGTGTCGAGCGGGGCTTACTCGAACTACGCCGATCCTGACCTGGTCGACTGGGAACAGGCGTATTGGGGCTCGAACTTCACGAAGCTGACCGAGGTCAAGCGCGCCTACGACCCGGGAAACGTGTTTCACTTCCCCCAGTCGATCCCGCTTGGGTGAGGACCGTCCACTGCGTCTATGTCGCGCGTCCCCAAGGTGGAGCGCTCCACTAGCCGCGGCCGTTTCCTGGTCGCGTGACACTGCCGAAATCCCACCGACTGGGCAACGTGGCGTGATCGGATGTGTGTTCGAGAGACCAGAAGATCTGTCGGGAAAGTGGGACGATGCTCACCAAGTTCTGTTCCGAGAGGGCGGCGTCCGAGAAGCTGAGGCCGGCCTGCATCTGGCGCTCCGACGAGCCCGATCGGAATATTGGTGCCCCACACCTTGCTCAACCCGGTGTACAGAGTGACCGGCCGGGTCGCTTGAAACGCCCTCCACTTGAGGTCATGACTGGTTCACCAAACCGAACCAGAAGAAACCATAGGGCGGCAGCGTCACGAAATACGGCGGCTTCCGGATCGGAGGGAACGGGACGCGACCGAGCAGCTCCAAGGGAGTCATACCCTGCCAACGGTGGAGTTGAAGTTGGGCAGGCTGAACGAAGCGCGAGAGGTTGCTCACGCACACGACTACGTTGACAGCAGTGACGGGAGCGTCGATGCGAAGTCCCTGTCCAGCGTCGGGACCAGCGTCGTAGTCGTAGCCCTCCGGAGCCCTGACGTAAGCCAGCACTGAAGGGTTGTCCGTCGATACGACCTCCATGCTTCCCGTGCCGAACACCGGGTGTTGCCTGCGCACCTCCAGCATCCTGTGCATCCAGTGCAGCAGCGAGCTCGGGTTCCGCACCTGGGCCTCGACATTGACTGCTTGGAACCCGTACACCGGGTCCATGAGCGGCGGTAGGTACAGCTGGGCGAAATCGGCTCGGGAAAACCCGCCATTGCGGTCTGGCGCCCATTGCATCGGCGTGCGGACGCCGTCGCGATCACCCAAATAGACATTGTCACCCATGCCGATTTCGTCGCCGTAGTAAAGGACCGGAGAGCCGGGAAGGCTGAACAGCAGGGAATGGAGCAGCTCCACAACCCGACGGTCGTTGTCGACCAATGTGGCCAGGCGGCGGACAATACCCAAGTTGCGCTTCATGCGCGGATCTTTCGCGTACTCGGACCACATGTAGTCGCGTTCTTCGTCGGTAACCATCTCAAGGGTGACCTCGTCGTGGTTACGGAGGAATATGCCCCAGCTACACCCTCGTGGTATGGCGGGCGTCCGCGCCAGGATCTCGGTTATCGGAAAACGGTGCTCCCTACGAAGAGCCATGAACATGCGAGGCATCAAGGGGAAATGGAAGCACATGTGGCATTCATCGCCGCTGCCGAAATAGTCGACAACGTCTTCTGGCCACTGATTGGCCTCGGCCAACAGTACTTTGCCGGGAAAAAGAGAGTCCACCTCTCTTCGTAGCCTCTTCAGGTACTCATGTGTCTCGACCAGGTTTTCGCAATCGGTGCCTTCCCGCTGGAAAAGGTAGGGCACGGCGTCGAGCCGGAAACCGTCGAGGCCTATGTCGAGCCAGTGGCGAACCACGTCGAGCATGGCATCAGCTACTTCAGGGTTGTCGTAATTGAGGTCGGGTTGGTGGGAGAAAAAGCGGTGCCAGTAGTACTGGCCACGCTGAGGGTCCCACGTCCAATTGGACTTTTCGGTATCGACAAAGATTATGCGTGCCTCGCCATAGCGCTGGTCGTCATCACTCCAGACGTACCAATCAGCTTTGGCGTTCGTGCGATCCTGGCGCGACTCACTGAACCAGGGGTGCTGGTCGCTTGTGTGGTTCATGACCATGTCCGCGATAATCCGTATCCCCCGCCGGTGCGCTTGGTCGACCAACTGCGCCACGTCTGCGACCTCGCCGTACTCGGGGAGCACCGTCCAGTAATCGGAAATGTCATAGCCGCCGTCGCGTAGGGGCGATTGGTAGAACGGCAGCAGCCATATGCAGTCGATGCCCAGCCACTCTAGGTAGTCGAGCTTCGCTATGATCCCCTGTATATCGCCAGTGCCGTCGTTGTTGGAATCGTAAAAACCTCTAACGAGGATCTCATAGAACACCGCGCGCTGGTACCACCGGACGTCAGCGCTTGCCATCCCTGAGGTGCTGGCTTTACCCGTCAAGCCTCACCATCCAGACTGAGGCCTGCCTCTTTCAGCACGCTCCGGGCGGTGCTCGTGCCGCTCGCCCGCCTCCCACCCCGATGCGTGCTTGACAAGGAAGCCCGCCACGTTGGCCGAGGTGCTCTCCAAGCTCCGTCCCAGACATTTGGGCCGCAATCTCTGCGTTTACGTAGGTCAGTCGACTCCTTCCACGGTGCCCGAGCACACCGAGAGTCTGGGGCGGCAACATGAGTTGGTCGGTCGTGCGATGGGCCCGGGCTGGGCGTCTCGCCAAGTGGTGGTCGTCGACGAGCGTCTCCGAGGCCTCCGTAGCAGTCGAGATCACCGAAGCCCATGTATTCGAGGATGACGATCACGATATTGGGCGTGCCGCCAGACAGGCGCTGGCATCCTTGCGGGGGACAAGGCTCCGGCAGATAC
>PMVZ01000201.1 GCA_003166375.1 Acidimicrobiaceae bacterium | reverse complement strand
CCGGGCGAGGTCAGCCTCGCCACTGCCAGAGTGATGGAATGTCACTCGAAGCCGGTGTCGCGGTGACGCCTACTTCGGAAGTTGGCGAGTGTTGTTCTGCGTCGGCGAGTCCGATACCTATCCGTCTGCTCGGCCCAGCCGGTAGCGCGCTCCGTGATTCGGCGCGGGCGATCTGCGTACACGTTCTGGCGGTCCCAGGCGGAACGATTCGCTTCCCCAGGGCGCAGGCGACTTCGGGTCAGANNCGAGCGATCTTGCCTTCCACGACCCGGTAGACGGAAAGGGACGTCATCTCAGTCGGCATGCCGTCAAAGTGGAAGCCGGTTAGGTGTTCCTCGTCGACCACGAACTCGCCCGCGGTCGCCCGGTTGGCAATGGTCACACGTAGATCGGGACTATCGGCGAAGAGCTTCCCGTACTGCTCCCTCATGACCTCCTTGTCCTTAAACGTTGGCGTACCGTCGAACAGGACCACCGACACGTCGTCGGCGTAATAGGACAGGAACCGCTCGACGTCCTTGGCCCGGTAAGCCTCGATCTGGACGTCGACGACATCGGTCGCGTCGGACATCCCTGCCTCCTCCCGGCTAGCGACGCAGCGTCGCTCGGCCGGTGGCAACTATAGGTACCCGGCCTGCGATTTGCGACGGGATCGCAAACCCCTGTGAGAGCCTGGCTGGGCTCTCCAGCAACCTTGTCGAGAGCCTCACCTTGCCGATCTGACGGGTGAAGGTGGACCCCAGCATCGAAAGCAGGTCGCCCAACCGTCGTAAACGTGACGCGCCAGAACGACGCTCACACCGCGGTTCGACAGGCCGGGAATGGAGCACGAAATCGGCGTTACGCGTTTAGCGATCGCGCACCGAACGACGCGACATACAACAGCGGTGGTGTGACGCGGGATTGAACGTTCTGCTCAGTAACGGGGCAGCACAGCCCTGCCACCTCCGCGGCTACTACGCCGAGCACTGAGGTACTGTCCGCCATCATCACCGAAGGCCTGACTCGGACGACACGTCTATGGGTGGTCCTGGGACTCAACGTGGTCCTCGTCGGGATTCTCGTAGCCGTAGGGGTCACCTCCCACTCCTTGGGCGTGCTCGCCGAAGGGGCGGACTATCTCGCCGACGCCGCCGGGATCGGCGTAGCCCTCTTGGCCATCTGGCTGGCCGGACGGCCGCCGACCCCCTCACGGCCGCACGGCTACCCAAAAGCTACGGCGTGGGCGGCGCTGGTGAACAGCGGCTGGTTGTTGTCGCTGACGCTCCTGGTCTCTGTGGCCGCGATCAACCGACTCGTATCGGGGACCCGAGCGGTTCACGGCTTGCCAGTGCTCATCGTGAGCAGCATCGCGGCGCTAGTCATGTTCGCCGGGGCGGTCATCCTCGGCGGCGACGAAGATGACTACGACCACGGGGGGAACCTCAACGTGCGGGCCGTTCTCCTCGACACCGCCGCCGACGCCGCAGCGGCAGCCGCGGTCGCCATCACCGGCGCCGTCATCCTCGCTACCCACGGCAACTACTGGCTAGACCCCACAGTCGCCCTGGCGGTCTCGGCCATCATCGCCTACCACGCCATCAAACTCCTGCGCCGCGTCGTCCTGACCCTGCGCACCCATGCCCCCGAATGAACGCTGCAGACGGATTCATCTGCGCCCGAGAACGGCACTCACACCAACATGATGCTCTGCTGTCACCGCAGCACCCAGGGTCAGAAGTCCCACCGGAGTCAGTCCGCGGAAACCGTGAGCGACGCCAAGAGCACTTCGACACGCGTTCTGATCTCGTCTCGGATCGGCCGGACCGACCCGACGTCGCGCTCCGCAGGATCATCGAGGTCCCAGTCTTCGTAGCGCTTACCGGGATAGAGCGGGCAGGCGTCCCCGCATCCCATTGTGATCACGACATCGACGGCACGAACGACCTCGTCGGTCCAGGGCTTGGGGAACTCCGCCCGTATGTCGATTCCGACCTCATCCATGGCGTCTACGACCGCGGCGTTGATCTCCGAGGCAGGCTCGGAGCCTCCCGAGTAGACGACGACACGGTCGCCAGCCAGGTGGCGCATCCACCCGGCTGCCATCTGGGAGCGCCCCGCGTTGTGGACACACAGAAAGAGGACGGCAGGAACTGCAGACGGCAACGACCCTTCCAGCTTCCCGAGCGCCTGAAGCCGTTCGCGTGCGAACCGCTCGGTCAGAAGCGGGAGGAACGCCGTGGTCTTGGCCGTCGCCAGAAGTTGGTCCATCGAGTCGACGACGAACCGTTCTATGGTCTCGGGTCCGAACACCCCTGCGAACTTCGGAGCGAGCCTTGCCGAAACCTCGTGGACGAGGTGCTGCTGGTCGTGCGGAAGGTCAGTTAGCTGACGAGCGGTCATTGCCCTTCTCCTTTTGTCTGTTGTGAACTAAGGGGTCACTGCGGAAGCGCACTACCCGGTGCTCGGTCTCGTCGCGGATGGCGCGCACGGTGTCAAGGACCTGGGCACAGTGGTCGAGCAAGACTCGGATGGCAAGCCTGCGACCTGCGCTGCGAACGCGACGAACAGACAACGGGAGTGCTTGTCACGCAGCTCCTCCCACTCTTGCTTGTGCGTTTGCCGGGTAGTAGCGCCGTCGGGCCCACAAGGACACGTACACCAGGGCGACGAGGACCGGAACTTCGATGAGAGGGCCGACGACGCCTGCGAGAGCCTCGCCGCTCGTGAC
>PMVZ01000140.1 GCA_003166375.1 Acidimicrobiaceae bacterium | reverse complement strand
GTGATAGGGGGATGGGCGACCGGCCAGGGCCGTCTCGAGGGCGATCTCGGAGCGCTGTTGCTGGGTGTTCCCGACCCCGCCGGGCTCACCTACGTCGGCCGCGTCGGCAGCGGCTTCGGCGACTCGGACAGGTCCGCGCTCCGGCGGCGGCTCTCGGTCCTCGAGCGCGGCACCTCGCCGTTCAAAAGTGCCGTTCCAAGATCGGAGTCGGCCGGGGTTACCTGGGTCGAGCCCCGGCTCGTCGGCGAGGTGCGATTCACCGAGTGGACCAAGTCGGGCCGCCTGCGCCAGCCGTCCTGGCGCGGCCTGCGGCCTGATCAGGGCCCGGAGGAGGTCGTCGTTGAGCCCTGAGCAGCGGACGGTCATCGAGGTCGACGGCAGACGCCTCAGCGTGTCGAACCTCGACAAGGTGCTCTATCCCGAGGCCGGCTTCACCAAGGCCGATGTCATCTGGTACTACGTCCACGTCGCGCCTTTTCTGCTGCCTCATGTGCAGGGACGGCCGCTGACGATGACCCGGTACCCCGACGGAGTCACCGGCAAGTCCTTTTTCGAGAAACACAGCGCTCGCAAGGCACCCGAGTGGGCCCGTTGCGTCCGCGTGCCGCGAAGCGACCGTGGCGACGGAGCTGGGTTCATCGAGCAGCTCGTCATCGACGATCTCGCGACCCTTGTCTGGGTCGCCAACCTCGCCGCGCTCGAGCTTCATGTGCCGCAGTGGCGCTCGGTTTCCGACGGCACCTACGGCCTGGTCGACCTGATCGTCTTCGATCTCGACCCAGGGGCGCCGGCGACAATCGTCGAGTGCTGTGCCGTTGCAGGTTGGCTCCGGGTCGAGCTCGAGAGCCGTGGCCTGGTGGCCTTGCCGAAGACCAGCGGTTCGAAAGGCCTCCAGCTCTACGCCCGGCTCGACCCGCCCAGGCCATGGGAACAGGCCCACGGTCAGGCGCGCGAGATCGCACAGTTGATGGAACGTGAGCACCCGGGCCACGTGCTGTCGAACATGCGCCGCGATCTGCGCCAGGGAAAGGTGCTCATCGACTGGAGCCAGAACCACGCCGCGAAGACGACGATCGCCCCCTACTCGCTGAGGGCGCTCGCGGTGCCCACCGTGTCGACGCCGTTGACCTGGGACGAGGTGCAACAGGGCGCAGAGGGTGGGGGGGAGAGGCTCGTGTTCCTGGCTCTTGATGTCCTGGCGCGGATCGAGTCGGTGGGAGATCTGTTCGCGCCCCTGACCAGGCCGGATGCCGCGGCACCCCGCCCGTCGCGCGCCAGCGCCAAGAGCAAGCGGGGACCGAACTCGAAGACGAAGACGTGAGGAGCGTCCGGAGGACTGTTTCCGCATTGGTGCTCGCCCCGGGCGCCGGTGCCAGCCGGGACCAGAGCGCCCTTGTCGCGATCGACGACGTCTTAAGACCCCAAGGCGTGCGGATCGAGCGCATCGACTTTCCCTATCGGCTCGCGGGGCGCCGGGCGCCCGATCGCCAGCCGGTGCTCGTGGGAAGCGTCGTCGCCGCCGCCCGGAAGCTGGCAGACGACTTGGCCGTGCCCCAGGCGAAGATCGCCCTCGGGGGCCGCTCGATGGGCGGACGCGTATGCTCGATCGCGGTGGCCGAAGGCCTCCCGGCTGCGGCGCTCGTGCTCGTGAGCTACCCGCTGCATCCGCCAGGCAAGCCTGACAAGCTCCGGGTCGAGCACTTCGGGGCGATCACGGTGCCCTGCTTGTTCGTTTCTGGGACACGTGATCAGTTCGTCACGCCCGACGAGCTCGAGGCGGCCACGGCTTCGATCGCCGGCCCGGTGACCCATGTCTTCTGCGAGAACGGCGACCACGGGCTACGCCGGCGCGACGAACAGGTGGCGGCCATCGTCGCCAGCTGGGTGCTGGCATTGCGGCGCTAGCACCGGCGCTCTCGCAGGGCGTCTCCTCCGGCGATCCCTACGGGCGTGCGGCGAGAGTTGCCACGCCCCCACCCGACAGGTCCGCATACGCCCCCCGGCGACCGGTCATCGCCAGGACCAAGGAGACCAGGGGCCCGCTCACCTCCGGGCCGTCGCCGTTGGTCCACGAAGCGTCGGTCGCCTCGAGACGGAGCCCGGAGATGCGCCGTTTCGCTCCGATGAGGAGATTGGAGCCCTTGTAGAAGTTCGCGACCGTGACAAGCGTCTCCTCTGGGATCTCGCGGCTCACCCCGAGCGGCCGGCGGAGGTCCTCTCCGTGGACGACAGCCTCGCCGAGCATCGCCGTGAGCGGGCCCGGCGGATGGCTCCGCCGCAGCGCCCCGGCGCGCATCAGGGCTGCGAGGTTGGACGGATCGCCAGAGCCGCAGCGCTTGGCATCGGTCGCGACCATCTTGTTGAAGCTGAAGCCCGCCTTGGCGAGCCGGCTGAAGAAGACGGCAGGCGACTGCTCGGTCGAGGCGATGAGGTGCCCCGCGACGTCTCGCACGGTCCAGCCCTTGCACCACGTGTCGCTCGACCATTGCTCGGGCGTCAGTGACTCGAACAGGTCGGCGCACGCCTCCCTCTCGGCCTGGATCTTCGGCCAGTCATCGCTCATGTTTCCTCCTGTCGTGGTCTCCCGCAGTCATACTCGGGGCGCCTCGGCATGGCCCTCGCGCGCTACGAGGTCTCGCCGGAAGGCTCGAAGAGGCTGAATATCGCACCCTGCGGGTCACTCAGCGTCGCCATCGGGCCGATCGGGGTCGGCATCGGGCCGTTGACGATCTTGGCCCCGAGCTGGCGCGCCTTCTCGAGCGCCGCGTCCATGGCCTCGACGGCGAAATAGACGTGCCAGTGGTTCAAGATGCCCTCCATCGGCGGCGGCATCGAGCCTCCGACCATCTCGCCGCCCGCCTTGAACAGCGTGTAGGGATTCCCGCCCATGTCGCTCACCTCCGTGGTGAGTCCGAGGACATCGCCGTAGAAGGCGTAGGCGGCTTCACCGTTGTCTGTCAGGAGCTCGTTCCAGATCAAGGTGCCCGGCTCGTTCACGAGCGTGGCGCCGATGTGCTCTCCGGCCTGCCAGAGGTTGACCATCGCGCCACTCGGGTCCACCACGACGGACATGCGCCCGGCCTCCATGACGTCGAACGGTTCCATCATCACCTGGCCGCCTGCACCTCTTGCCGCCGCGGTGACGGCGTCGACGTCGTCGACTGCGAGGTAGGTGTTCCAGAACGGCGGGACTCCCTGGGCGGCCATGTCGGGTGACATCGGTGCGATGCCGGCCACAAGCTCGCCGTTCATGAGGGCCATCGAGTACGGAGGCCCCTGCGGCATGGGCTGGTCGTCGAATTGCCAGCCGAACAGCTCTCCGTAGAAGGACTTGGCGGCACTCGGGTCATTGGACTGCAGGTCCACCCAGTTGGGCGTGCCTTGCGCGTACTTGGTTCGCTTGGGCATCGGGGTACCTTTCCTGTCTCATCGCGGCTCGGAGATGCGGAGCCTGTTCTGTCTGCCAGGTGATATCTGTGTCGTGAGCGGTGTGGTCAGGCTTTGCGCCCGGTGAAGGCCACGAGGCGGGTGAGGTTATCGGCGTCCGGTGCGACTTCGAGCTCGGCTGCGAAATTGTCGCCATCGCGCATCTGCGGCGCGATCAACGAACGCCCGCGCTCGAGGACGTAGCCGCTCAGCACGTCGTCGACTGTGATCGTCTGGTCCGTGGCCTGGGCGAAGTCCCAGGCGTGCACGAGGAACTCCATGGAGAGGATGTCGGTCACGACCGTGGCCGGGACCTCGGACCGGCCGAGGTTGACGGTGCCGTCCAGGCCCCGCTTTCGCCAGGCCTCGAGCGTCACTTGCGCCGCATCCGCGACCCGGACCTCGGCAGGCCCGCTTCCCGCGTCCGGCACTGTCGCGCCGCCGGCCGCGCCGAGCGAGCGGAGCGACCCGAGGAGGTGCTCCAAGAGATCATCGACGGTGAACTTGGCGCACGGCGTCTGGGCGCTGCCGTCCTCGGGCCTGAGCTTGCGGAGGACGGCCTGGCAGACGGCAAGTGACGCCTCCGCAGCCGTGAGAGGGTCACCGGGCTCGGACGCGGCCCATTCGTCGGCACCGGCGTCGCCGTGGCGCGCCGCCGCGACGAGCCGCTCGCCGTAATGGTTCCAGCCTTCGAGGTGGCCCGAAGCCTGCTCGGGCGTCAAGCCACTGTGGACCAGGCGGACGTTCGTCCCACCCTCTGCCGGTTCGAGCGTGATCGTCACCGTCGAGGCCCCAGGTGGCAGGTCGTCGGAGTCCTCCCAGCCCCAGGTGAACACGATCCGCCTGCCGGGCTCGACCTCGGTGATCGTGCCAGATGCCGTGTGCCCGGGATTGATCGTCCACCGGTACTGGCCGCCTGCCCGCAGCTCGACGCGGGCCGTGAGCGCTTGCCACCGTCGTAGGCGTTCCGGCTCGGTCAAGAGCGCGAAGGTCTCGTCCGGGTCGAGTGGCACCAGCACGGACTTCTCTGCGGTCATGTCGTGATCTCCTCTTTCAGGTTGGCGGGCAGTGGCAAGCTGCTCGAGCTCGTGGGTCCAGAACACGTCGAGTGCGTCGCGCAGCGCTGCCATGCCCTCCGGATCGAGCCGGTAGTAGCGGAATCGGCCCTGTTGGCGAACTTGCACCAGCCCTGCATTGGACAACACCCCCAGATGCTGCGAGATGGCCGACCGCGTGACTCCGAACTGGGCGGTGAGCCGGCTTACCGGCTGTTCGCCTGCCAACAACAACTCGAGGAGTCGCCGCCGGTTGGGTTCGGAAAGGATTGCCACCAGATCGGGCACGACATTACGTTAGCGGACACTAACACGTTGTGCGGCCAATTGCGCAAGGGGCAATTCCGGGATCCCCGGCGATGGAGCACGGCATCCGAGTAGCTTCTGCCAACAAGTTCACGAGGAGGCGGTAGCGGTGCGGATGTCGAGGCTGTTCGGTGAGACGTTGCGGGAGGCACCAGCTGGGATCGAATCGCCCGGTCACCAGTTCCTCCTGCGTGCGGGGTACGTCCGCCAGCTCGGGCAGGGCATCTTCTCCTACCTCCCGCTCGCCTGGCAGGCAATGATGCACATCGAGCAGATCCTCCGCGAGGAGCTGACTGCCATCGGGGGCGTGGAGGTCTCCTTGCCCGTCGTGCACCCTGCGGAGTTCTGGCAGCAGAGCGGCAGGTATCAGAAGATCGGCGCCGAGCTCACGCGCTTTCGGGACCGGCGGGACAGGGAAATGGTGCTTGCCATGACCCACGAGGAGGTGGTCGCCAGCCTTGCCGCGAGCGAGATCAGCTCGTACCGCCAGCTCCCGAGACTCGTGTTCCAGATCCAGATCAAGTGGCGCGACGATCCCCGACCGCGAGCCGGCATGATCCGCGCCCGCGAGTTCACGATGAAGGACTCCTACAGCCTCGATCTCGACCAGGCGGGTCTCGACGCCCAGTACCGGGCGCACTACGAGGCGTACTTCAAGATCTTCTCCCGATGCGGCTTGCCAGTGGTCGCCGTCGGCGCTGACGTCGGCATCATGGGTGGCAGCGGGGCGCACGAGTTCATGTACCTGACGCCGCTCGGCGAGGACACGCTCGTGCTGTGCGAAAGCTGCGGGTACGCGCAGAACCGTCAGGTGGCGACCTCCCACAAGGCGGTGGCGGAGCCGGAGGAGCTTCGCGAGGCCCGTAGGGTCGAGACGCCGCACGCGACGACGATCGAGGAGCTCGCGAAGCTACTGGAGGTGCCGAGGGCCCGGACGGCAAAGATCGTGTTTCTCGCGGCCGAGCACCGCAGCGAGGACGGCACTCCCGTCGTGCGCCTGATCGTGGCGGTCGTCCGGGGCGACACCGACCTGAACGAGGCCAAGCTCGCCAATCTCTTGGGGGGGGCCGAGCTGCGTCCCATGACTCTCGAAGAGATTGCAGCCATTGGCGCCGTCGCCGGCTTCGCTTCGCCGATCGGGCTGACCGGCGGCGAGGTCATCGCCGACGAGATCGTGATGTCGTCGCCGAACCTGGTGGCCGGAGCGAACGAGGAGGGCTGGCACCTCCTCGACACCAACGCGGGACGGGACTGGCAGCCCGATGTCGTGGCCGACATCGTTTCCGCCGATGACGGCGACGGGTGCTCGGTGTGCGGTAATCCGCTGCGCACCGAGCGGGGTGTCGAGGTCGGCAACATCTTCAAGCTCGGTACTCGTTTTGCGGATGCCTTCGGGGCGACCTATCTCGACCCGGACGGGAACGCCAAGCCGATCGTTATGGGCTCGTACGGGATCGGCGTCGGTCGCCTGCTTGCCTGTATCGCGGAAGAGCACCATGACGACCGGGGTCTGCGGCTCCCCGTCGCCATCGCCCCGTACCCGGTGCACCTGACGGTGCTGCGGGGAGCGGACTCGGTGGCCGGCGAAGTGGCCGAGCGGGTCTACGGCTCGCTCGAGGCCGTCGGCATCGGCGTGCTCTTCGACGATCGAGGCGAGCGTCCCGGTGTCCAGTTCGCCGACGCGGACCTCATCGGGCTTCCTGTGCGCCTGACCGTGAGCGAGCGCTCCCTCAAAGCGGGCGGCATCGAGCTGAAGTGTCGCGACGCTGACGAGTCTCGAATTGTGGCGGAGGACGCTTTGGTTCTCGAGGTTCGAGCCGAGCTTGACGCCTCGGGTTGAGGCAGGGCCCCAGCGGTCGCGCCCGGGCTCATCAGCTTGAGAGGATGCCCATGACAGAACTGAGTGAGACCGATGCGCGCTTGTTGAGGGCCGCCTTCCAGGTCGCCATACGCGCGCGAGAGGAGGGCAACCTGCCCTTCGGGTGCGTCCTCGTCGACGATGCCGGAAACGTCGTGATCGAACAGGGAAATCTCGGTCTGGTCCCAGTGCGTGACGCCACCGCCCATGCCGAAACGGTGGCCGCAGGCCGAGCTGCCCGGCGTTACGAGCCGAGCGAGCTGGAGCATTTCACCCTGTATGTGAGCGCAGAGCCGTGCGCCATGTGCGCAGGCGCCGTCTATTGGGCCGGGATCGGGCGTGTGGTCTTCGGGCTGACCGAGAGGGACTTGAAAGGCCTTACGGGCAACCACCCGGACAACCCCACCATGGACCTTCCTTGCCGAGAGGTCTTCGCTTGCGGCCAGCGCAGCGTCGAGGTTCTCGGGCCCGAGCTGGTCGACGAGGCGCTCCGGGTCTTCGACGGGTACTGGAACTGATGGGAAGGGGTGGACACCGATGAGCGACGAAGCAGATCCTCGCGAGCTGTTGCAGAGGTACTCGGGCAACCCGATCCTCTGCCCGAACGACTTCCCGAATCTGGTCAACGCCGTGTTGAACCCGGGCGCCACGGTCATCGACGGCCGAACGCTGCTGTTGTTGCGCGTCGAGCACCGCACGGGCCTGTCCTCTCTCGTCGCGGCGACCAGCGAAGACGGGCTGACGGGCTGGGAGATCGACCCGGTTCGGGGGCTGGAGTCGCAGCCGGACGGTTTCGAGGAGCACTGGGGGATCGAGGACCCGAGGATCACCCGTGTCGGTGACGAGTACTTCGTCGTCTATGTCGGCTACTCCACCGCTGGGCCGCTCGTCTGCCTGGCCAAGACGCCGGACTTCGTGCACTGGGAGAGACGCGGCGTCCTCCAGCCGCCCGAGGACAAGGACGCGGCGCTGTTCCCGACCACCTTCGGTGGGCGGTGGGCGCTCATCCACCGGCCGGCACCTGCGATGTCAGGGCTGGGCGCGCATGTCTGGATCTCGTTCAGCCCCGATCTGCGCCACTGGGGCGACGCCCGCGTGCTGCTCGCGGCACGGCACGGTGGCTGGTGGGACTCGAACAAGGTCGGGCTCGGTCCACCGCCGCTGCTCACCAAGGACGGCTGGCTGCTCTGCTACCACGCGGTACGGGTCACGGCATCAGGGTCGATCTACCGGCTCGGCTTGGCCTTGCTGGACAGGGACGACCCGACAAGGGTCGTGGCGCGCGGGAACGAATGGATCTTCGGTCCCCAAGCGCCCTACGAACGCTCGGGCGACGTGCCCGACGTCGTCTTCCCGTGCGGCTGGATCCTGCGCGAGGACGGCGACACGCTGCACGTCTACTACGGTGCCGCGGACAGCGTCGTCTGCGTGGCCGAGGCGAGCCTGGCGAGACTGTTGGGTCACCTCGAGGAGCACCCCTACCCGCGCGACGAGGAGCACCCGTACCCGCTGGACACAGCCGGCACGGCTCCGAACGGGACCCCGGGCCTGGGATAACGCGCATGGCGATGCCGTCGCCCATCGCCTGGGTACCCGCCGCGGCAGCACGGCGCGGGACAACACGGTAATCTCGTCTTGGTAGTTCCCCTTGGGAGAGTCGCTTCGCTTGGGCAGGACGGTCGTTCGAGACCACCCGTAATCGCCCCGTGCAAGTTCGACGCCTCGACCGAGCAACCTCGAGGAGTTCCGTGCGCGTCCCAAGTCCACCCATCACGAAGTTTGGCGGCGGCCGTCTTCGCATCCCTTCTTTCGGGATACTCAGCACTTACCCCCCGACTGCATGCGGGATGGCGACATTCAGCACAGCCCTTGCCGACGGCCTGATCGCGAACGGTGCCGAGGTGAGCATCGTGAGGGTGGCAGACGGATCGCCCGCCTCCAGCAAGCGGGTCATCGGAGAGCTCGTGAATGGCTCCCCGCGGTCGGTGGCAGCCAGTTCGGAGTTGCTCAACCGGTGCGACGTGGCGATCGTGCAGCATGAGTACGGCCTCTACGGTGGCGCCGACGGCGACGAGGTGCTCGACGTCCTCGCCGGCCTCCAGATCCCGTCCATCGTGATCGCCCATACGATTCTCAGTGATCCCACTTCGCACCAGCGGTCCACCCTCGTCGCGGTCGCCGCGATGGCGGACCACGTGATCGTGATGTCGGACGCGGCCCGGGCGAGGCTGTGCACCAGCTTCGACGTCGACCCGGCGATCGTCATGACGATCCCGCATGGGGCGGCGATACCGACGGGCCGCGCCCCGCACGAGCCCGGGGCCCGGCCGACGATCTTGACCTGTGGTTTGATCGGACCGGGCAAAGGCATCGAGCGAGTGATCGACGCGATGCGGTCATTACAGAGCCTTGCAGTGCGACCTCGCTACCTCGTTGCGGGCCAGACCCATCCGAAGGTGCTAGCCGCCAACGGTGAGGCTTACCGTCACGCCCTTGTTGAGCGGGCCTTGCGCAACGGGGTTGCATCGTCGGTCTTCTTCGACGCGGCCTACCGGGACGTGGCGTCCCACACGGCACTGATCCAGTCATCCGCTGTAGTCGTACTGCCCTACGACTCCACGGACCAGGTGACCTCCGGCGTGCTCGCCGCCGCCATAGCGGCAGGCAGGCCCGTGGTTGCCACGGCCTTTCCGCACGCCGTCGAGTTGTTGGCGAGTGGGGCAGGCATGATCGTCGACCGTGACGACCCGGCAGCTCTTGTGTCAGCCCTTCGCCGCGTACTCGTCGAGCCGGGGCTCGCCGATCGCATGGCGGCGGAAGCGTCACGGCTGGCGCCGAGCATGTGCTGGCCGGTGGTCGCCGGTGCGTACGTGAACCTGGCGAACCGCCTTCTCAGCAAAGACCCGGCATTGGTGTGACCCGGATGGTGGAGCCCAATTTCGACCACCTATGCCGAATGACGGACGATCGGGGCACCTTCGAGCACGCCCGATACGGCGAGCCCAGGCGAGGGCTCGGCTACTGCACCGACGACATGGCCCGGGTCCTTGTGGTCGCCGCACGAGAATCCCTCCCCGCGCCGAGGGTACGCGACCTCGCCAGGACCAGCCTTCGGTTCCTGATCGCCGCGCAGGACCTCGAAGGCCGTTACCGGAACCGGTTGAACCGGCGGGGTCGTTGGGAAGACGCACCGGCGTTGGAGGACTGCTGGGGCAGGAGCATCTGGGGCCTCGGTACCGCGGTGTCGCACAGCGACGACGCTTGGTTACGCGAAGTGGCCGCTCAAGAACTCGAGCGCGCGCTACCGCAGCGGTCTCCATACCTGCGTGCGGTGGCGTTTGCCGCGCTCGGAGCAGCCGAGTTGCTCTCTGTGGAGCCCCACCATCGTGGGGCACACGCACTTTTGACTGACGCTGCGGACGGTATGGCGCCGCCCTGCGCAAATGCCGCCTGGCCATGGCCGGAGGCTCGACTCCGCTACGCCAACGCCGTCCTGCCCGAGGCGATGATCGCCGCCGGCGCGGCGCTGGGCCGACCGATGCTGCTGCAACACGGCCTGGATCTCCTGGCGTGGCTGCTCGACCACGAGACGGTGGACAGTCATCTGTCCGTCACGCCCGCGGGCGGCGCAGGACCCGGCGATATCCGGCCCGCGTTCGACCAGCAGCCCATTGAAGTGGCTGCGCTCGCCGACGCCTGCGCCCGCGCGGCGAGCGTCGATGGCGACCGGCGTTGGGTCGACGGTCTCGGCGCCGCAGAGGCCTGGTTCCTCGGGGACAACGACGGACAGCACGTCATGTGGGACCCGGGCTCGGGTGGTGGCTTCGACGGCCTCACACCTGGAGGGCCCAACCTCAACCAGGGCACCGAGTCGACGCTGGCCCTGCTTTCCACGCTGCAACATGCGCGTCGGCCCGTGCTGGCATCCAAGTGAGCCCGATGGTCACCGACGGCATCCGGCGCAGCTCCAAGCGCCTCGCCGCGGACCGATCCCGGGTCGTCACGATGCTCTTCGTGCCTGGGCAAGAGGGATTCGACCGGGAGGAGCCTCGCACCTCGGCTGTCGTGGCGCGCATCCTCGCGCTGGACGAGGACGATGTGGAGCGGTCTTTGGATGACGTCGCCTCCCGGTTCGGACACCGTCACCGCGACCTCATCGATACGTTCCGGCGGCACTCGGACGAGCTCACCGACCGCCTCGATCCTGGGTGCGAGCTCTCCGAGACGCGTCGGCTGCTGCTCGGTGCGACGTTCACCAGCGAGTACGCACTCGAAGGCGCGGCACTCTGCAACCCCAGCATGGTGGCCCATCCCGACCAGACCGGCGTGACGAAGGGCAGTTTGCGCTTTGTGATGAGCGTCCGAGCGATAGGTGAGGGACATCGGTCCTCAATCGAGTTCCGGACAGGGACGGTCGACGACCGCGGCAAAGTCAACATCGAGGTCGCACCACCCTTCGCGACGAGAGGAGTCACTGAAGCCGTCACGCTCGACGCCGTGGTGTTCCGGAGCGAGCTTCGTCGACTCCGTAGCGATGGGGAGAGCGCCGACTACGTCCTCGACGCACTCGGCGAGCAGTTCACCATGGCTGGGCTCGAGAAGCGGCTGACCCGACTTCAGGCCCGGTTGGCGACCCGCAGACAGGACGGGTCGATCATCTCGCTCATGCGCAGGATTGCAGAGCGGACCTATGACATCAGCTTCTCCGCGGACACATCACTGGCCGAGCGAGTCCTCCTGCCGGCCACGGCTGCCGAACGCAACGGTATGGAAGATGCCCGCTTCGTGCGGTTCGGGCACCGGGACGGGACCGTTTCCTATTTCGCCACTTACACGGCCTATGACGGCTTCGACATCGCTCAGCAGCTTCTGGAGACTGCGGACTTTCGCGCCTTCGCTGCCTCGCCCATCGTGAGCCTCGCGTCGAACAAGGGTCTCGCTTTGTTCCCTCGCCGGATCGGGAGCCGCTTCGCCGCCCTGTCCAGGTCGGACCACGAAACGAACACGGTTGTCTTTTCTGACAACCTGCATCTTTGGGAGAACGCGCTTCCGTACCAGGTGCCCACCCAGCCCTGGGAGGTGCTCCAGCTCGGCAACTGCGGCTCGCCGATCGAGACTGACGCCGGCTGGCTTGTGCTCACCCACGGCGTCGGCCCGATGCGCACCTACAGTATCGGCGCCATACTTCTCGATCTCGAAGACCCGACCCGGATCATCGGCCAGCTCCGTGAGCCACTTCTCACTCCGACGCCCGACGAGCAGAACGGCTACGTGCCGAATGTCGTCTACTCCTGCGGCTCCCTCGTGCACGCCGGCACCCTGATCCTCCCCTACGGAATCGGCGACTCCGCCATCGGCGTGGCCACTATGCCGTTGCCCGTGCTGCTTGCCGAGCTCGCCGCGAGCTGAGCCAGCCCGGCCCGCCCCGGCCGAGCCCGGCCGAGGGCCCTCGTCCGCTCCAGGGGCCCCCGCCGGCGCTCAGGCCTGCAAGGAGGCGATTCGTGCCTGTTGAGCCGCCGCAAGGCGCGTGAGCCCTGCGAGGTTCTTGCCCATCTTGTCGCGCGCCCGGCTGGCCTCGGCGCTCAAGCCCTCGAGGTCGAAGATCCGCCAGCAGCTGAGCGTCGGCTTCACGACTGCCTCGACGAACTGTTGCGCGCCGAAGATGCCCGCGAGGGCGATTGCCTCCTCGTGCTCTGTGAAACCAGGGATGCCCGTCCCAGGCATCTTGAAGTTCCGGAGCTCGCTTTGGATCGCCATTACCATCGTCGACGGGTCTATCTCGAGCGCCGCGAGGACGAGATCGCGGTAGAAGGCATGGTGGAGGCCTTCGTCGCCGGCGACCTTCGACATGATCTTCTTGCCCCGCATCGTCTTGTCCAGGGCTTGGCCGGTGTTGCGATGGGCAACTTGAGTGGCGAGCTCCTGAAAGCTCACGTAGGCGATCATTTCCGCGACGCTGTTGCTCTGGGGAACCTGCCCTTTTGACATCTGGACCATCCGGTCGTCCTCCAACCGGTAGGGATCGATCGCCCGCGTGGCGAGGATCCAGTCACGAATGGCGGCCGAATGGCGCCATTCCTCCGCGGTCCAGCGCCGGCTCCATTCCCGGAGCGGATGGTCCGGCTTTATGGGCGACATGAGGGTGTGGGTGTAGTAGGGGAGATTGTCCTCGGTCAGGACATTTACGATGATCGCGCTCTGCACACCTTGAGAGAGGGGGTATTGCCCGGCGTTCCACCTCTCCTCTTCGAAGTCGGCGGCGTTGTCCCACGGGACGTCCTCGAACGGGTACCACTCCTTTGAGACAGAGAGATGGCGGTTGAACAAGCTGGCGGCGGGGCCGGCGAGCTCCTCGACGAGGACATCGTCCTTGCCCGGGTCCACTACGAGATTTCCCATGTCCTGTCCTTTGCTGTGATGCACAAGTTCCCCCACAGGAACGAAGCGGACCGAAGCCTGTCTGTCGAGCGACTGTCCCTCGAGCTGGCTCCGTGACGAGCGCCCGGCCACAACCTCGGGCGTGCCCGATTGTAGGTCCTGGCAGGTCTCGCGGGAAGCGCGGTCACTTCTGAGCCAAAGCTGGTGCCGGAACCGTGACCGCTCCTGTGCCAGAGCGCGCCCGGAGCGCTCGAAGGTGGCGCCTTTGGGGAACCGGGCGGCGACGGCGCGCCGGCATGGAAGACCTGGTAACAATTCGTGGGGTTAGGCCCCTCGAGCGAAAGGAGGTCAGCTGGGATGAAAGTCGAACGTCACCCTCAAACCTGCACCGACCGCGCGCTCGAGCAACGGGCATTTTGACCGCCAGGTCCTCAACGAAAGCCCGCCGCGGCCGAGCGCTCCGACACCAAGGAGCCTTGTCATTGTCTGACCCGTTTGCCTCTTCCGCGCTAGGTCGCGGATCACTCTCGACAGCACCGGGACTGCCGGCGAGCCCACCGCAGGGGCCCGCCGCTCCCGCCCGGGGATCCGATCAGCCGGGGACGCCTCTTGCCGAGCTCGGATGGGGGCCGCCTTTCGAGGCTGCGTTCAATAACCGTCTCGTCGACGGTACTGTGCCGGGCCGGGTCGCTCGGGTCGATCGCGGTGCTCTCATGGTTCTCACCGAAACCGGCGAGCTGCGGGCACTCGTATCCGCCCAGCTCGCTCACGACCCCGATCCGTTGAAAGCACCCACGGTCGGTGATTGGGTCGTGCTTCAGGGCGGTTTGGTCGAAGAGGTGCTCCCGAGGCGCAGCGCCATCGTGCGCGGCGGCGCCGGAAGTCCCGAGACTCCTCAGGTGCTCGCCGCGAACGTCGACAAGGTGTTCGTCGTCTGCTCGCTCGAGGGCCGCTTCAGGGCCAGGCGTCTGGAGCGTCTCCTCGTGCTGGCCTGGCAGAGTGGTGCCGCCCCTGTCGCGGTGTTGACCAAGGCGGACATCGCCGAAGATGTCGCAGGCGCCGTCGAGGCGGCCGAGCGGTTGATCGGTGCCGGTGACGTCGTGGCCGTCAGCTCGCTCAGCGGTGTGGGCATGGACGCCGTCTGTGGCTTCCTCGAGCCCTGTGCGACGGTCGTGCTCCTCGGGCCCTCGGGCGCCGGCAAGTCCACTCTCGCCAACCGCCTCGGGCGCGGGGCGATCGATCTCGCGACCGGGGAGGTACGAGGCGACGGGAAGGGCCGTCACACGACCACTGCGCGAGAGCTCGTGCGCCTTCCGGGCGGAGCGTTGCTCATCGACACTCCCGGCCTGCGAGCGCTCTCGCTCTTCGATGCGGACCAAGCCATCGGGGACGCCTTCGGGGAGATCGAGGAGTTGGCGGCAGCGTGCCGTTTTTCCGATTGCGGTCACCGGTCCGAGCCCGGATGCGCCATCAAGCAAGCCATCGCTGCGGGAACGCTCGATGCCGAGCGCTACACGAGCTTCGAGAAACTACGCCGCGAGCAACGCCATCTCGCCGCCCGCGTCGATCCCCGCGAGCGCGCCGAGGAGCGCAAGAGGTACAAGGCGCTCGGGAAGCTCACGCGCAAGTTCGAAAAGCGATGACCAGCATCCCAGGCGCGTCCGGTCGCCACTTGAGCTCAGCCGCCTCCATCGTCGGGAGCTCCGGCCGTGCTCTGCGGAGCACTCTCGCCATACCGGTTGATGACGTGAACGTCGATGCCCGATTGGCGCGCGAACCGAAGCACACGCTGGACGACCGAGCTCCTGCTCGTGAGCTGCTCCCATCGGGATGCTGGGGAGGCGCCCAGCACGATCTGGGTGATCTGGTTCTCCTTGGCGAAGTGGACCAGCGCCGGGGCCGGGTCGTCAGAAACAATGTCGTGCCAGGTCGCACCCAGGTCCTCCGCGAGGTGTTTGATGGCTTTGAGTGCCTGCTTGGGGACCGGACGCGACCTGTCGTCGCCGACCACGTAGGCGGCATGCAGCCCTGCGTGCGCCCGTAGGGCGATCCGAGCCGCGCGGCGCAGCACGGCGTCAGTTCCCGGCGCTGCGGTGACGACGACCATGATGCGCTCAGCGGTGTCCCAGACGATGTCGGGGTGCCGGGCGACGAGGAACCCCAAGAGCTCCTCCTCGGTCTCATCTGCAACAAAACGAAGCGCGAGCTCGCGCAACGCCACGAGGTTTTGATAGCGGAAGAAGCTGGTGAGAGCACTGGGGATCTTCTCGGGTGGGTAGACGTTGCCATGCAGCATGCGGCGGCGCAGCTGCTCGGGCGACGAGTCGATCAGCTCGAGCTGGTCGGCCCTGCGCACGACCCAGTCGGGAACCCGCTCGCGAACGGCCACGCCGGTGATCCGCTGCACGGCGTCCGCGACGCTTTCGAGATGCTGGACATTGACCGTGCTGACGACCCCGATCCCCGCGTCGAGGATCTCGAGCACGTCCTGCCATCGCTTGGGGTGAGGTCCCGAACCCGGCACGTTCGTGTGGGCGAGCTCGTCGATGAGCGCGACCTCGGGCTTGCGGGCAAGGACCGCTTCGAGGTCCATCTCCTCAAAGGTGGTTCCCCGATAGTCGACGACCTTGCGAGGGACGACTGGGAGGTCGCGAATCTGCTGAGCGGTATGCGCCCGACCGTGAGTCTCGACGAAGCCGATGACCACGTCCGAGCCGCGTTTGTAGCGACGCCAGCCCTCGTCGAGCATGGCCCAGGTCTTGCCGACGCCGGCCACAGCTCCGAAGTAGACGCGGAACTTGCCGGTCGGCTCGACTCCTTGATCGGCTTTTTGGGTCGTGTCGGCGTATTCGGCGTCCCTACTCACCGTTCGAACCCCACTGCCTCACCCTCATCTCCATCTAGGCCCCTGTCTGACGAAGCTAGCCCTGGCAAGCTCGAGTGAACCTGAAGGCTTCCGGCCGCACATCCGGAGTGCCCACGGCGCGGCCGCTATTCCATCTTGGCCAGGGCCTCGTTCAATTGGAGCACGACGATGTAGTCCGAGCCCAGGAACCCGAGCTCAGCGGAGTTGGTCTCACGGGCAATGAGCTCGTCCAGCACTTTCGGAGACAGTCCCGTGGCCTTTGACACCATCGGGACCTCGGCGTACGCGTCGGCCGGTGTGATGTCGGGGTCGAGCCCGCTTCCAGAGGTGGTGACCAAGTCCTCCGTAGGGTTCACGCCCATCTTGTGCCAATAGGCGATCAACGCCTTGGTGTTTTCAAGCAGCATCTCTGACCGGGGTCCGAGGTTGGTGGGGCTCGATTCGCCAGACTTGCCGTTTGCGACGAGCGGGTTGTCACCGGTACCGGCGTAGGGTCCGAAGTCGTCTGGGCGTCCGTGGAAGAACTTCGGGCTGGTCCAGTTCTGGCCGATCAGCGTCGAACCGTTCGCAGTGATCGAGCCGTCGGCCTGGTGCTTGAAGAGGACCTGGGAGACTCCGGTCCCCACAAAGGGGTACACCAGGCCGAAGAACACGAGGCAGAAGAGGGCCAGGACAATCGAACGTCGAAGGTGAGTAAGCATCAGTAAGCCTTCAGTGCGGTCAGGATCAGGTCGATCAGCTTGATGAAGATGAAGGGCGCGATGATGCCGCCCACTGCGTATATGTAGACGTTGCGCCGCAGGATCGCGGCGGCGCTTGCGGCCCGGAATTTCACGCCTCGCAGTGCTAGCGGGATGAGGGCGATGATGACGAGCGCGTTGAAGATCACCGCGGACAGGACGGCACTTTGAGGGCTGTGAAGCCTCATGACGTTGAGCGTCTTGAGCTGAGGGTAGGTCGCGGCGAACAAAGCCGGGATGATGGCGAAGTACTTCGCCACGTCGTTCGCGATGGAGAAGGTCGTCAGCGCCCCACGGGTGATGAGCAGTTGCTTGCCGATCTCGACGATCTCGAGGAGCTTTGTCGGGTTGGAGTCGAGGTCGACCATGTTGCCGGCTTCTTTTGCAGCGGTCGTGCCCGAGTTCATGGCCACGCCGACGTCCGCCTGTGCGAGCGCCGGGGCGTCGTTCGTGCCGTCGCCGGTCATCGCGATGAGCTTGCCGCCTTCCTGCTCGGACTTGATCAGCGCCAATTTCGTCTCGGGCGTTGCCTCCGCGAGGTAGTCGTCCACCCCGGCCTCCTGCGCGATAGCCGCGGCTGTGAGGGGATTGTCGCCGGTGACCATGACGGTGCGGATGCCCATGGCACGCATCTCGTCGAAACGCTCACGGATGCCCTGCTTGACGACGTCCTTCAACTCGATGACACCGATGATCTGCCGTCCGTCGGCGACCGCGAGAGGCGTCGATCCGGCTCGAGAGATGCGCTCGACCACCGCGTCGAGGTCGTCGGGGATAGACCCGCCCAGATCGGTGACCCAACGCTTCACCGAGTCGGCGGCGCCCTTTCTGATCTGCCGATCGCCGAGATCGAGCCCGGACATCCTCGTCGTCGCCGTGAAGGGGACGAACGCGTGGTCCCCGCCGAGCTCACGGGCGCGGATGTCGAAACGCTCCTTGGCGAGCACGACGATCGAGCGTCCTTCCGGAGTCTCGTCTGCTAGCGACGCCAGCTGTGCAGCGTCGGCCACTTCCTGTTCGGTGTGACCACCGACTGGATAGAAGGTGGACGCCATGCGGTTGCCGAGGGTGATGGTCCCGGTCTTGTCCAGCAGAAGTGTCTGTGTGTCCCCGGCCGCTTCCACAGCCCGGCCGCTCATCGCCAGCACGTTGCGCTGCACGAGCCGGTCCATGCCGGCGATTCCGATCGCCGACAACAGGGCGCCAATCGTCGTCGGGATCAGGCAGACCAAGAGCGACACGAGGATCACCACAGATACCGTCGCTCCCGCGTAGTGGCCGAAAGGCTGGAGGACGACCACCACCGGCAGGAAGATGATCGTGAGCACGGCCAGGAGGATCGTCAGGGCGAGCTCGTTGGGAGTCTTCTGGCGGTTGGCGCCCTCCACGAGGGTGATCATCCGGTCCAGGAAGGTCTGCCCTGGTTCGGCGGTGACCATGACCACGATCCTGTCCGATAGGACCTTCGTGCCGCCGGTGACGGCCGACCGGTCGCCGCCGGACTCCCGGATGACCGGCGCCGACTCGCCGGTGATCGCCGACTCGTCGACCGACGCGATGCCTTCGGTGATCTTCCCGTCGGACGGGATCAGGTCGCCGGCCTCGCAGACCACGAGGTCACCCTTGGCGAGCGCCGCGGCGGCGACCAAGTGCTCGGTGCCGTTGGGCAGCAGCTTGCGCGCTTCGGTCTCCGAGCGCATCTTGCGCAGAGTGTCGGCCTGGGCCTTGCCGCGGCCTTCAGCCATCGCTTCGGCGAAGTTGGCGAATATCAGAGTCAAGAACAGCCAGACCGTGATGGACCAGTCGAAGAGGCCCGGATGCGCGACCGACTCGATGAAGGTGATCGCGGTGCCGATGAGGACCACGAACATCACAGGGTTGCGGACCTGCACACGGGGGTCGAGCTTCTTGAAGGAGCCGATGATCGCCTGGCCGAGAATCTGACGGTCGAAGAGGCTCCGCGCCTGGGCCACACCGTGCGGCGTGTTGGGTGGCGCGTTCCCAGTCGCGACTGCAGTGGCGGAGCTGGCGCCGCTCAGAGGATCGGCTGATTGGTTCATGTGGGAGGGCTCCATCAAAAGAACTTGCTGTGGATGAGCTGCTCGACGATCGGGCCGAGCGAGACGGCGGGGAAGAATGTGAGGCCACCGACGATGAGGATGACGCCGATCAAGAGCCCGACGAACATGCCGTTGTCGGTCCTGAAGGTGCCGATCGACTCCGCGACGGCTCCCTTGGCCGCCAGCGATCCGGCCAGTGCCAGTGCCGGGATCATCACGCCGAACCGCCCGAGGAGCATGTCGATGCTGCCGATGACGTTGTAGAACTGCGTGTTGCCCGTCAGTCCGGCGAAGGCCGAACCGTTGTTGTTGCCCTGAGAGGTGATGGCGTAGAGGATCTCGGTGAAGCCGTGCGGTCCGTGATTCAGCGGGCCTGCTAGGCCCTCGGAGACCGAGACGGCGATGGCGGTCAGGATGAGCACGACCATGGGCATGACCAGCATTCCCAACCCCGCCAGCTTCACTTCCTTGGCCTGGATTTTCTTACGGATGTACTCCGGCGTTCGCCCGATCATCAACCCGCCGATGAACACCGCGATGATGGCGAAGAGGAGAATCGTGTAAAGACCGGTGCCGTCGCCTCCGGGCGAGATCTCGCCGAGCATCATGCCGGTCAGCAGTCCGAAGCCGCCCATGGCGGTGTAGGAGTCGTTGGACCCGTCGACCGAGCCGGTCGAGGTCTGCGTCGACGCGATGTCGTAGAGAGCCGACTGGGTATCGCCGAAGCGGACCTCTTTACCCTCCATGTTGCCCGTGGGCTGGCTCTTGATGCCCGCCGCGGCAACCGCCGGGTTCCCCACGTGTTCGGCATAGGAGGAGAATCCGACCCAGGCGCCGAAGAGGATCACCATGGCGGCCAACAAGGCGACGCCTTGGCGGATGCTCCCGACCATCTTGCCGAAGGTGTAGGTGAGGGAGAAGCCGACACACAAAAGCAAGGCGAACGAAAGGAAGTTCGTGAGCCCGGTCGGGTTCTCGAAGGGGTGGGCGCCGTTTGCATTGAAGAAGCCGCCACCGTTGGTGCCGAGCTGCTTGATNNGCGGGTGATGTCCACCCAGAAGTTGCCGATCGTCCGGGAGTTGCGGCGTGCGAAGCCGCGGACGAGGGCGATGGCCACGGCGACTCCGACGGCCATGCTCACAAACTGCTGAACAGTGAGAGCGGCCATCTGCGAAAGGTAAGACATCGTCGTCTCGCCCGCGTAGTTCTGCCAGTTCGTGTTCGTTACAAAGGAAACTCCCGTGTTGTACGCCAAGGCTGGCGGCACGGCCCCGAGGTGCTGGGGGTTGAGGGGAAGCGAGCCCTGGGTACGGATCAGCAGGTATGTGATGAGAATCGNNCCATGTACGAGCCGAGGAACCGCCACGCGAGGCCGAGCACCACCACGAGAGCCACGATCGTCCAGAAGAATTGCATCAGAACCACTCCGGCTTGAACATGGCGATGCCGACGTAGATGAACACCAGCACCGAGACGACGAGCAGCACGATCTGGACGGCGTTCATACCCGGTCCAGTGCCCAGATCAAGCCGAGGAAGACGAGCACGAAAGCCAACGTGCCCACTACTGCAAAGAAATCACCCATGCGACCAGCATCAGGCGGGCCGCATCAACGGGGCGTAAATATCCTGGCGCGAACCGTTAACAATTCATAAACAGGCAGTCCGGCTGTCGTCAGTCAGCGGGGGGAACGTGGCATGAGGTGGAGTGGCTCGTCCTCGACGACCAGTCCACCGACCACCGCTCGGTCGGCGTCAACCGGGCGTGCAGACAACAGCGAGCCCCTGCCCTGGCGAATCTCGATCGGCACTTCGAGAAGCGCTGTGAGCCGTAGAGTTGCCGAGCCGGTCGCTTCATCTTCGGCGACCCCGAAGCGGGGCGCGAAGCAGCGCACCCTCATGACCCCGGTCTCGATCCAGGCCCAGTAGACGACGTGATCGTGGTCGGGTCGAAGGGTACCGGTGAGGTTTTCAACTTCGGCTGGCGAGCCCAACTGGACGAGCGACCAGTCCGGCAGCGTGCCGAGCGGCGCCTCGATCCACGTTCTCTCGTCTGCGCCGGTCCAGGCGTGCACGAGGCCGCCCGGAGGCCGCAGGTCGAGCATCGTTGGGGCTCCGGGCTCGCGCAAGAGGAGCCAGGCGGCACCCACGAGCGGATGGCCCGCGAGCGGGAGCTCGACAGCCGGCGTGAAGATGCGCAGCTCGCCTGTGCCATGGTCGTCTATGAAGATCGTCTCGCTGAACCCGAGCTCGTGCGCGACGCGCTGTCGGTCGTCCTGGTCCACCAGCGCGCCGTCGATCACTCCGAGGGCGTTGCCCTGGCGACCTCCATCGTCGGTGAACACACGGAGCACTCGGACAAGCACGTCGTGGCGACCGGTCATGGTGCCGGCCTAGGGCTCGGGACCGCTCCGCGTGCGGTCCGCGTGCGGTCCGGCCGTCTCGAGACCGCGGCGAAACGGAGCCCGGACCAGGTCTCGTCGATCGCCGCGATCTTGAAGTCGACAAGTCCGTTCGCAAGGCCGGCAGTGCGCACGGCGTGCTCGGTGACGTCGGGACGGACACCCGAGGTCCTTTTCGGCCAACAGATCCAAAGGGCGTTCTTGTCGGCACGCTTTGCCATGTCAGCGACACGGGCGGCCAGCTCGGTGGCCGAGCGCACGAACCAGAGCGTCACGTCGGTCTGGCCCCGCGCGGAGCGCCGAAGCCCGACGCCGGGCGGGAGGTCCGGGATCGTGAACTCCAAAGAGGCGCCCACGAGGGCGACTGTCGAGGCTTCGCGGATCCCGAGCCTTTTGGCAAGCGGGGTCCCCGAATAGCCCACACGCATCGGCCGCGGCTGGACGGGACTTGTCATGGTCCGGCCAGCATATTGCCAGCCGGCCTGAGCGCTGGTGCTGGCCGGTAGCGTGCGGGTGTGAGCAGCGGGCCCGCCCAGCGCCCCGTCGTCATCGACGCCGCGCCCTGACGCCAAGCCGAGTGCATGCCTGTTTACGGAGTTGCCCCGGGGCCTTTCGTCGAGGGAGCCGTCACACGGCCCGTGCCGGTCGCGGGTTCAGTCGGAGTGCCGTCGCGCGCTCCGCACCCGGTTGAGACGGCATTCGTGTTCTCAGGAGGGGGCAACCGTGGCGCCTGCCAGGTGGTGTCAGCGTTCAAGTAATCC
>PMVZ01000312.1 GCA_003166375.1 Acidimicrobiaceae bacterium | reverse complement strand
AGCACCGCAAGGGAGGCCCTAAGTACAAGAGTTGACCCTGTGCGGTTGCAGGCTTCTCGATGCGACGGACCAACCGACGCCGGGGACGGCTCGTTGCGCAGCTGGAAAGGGGGACTCCTGCCAGGAAGGCGAGCCATCTTCCCAGCCTTCTTGTGAAGCTGGGTGGTGACATGCCGGTACTGACTGGAACTACGTCTCACCGGACACTGTGCTTGTCTACCTGGGGTCTTCGGAGACGGTGGCCGAGACCGACGGCCACCTGCCCACCATCAGGAAGATACCGAACCTGAAAGATGTCACGAGCTTCCCCGGGTCGCTTCTTCAACGAGGTAGACGATGGACTCGTACTCGTGCCCGGAGCGTTGACTGAGGCCGATCTCGCAGGGGCGCGCGACGGAGTAGTAGCCATCGAAGACTCGCCCGGCAAGCTCGGCGTGCTCGTCGCGCTGGGCACCGTCGCTCAACTCGGGGTACATGAAGCCGCGGTCGCCGGCGATGCCGCAGCAACCCCAGTGCGCGGGGGTCACTGATTGTTGCGCGCACGCCTCGCCGATCGCCTGTACCTGCTTGTCGATCCCGAGCTCGACGCACGCGCAGGTCGGGTGGAGAGCGACGCTCTGCTTTGGTCGGGTGACTCGGAGCCTGGGCATCACGTCCTCTAAGAGCCATGGGGCGATGTCGACAACGGTGATGTTCCTGTAGCGCTCGCTGTTCGCCTCTGTGAGCTGGTCGACGACGTCGCGCAGGATCGTCTTTGTGCACGAGGTGATGTCGCACATGACCCTCACCCGGCCGCCGTCGCTCCACTCCCAAATGGATTCGACGAGGTGGTTCGCCATGTATCGCCGACCGGCCGCGTAGCCCCTGTGCTCCCAGATCTGGCCGCAACAGACGCCGGTCACCGATCTGGGCAGGCGAACCTTGATGCCCGCGCGGTCGGCGAGGGTAAGGACGGTCTCGGTGACCGAGGGCTTTCCGAGGTTCGAGGAGCCCATGATCCGCGTCACGCACGCAGGGAAATAGACGATCTCGGGAGCGTCCTCGCGCCGGAACACCGGCGTTGGGCTCCTGCCTATCGCCGGTGACCACACGGGCGAGAACGGGATCAGCTTGTGAAGGGCCTTCGTGAGGGCTTCCATCGAGTGCGTCTTGTTCGCCAGGACGCCCATGGCGAGACCACCTCGCGCGATCCTCTCGACCTCGGCGTAGCGGCGTGCCAGCAAAGAGCCGAGAGAAACCTCGACCTTGTTGTTGCGTTCGGCACGCAGTTCGGCAGAGTACTCGCCGACGTTGATCCCGACCGGGCACTTGGTCCCACACATGCCATCGGCTGCGCAGGTGTTGATCCCCGCGTACTGGTAGTGCCGCCAAAGCTCCGTTGCGGCGGAATCGTCCCCGTTCGCGAGCAGTTCGGCGTGCTTGCGGGAGGCCTGTATGCGGCCCCGGGGAGTGAGCGTGACCAGGCGGCTCGGGCAGACGTGCTCGCAGAAACCGCACTCGATGCACTTGTCGATCCGCGGCGAGACCGGTGGTGTGCGCTTGATGTTCTTGCTGAAGACGGCGGGGTCGTCGTTGATGAGGACGCCGGGATTGAACAAGTCGCCGGGGTCGACGAGCTTCTTGATCTCTTTCATCACCGAGTACGCCTTGTCGCCCCACTCGCGCTGCACGAACGGGGCCATCGCGCGGCCGGTGCCGTGCTCGGCCTTCAACGAGCCGTTCAACTCGTCGGCGACGAGAACGACGGAGTCCTCGGTGAAAGCCATGAAGCGGTCTATCTCCCGTTGCTGGGTGAAGTCAGCAGTCAACACGAAGTGTGCATTGCCGGCGCTCGCGTGCCCGTACTGCACGCCCTGGCCCGGGTCCGTGTAACCGTGCTTGGCGAACAGCGCCTCGAGTCCTGTGAGCAATCTCGCGAACTCGTCCAAGGGCACTGCCATGTCCTCTAGCAGCACCGTCGTGCCTGGAGTGCGGGCGCCGCCCACTATCCCGAACAGGTCCTCTCGCACGCGCCAAAGACGAGCGTGGCTCGCGGGCGTCGTGGAGAAGTCGCTCATCACCATCAGGCCCGGGAGCGCCTTCAGCTTCGGGAGTGCGGCATCGACCGTTGCGCGCAAGGCATCCTGGGTTGTCCGCTGGTAGTCGACGAGCAGCGCAGCCGATCCCTTCGGATGGGTCGTGACGAGGTCGGGCAGGCCGTCGATGCCGGACACGGCTTGCATCGAGGCGTCATCGAGGAACTCGACCGCGTTCGGGCCCGTCGCCTCGACCGTGGGGATGGCGTTCGCCATCGTCTTGAGACTGTCAAAGAGCAAGAGCGCTGCCGAGCGCTCGGGATCGAGTGGCACCGTAGCCAGCACGACGTAGGAGATGAAGGCGAGCGTGCCCTCTGAGCCCACGAGCAGGTGAGCGAGGATTTCCAGCGGATCGTCGAAGTCGACGAGGGCGTTGATCCCATAGCCGGTCACGCACTTGATCGAGAACTTCTTGTTGATCAACGCGACGAGGTCGGCGTCGGCCCGCACCTTGTCGCGGAGCGCCGCGAGGCCCTGTGCCAGGTCTCGGCGCACGCGGGCGAAGCGCTCGTATTCGTCTCGGACCGCCGTGTCCCAGACCGATCCGTCAGCCAGTACGAACCGGACCGAGTCCATCGTGTGGTAGGCGTTGAGCTTGACGCCTGTGATCATGCCGCTCGAGTTGTTGGCGATGATCCCGCCGATACGGGCCGCGCGGATCGA
>PMVZ01000346.1 GCA_003166375.1 Acidimicrobiaceae bacterium | reverse complement strand
GGGATGCCCGGGATGCACGGCAACTACACCGCCGTCACAGCCATGCAAAAGGCGGATCTGCTGCTTGCCCTCGGCAGCCGTTTCGACGATCGCGTGACCGGCAAGGTCTCGGCTTTCGCGCCGGGGGCGAAGGTGGTGCACGTCGACATCGACAAGGCGGAGATCGGCAAGGTCCGGAGACCCGAAGTCGCGATCCTCGCCGACTGCCGTTTGGCGACCGAGGCTCTCATCGAAGTGATCAGGGCCGCCGGGCCGGTCGATCACAGCCGGCTCGCCCCTTGGATCGCGACGCTTCAGCGCTGGCAGGCGGAGTACCCCTGCACCTACGACCGCTCCGAACACGGGAGCGCCGGGGCCGTCACCGGTGGCGCAGGCCGCCGTCCGACTCTCAAGCCCCAGTTCGTCATTGAGAGCTTGAGGGCCTCGACGCCTCCGGACACGATCCTCGTCTCGGGTGTCGGCCAGCATCAGATGTGGGCCTCCCAGTATTGGTCCTTCGAGTACCCGAACACCTGGATCAACTCGGGCGGCCTTGGGACCATGGGCTTTGCCGTGCCGGCGGCCATCGGCGCCAAGGTCGGGCGGCCCGACCGGATGGTGTGGGCGGTCGACGGCGACGGCTGCTTCCAGATGACGGCGCAGGAGCTCGCCACGGCGACCGCCGAGCGCATCCCGGTCAAGATCGCGATCTTGAACAACGCGTACCTCGGGATGGTGCGACAGTGGCAGCACATGTTTTACGAGGAGCGCTACTCCGAGGTCTACCTCTCGCCGGACCTGCCCGACTACGTCGGGTGGGCCGAGTCGATGGGCTGCATCGGTCTCCGCGTGGAGAGCCCGGAGGAGGTGACACCTGCGATCGAGAAGGCCAACGAGATCGACGACCGGCCGGTGGTGATCGATTTTCGGACCGACTCGATGGAACAGGTCTTCCCGATGGTGCCGGCCGGGGCATCCAACGACGACATCGTCGTGTACCAGTCCCAGTCGGCCTCGAACCCGGAGGCGCTGCAATGAGCCCGCATCAGAGTCAATACGGTCCCCGCCACCGCCTGCTCTCGGTACTCGTGGAGAACAAGGCCGGGGTGCTCGCGCGCGTCGCAGGACTGTTCTCGCGACGCGGATACAACATCTACTCTCTCGCCGTGGCACCGACCGACGACGAGCGCTTCTCGCGGATCTCGATCGTCGTGGACGTCGAGTCCTCGCCACTCGAGCAGGTCGTGGCACAGCTCGACAAGCTCATCAACGTCGTCGAGATCGGCGAGCTTCACCCCGACGAGGCACGCGAAGCCGAGCTGTTGCTCGTGAGCGTCTCGGCCGATGCCGGGCAACGTTCACAGGTCATCCAGCTCGTCGGCGTCTTTGCAGGCCGCATCGTCGACGTCGGCCACGACGCCATCACCGTCATGGTCGCGGGCACGCCCGAGGCTGTCGACGACTTCGAGAGCCTCATGAGGCCCTATGGGATCGCGGGGCTCCAACGGACCGGTCGGATCGCGCTTCCTAAGCTGGACGAAAGATCCTCGGTGTCGGGGACGGCTTCGCCGGTCGCCGAGATCGCCTGAAGGCTCCATTTGGGGCCGCTCCGTAACGGCCAGAAGAGCATCGTCAACACCCAAGGCAACATTCCCCACGACCTACGACTTACAAGGACAGGAGCGGCATGGCCAAGCTCTACTACGAGAAGGACGCGGACTCCTCCCTGGTCCGGACGCGCAAGGTGGCCATCATCGGCTACGGCTCGCAAGGCCATGCGCACGCGTTGAACCTCCACGATTCCGGTGTCGAGGTACGGGTCGGGCTCAGGTCCGGATCGTCCTCGCGCGCCAAGGCGGAGGCGGCCGGCCTCCGTGTCGTCACCGTGGCCGAGGCCGCGGCGGACGCGGACCTCATCATGATCCTGCTTCCCGACACAGAGCAGGCGGCCGTGTACGAGGCCGAGATCGCCCCGCACCTCGCCGACGGCGACGCAGTGTTCTTCGCGCACGGGTTCAACATCCGTTTCGGGCTGATCACCCCGCCGCCGGGCGTCGACGTCGCGATGGTCGCGCCGAAGGGCCCGGGCCACCTGGTGCGCCGCACCTACACCGAAGGCGGCGGCGTGCCGTCGCTCATCGCCGTGTCGGCCGACGCCTCGGGCAAGGCCATGGCACTGGCGCTCTCCTACGCGGATGCCCTCGGAGCGACCCGGGCCGGGGTGCTCGAGACGACCTTCGCGGAGGAGACCGAGACGGATCTTTTCGGCGAGCAAGTCGTGCTCTGCGGTGGTTTGACGGCCCTTGCCATGGCCGGCTTCGAGACGCTTGTCGAGGCCGGCTACCAGCCCGAATCGGCCTACTTCGAATGCATGCACGAGCTGAAGCTGATCGTCGACCTCATGTACGAGCAGGGCATCGCCGGCATGCGTTTCTCGGTCTCGGACACCGCGGAGTACGGGGACTTGACCCGCGGGCCGCGGATCATCGACGACAGGGTCCGCGCTGAGATGCGGCGGGTACTCGCCGAGATCAAGGACGGGAGCTTCGCCAGGGAATGGGTAGCAGAGGACCGCGCCGGCAGGCCGCGCTTCAACGAGCTGCGGGCCGCGGGGAGGAGCCACCAGATCGAGTCCGTCGGTGCCGAGCTGCGGGCGATGATGCCGTTCGTCACCGCCGGGCGCCAGCGCCTGGAAGACATCTCAGGGGGCTAGCCGTCTCCGGTCGCCGTTCGCCCGCCACGCCGGGATCGGGGCCCGGCGGTCTCGCGCGTGCCGCCTTCCCGATCCTCGAATTCGACCCGGAGCGCCAGGCGCTCATCGAACCATCAGTTCATCTGTGCGCACCGTCGCGTGACGAGGTCGATGTTCCCGCACGCGCGGTCATGTGCTTCTTCGGCGACGTCGTCAGTGCGATCGCGTCTGTGCGGGGAGCTCGCCAAGTAGCGAGCCTGCATTCCGAGCACGGCGTCCACCCGATCTTCGAGCTCGAGCATCGCGGCGAGCGGGTCGCCTTCTTCCAACCCGGCGTCGGCGCGCCGCTCGCGGCGGCGTTCCTCGAGGAGGCGATCGACTACGGCTGCCGGAGGTTGGTCGCCTGCGGAGGCGCCGGGGCGCTCGACGCCGACCTCACCTGGGCCGTCCGGTCGTCGTGTCGGCCGCGGTCCGCGACGAGGGCACGTCGTACCACTATCTGGCCCCGTCCCGGCTCATCGAGGCCGCTCCGGCGGTCGTGTCGGTGATGGAGGCGGTTCTCGGACGCTCGGACGTGACGTTCGCGACGGGCACCACATGGTCGACAGATGCCGTGTATCGCGAGACCAGGGAGAAGGTTCTGCTCCGGCGAGCCGAGGGGTGCATCACCGTCGAGATGGAGGCGGCCGCGCTGTTGGCAGTGGCCCGGTTCAGGGGCGTTGTTCTCGGCCAGCTCCTCTACGCGGGCGACAGCCTCGCCGGCGACTCCTGGGACCACCGGGACTGGGTGCATGCCCATGATGTGCGCGAAGCGCTCTTCTGGCTGGCCATGGACACAGCCGTGGAGTTGCCGCTCGCGTTTTGAACGTCAAGTACCCAGGCCGCATTGCCGATGTAACTGTCATAGGCCCTTATCATCGGAGCATACGGCCTGACGTCGTGGGAGGACACGGACGTCATTCACGGTCTCGACCGGCCTTCGAGGACACCCCAGGCAACCTCAACCAAGGAGCAGAGCTGATGAGCACCTCATGCGCCGGCGCGCCGCGCGGCGCCACAACCACCTCGATCCGACACAGGGCCCGGGCCCTGTGGCTTGCCGGCGCAATGCTCGCGGCGAGCAGCTGTGTGGCGTCTCTTGCCGTGCTCCCGGCTGCGGCCCAGGCACGACACGAAACAGGATCGCAGCGCGCTGCATCCGTGCTGACCGGACTGAGCTCCACGCCGCACACGGCCATCTCNNTTTTGAGGCTGTCATCGAGAACTCCACGTACGAGTGCATCTTCCTCGGCACCACCGCTGCAGGGTGGGAGGTCATCATCTCGCGGAGGGCCGGCATCCCGGCTTCCGAGCTCGCCACGCTGGCCGCGGCCGAGGCGAGAGTCACCGCTGAGTCGGGCAAGGGCGCGAAGCTCATCTTCANNGTCGGCGTCGCTGACAACATCAAGACGACCGGGTACGGCGCCGCCATGGGCCGTGGGGCGAAGACCTTTGGTACCGCGGCATCGCACGTGCCCGTCCTCGAGCGCCTGCTGACGCTGGACATGGCTGCTTGAACAGCGGCCCTGGGCATTAGCCTTGCCGTCTCGCCAAGAAGCGCCCGGCGCGGTACCAGGGCTACCCCGAACCGGTCCCGGCGGCCGGTACCCTTCCGCGACGATGGGAGCACGCGAGGCGATGCAACCAGGAGGCCAGCTCGATCTGACGGTGGTGGTTCCCTACTACAACCCGGGCCCGAACCTGGCCGGTCACGTCGCGCAGGTTATCGAGCTGCTGCGCGACCGCGGGGTCAGCTTCGAGGTCATCGCAGTCTCTGACGGCTCGACCGACGGCAGCGATGTCGGCCTCGCAGATCTCGGCACGGAAGTTCAGGTCGTCTACCTGCCGGTCAACCAGGGCAAGGGCCATGCGCTGCGTGTGGGCCTCGGGCTTGGCCGGGGCAGCTACCTCGGCTTCATCGACGGCGACGGGGACATCCCGGCCCCGGTGCTGGGTGAGTTCGTCAGCTGCATCCAGAACGAGCGTCCGGACTTCGCGATCGGGAGCAAGCGCCATCCCGAGTCGGTGGTCGTCTACCCACGACTCCGGCGCTTGTACTCCTGGGGATACCAGGTCCTCACTCGGATGTTGTTCGGCCTGAACGTCACCGACACCCAGAGCGGGATCAAGCTGGCCCGGCGGGAGATCGTCACCGAGCTGCTCCCGATCCTCGAGGAGGACGGCTTCACCTTCGACCTCGAGCTCCTAGCCGTCGCCCGGCGCCGCGGCTACACACGCGTCGTCGAGCTGCCGGTCGAGATCCGGGAGCGTTTCTCGTCCACGGTCTCTCCGATGGCGGCTTGGGACATGCTCGTCGACACCGTGCGACTGACATGGCGGCTCCGGATCGCGCACCGTTACGACCGGGCTCTCGCCGCCCGACGACTTGCCGGGCAGCCACCTCGGCCCCCCGAAGCGTCCCGTGCCGACGTGCCTCCGCAGACCACGCCTTAGGCCACAGGCCCGAGCCTTTCCACGACCCAGTCGACGCAAGCCGTCAGGGCCTCGACGTCTGCGGGCTCGATCGCAGGAAACAATGCCACGCGCAGCTGGTTCCTCCCCAACTTGCGGTAGGGCTCGGTGTCTACGATGCCGTTGGAACGCAGGATCGAGGCCACCTCGAGCGCGTCGACGGGCTCGTCGAAGTCGATGGTCGCTGTGACATGGCTCCGCTCGGCCCGATCGGTCACGAAGGGCTGCGCGAAGCTCGACCGCTCGGCCCAGCCGTAGATGATCTCGGCGGAGCGATCTGCACGTGACGCGGCCCACTCGAGGCCACCGTTGCCGAGGAACCATTCCACCTGCTCGGCGAGAAGGAGCAACGTGGCGAGAGCCGGTGTGTTGTAGGTCTGTTGAAGGCGCGAGTTCTCGATCGCGATCTTCAAGTCCAAGAATGCGGGCACGAACCGCCCCGTCGTGGAGAGACGCTCTACACGCTCGATCGCCGCCGGGGACAAGAGCGCGAGCCAGAGCCCGCCCTCGGACCCGAAGCACTTCTGCGGAGCGAAGTAGTACGCGTCGAATTCGCCGGCCTCGACCNNTCCCCGCGGTCGTTGCACAGGTGCCTGCACGCCGGTCGAGGTCTCGTTGTGGGTGAGGCAGTACGCGTCCACGGCCGCGTTGGGGATCGGCCGCGGGTAGGTACCGGGCCCGGAGACCAGGATCTCGGGGTCTTCGAGGAACGGCGCCCCCCGAGTGCACTCGGCGAACTTGGAGGAGAACTCGCCGAACGACAAGTGCTGGCTTCTCGCCTCGACGAGGCAGAACGTGGCGGCGTCCCAGAAGGCCGTCGTCCCGCCGTTTCCCAGCGCGACCTCGTAACCCNNACACGCGCCTGGCGGTGGCTCGTCCCGAGGTAGGTCGGTGCTTCGGCCCCGAGTACTCCGACCGACTCGGTTCGGACCTTCGAAGGTCCGGACCCGAAACGGCCGTCTGCTGGCAGCAAGTGCTCCGGAATCACGAGTGTGGCCAAGTGAACCTCCAGGAGAAGTCGGTGGGTCGCTAGACCCGGGGCATTGCACCGACTGCCACGGCGCCGGGTGTGGCGTCCGGAAATCGCAGTGCGGGAACTTGTGCAAGCATAAGCGGATGGCGACTTCACCTCCATTTGACAGATCGTTGGCACCCCGCCGTATCTCGCGCCGCGTCGGCGGCGTGGCGCCGTCCGCGACTTTGGCAATAGATGCAAAGGCCAAACAGCTGCAGTCCCAAGGCATCGATGTCGTCGGCTTCGGGGCCGGAGAGCCGGACTTCCCGACTCCGAGCGCCATTGTCGAGGCGGCCGTAGCCGCGTGCAGCGACCCTCGCAACCATCGCTACACGCCGACCGGAGGCCTGCCGGAGCTCAAAGAGGCGATCGTCTCCAAGACCGCACGTGACTCCGGCTACGAGGTCGCGCCTAAGCAGGTGCTCGTCACCAATGGGGGAAAGCACGCTATTTACAACGCATTTGCGGCGCTGCTCGATCCCGGCGACGAGGTGCTCGTCCCGGCACCGTACTGGACGACCTACCCGGAAGCGATTCGTCTCGCCGGTGGCGTCCCTGTCGAGGTCCCGACCGGTTCGGCGAGCGGTTTCAAGGTGACGGTCGATCAGCTCGAAGACGCCGCCACTGACAGGACCAAGCTGCTGTTGTTCGTCTCTCCCTCCAACCCGACCGGTGCGGTCTACAGCAGGGACCAGATCGCCGAGATCGGTCGCCTCGCGGTCGAGCGCGGCTGGTGGGTGCTCACCGACGAGATCTACGAGCACCTCGTCTACGAGGGCCATGTCCAACATTCGATGCCGGTCGTGGTGCCAGAGCTCGCCGACCGGTGCATCGTCGCCAACGGCGTGGCCAAGACGTACGCCATGACCGGCTGGCGTGTCGGATGGATGATCGGTCCCACCGATGTCGTGGAAGCTGCCACGAACCTCCAGTCGCACGCGACCTCCAACGTCAACAACGTCGCACAGCGTGCCGCGATCGCAGCGCTCAGCGGGGACCTGGTCGCGGTCGGCGAGATGAAGGCCGCCTTCGACCGGCGTCGCCGGACCATCTTCTCGATGTTGTCGGAGATCAAAGGGGTCTCGTGTGTCGAGCCGGAGGGAGCCTTCTATGCGTTCCCGTCCTTCGAGAGCATCCTCGGGCGCGAGCTCAGGGGGGCAAGACCTGCGACAACGCTCGAGCTCGCCGAGCTCGTGCTGGAGGAGTCTCGCGTCGCCTTCGTTCCGGGCGAGGCCTTCGGGGCCCCCGGCTACGGTCGTTTTTCATACGCTTTGTCGGACTCGGACCTCGTGCGGGGCATCGAGCGTCTGGCTGAGCTCTGCTCGGAAGTGGGTGATTAGACGATGGCGAGGATCCTTGTCACCGAGACGCTTTCGCCTCGTGGGCTCGAGCTGATGGCAGCCGAAGGCCACCAAGTCGACGTGCAGCTGTCGCTCAGCCCAGCCGAGCTCGTCGAGGCCGTGCCCGGGGCAGCGGCTCTCGTCATCCGTTCTGCGACCCGCGTGACAGCCGAGGTGCTCGAGGCCGGACGCGACCTGGTTGCGGTCGGGCGCGCGGGCGTCGGGCTCGACAACGTTGACATCCCCGCGGCCACGCGTCGCGGCGTGATGGTCGTCAACGCCCCGGAGTCGAACATCTTGTCGGCAGCGGAGCACGCGGTCGCGCTGATGCTCGCGCAGGCCCGCAACATCCCCCAATCCCACGCTGCCCTCGTCAAAGGACGGTGGGAGCGATCCAAGTGGGAGGGCGTCGAGCTGCACGGCAAGACGCTCGGGATCCTCGGGCTTGGCCACGTGGGCTCCCTCGTGGCCCAGCGCGCCGCCGCCTTCGGGATGCGGCTCGTCGCATATGACCCGTACGTGACTGCTGATCGGGCGCGCGCGATGGGGGTCGAGCTTCTCGGCCTCGAGGAGCTCTTCTCCAGTGCCGATTTCGTAAGCATCCATCTGCCGAAGTCGCCCGAGACGATCGGGCTCGTCGGCAAGGAGCTGCTCGCCAACGCGAAGCCCGGCATCCGCATCGTAAATGCCGCCCGCGGCGCCATCCTCGACGAGGAGGCACTTGCCGATGCCATCGCGTCAGGAAGGGTCGCCGGCGCCGCGCTCGACGTGTTCTCGACCGAGCCGTGCACGTCCTCGCCCTTGTTCGAGCTCGACCAGGTCGTCGTCACGCCACACCTCGGTGCCAGCACGGCCGAGGCGCAGGACAAGGCGGGCGAGCAGATCGCAGAGCAGATCGTGCTCGCATTGCGGGGCGAGCTGGTGCCCTATGCCGTCAATGTCGCGGCTCCCGGAGCCAGCGAGAGCGTGCGGCAGTTCGTCGGGGTCGCGGAGCGGCTGGGCCGCCTCCTGGCCGCGTTGTGCGAAGCCGTGCCAAGCCACCTCGAGGTCGAGTACCAGGGCGACCTCGCAGGCGAGGACACGCGGATTCTCACGCTTTGCGCGCTGAAAGGGATGTTCGCGGCCGCGATCGAGGAGCCCGTCTCGTACGTGAACGTCCCGCATTTCGCCAAGGACCGGGGCCTCGAGGTGCGCGAGTCCTCGACGACCGTCGCCGGCGACTACCTGAGCCAGGTGACGCTTCGCGGTGGCGGCCATACAGTCTCGGGGACCTTGGGGTGGACAGGCACGGAGCGGATCGTCATGGTCGACGACCACGCCGTGGAGCTCCCGTTCGACGCGAACCTGCTGATCGTGCGAAATGACGATCGCCCAGGCATGATCGGGCTCGTCGGCTCGGCTCTGGGTGATGTCGGAGTCAGCATCACGAACATGGCCGTCGGCCAGACTTCCGGCGGTGGCACGGCCTTGATGGTGCTCTCAACGGATCGTCCGGTCCCCCCCGAGGTGATCGGCCGCGTCCAGGACGCGGCCGGCATCCTCGAGATCCACAGGGTCGCCGGCGCCTAGCGAAGGTGCCCGACCTCGGCGCGGAACGCTTCCGCCAGGTGATGGCGCATGTGCCGACGAGTGTCGCGGTCGTGGCGGGGGTTGTGGACGGCCGCCCGAAGGGGCTGTCGGTGGGTACTTTCGTCCCGGTCTCGCTGGACCCCCCACTCGTGGGATTCTTCGTCGCCACGACCTCGAAGAGCTGGCCGCCCATTAACACCTCGGGGTCGTTCTGCGTGAGCGTGCTCGGCCACGACCAAGCCGAGATCTCGTCGCGCTTCGCTGTGAGCGAGACCGACAAGTTCGAGGGCGTCGAATGGCATCCGGCACCATCTGGGAACCCGGTGCTGGTGGGAGCGGTGGCCTTTGTCGACTGCGAGATCGAACGGGTGGTCGAGACTGGTGACCACCTGCTCGTGCTCGGCAGGGTGCTCGAGATGGGCGTCGAGACCGACCGTACCCCTCTGCTCCGCCATCGCAGCGGCTACCGCGGCGTCGCCGAGGGCGACGACCGTGCGTCGGGCGCCGACCAGGTGAGCGGGCGTTGAACGCGACAAGCTTGACGGATCTGGAGTTGTCCACCACAATCATTGGTGACATGACGAACGAGCGGTTCATCCGGGTCCTCCTCCTTACCTGACGGCGAGCGCCCTTTCGCGCTCGCCAACGCCTCCTGCGCCTTAGGCCAGGAGGTTTTTTGTTGGCCGGGCGTGGTTCTCGGGCGACGACGCGAAGACTGGCGGAGAAGGGCGCGGTTGCGCCACGACAATGGAGCGAGCGAGCGATGAGCGACAAGGTTGTCATCTTCGACACGACACTGCGGGACGGCGAGCAGTCGCCGGGGATCTCCCTCGACCCGGGCGAGAAGCTCGAGATCGCCGAGCAGCTTGCGCGCCTCGGCGTCGACTACATCGAGGCCGGCTTCCCGGTCTCGAGCCAGGGCGAGTTCGACGCCGTCCAGGCAATTTCCCGCACCGTCCAAGGTCCTGTGGTCGCAGGGCTTTCGAGGACCCAGCTCGCCGACGTGGACCGCTGCTACGAGGCGCTGCGTGACGCGGAACGGAACCGCATCCACATCTTCATCTCGACGAGCCCGAGTCATATGGAGCACATGTTGAAGATGAACGAGGATCAAGTGCTCGAGGCGGTGCGCATGGGGGTCGCGAGGGGTCGTGAGCACACCGCGGACATCGAGTTCTCACCCCAGGACGCGACCCGCACACCGCTCGACTTCATGCTCGAGGTTCTGGCCGCGGCCGTCGAGTCCGGCGCCACCACTTTGAACATCCCCGATACCGTCGGCTACGGGATTCCCTGGGACTACGGCGATCTCCTGACTCACGTCCGAGACCAGGTAGCCGGCGACTACGTGCTCTCGACCCACTGCCACAACGACCTCGGCCTCGCCGTTGCGAACAGCCTGTCGGGGGTGCGCGCAGGCGCCCGCCAGGTTGAGGTCTGCGTGAACGGCCTCGGCGAGCGCGCCGGAAACGCCGCGCTGGAGGAGGTGGTGATGGCGCTCAAGATCCGCGGAGATCAGTTTCCTGGGTTGGAGACGAACGTGAGAACCAAGGAGCTGGCGCGGACGAGCCGGATGGTGGCGCGCGTGACGGGCTACCAGGTCCAGTGGAACAAGGCCGTCGTCGGCAAGAACGCATTTTCCCACGAGTCGGGCATTCACCAGCACGGCGTGCTCAAGGAGCGGTCGACCTACGAGATCATCGATGCGGCCTCGGTGGGCCAGGAGGGCGGCCAGATCATCCTCGGCAAGCACACGGGGCGGCACGCGTTCGCGGACACGCTTCAAAAGCTCGGCATCGTGGTCCAGGGCGACGCGCTGAACTCGGCGTTCGCCCGTTTCAAGGAGCTGGCGGACCGCAAGGTGCAGCTGACCGACTTCGACCTCGAGGCGATCGTCGCCGAGGAGCTCGGAACCGCGCTCGAAGAGGGCTTCGTCCTCGACGTGCTCGATGTCCAGGGCGGCACGACCGGAATGCCGCGAGCCAGGGTCGTGGTGAGCCGCGACGGTCACAAGTCGGAGGCGACCGCCGAAGGCGACGGGATGATCGACGCCACCTGCAAGGCGATCAAGCAGGCGACCGGTATCGAGGCCAAGCTCACGGACTTCAACGTCTCGTCGGTCACCGGCGGTATCGACGCGCTCGGTGATGTCGTGATCCAGCTCGAATCCGACGGCATGCGCGCATCGGGTCGTGGGCTTTCGACCGACGTCGTCGAAGCGGCCGCTCGTGCCTATGTCGCAGCCACCAACCGCGTGGTCCGCGCCAAGGCCAGGATTCCCGGCAGCGGCCTGGACGCCGTCCGCTTGAGCGAGGTGATCCCCTAAGCCGGCACTCGTTGCCGCCGCCTCAGGGCGTCACGCTCGGCAGCCACGTGGGCCGTCGCGCCTCGTAGGAGTCGATGTCCGGCGTGTACTGAGCAGTCACGTCAATGTCGTCGAGGCCCCTCAGCAGCCGGTCGCGGGCGTCGTCGTCCAAACGGAACGGCGCCGAGATCCCCACCGCAGGCGCCTCCACCAGCCTGCGTTCGACATCCACGACGATCTCGAGAGACGGGTCCGCGCTGACCGCTGCCAGGATCGCGCGGCCGTCCTCATCGGACACCTCGGCGGGCACGAGACCCGAACGCGTCGAGTTGTTGCGGAAGATGTCGCCGAAACGGGGGCTGACGACTGCACGGAAGCCGTAGTCGACCAGAGCCCACACGGCGTGTTCCCGGGACGAGCCAGTGCCGAAGTTCGCTCCCGCGACGAGGATCGTCGCCCCGGCGTGGTCGGCGTCGTTGAGGACGAAGCCCGGGTCGTCGCGCCACTCCGCGAACAGCCCGGCCCCGAAGCCGGTCCTCTCGATGCGCTTGAGCCACTCGCTCGGGATGATCTGGTCGGTGTCGACGTCCGAGCGGTCCAACGGAGCCGCCCGCCCCGCCACGATCCGCACGGGTTCCATACTCAGGACCCGAGGTCGGCGGGAGTCGCGAACCGACCCGCCACCGACGTGGCCGCGGCCACTGCCGGGGACACGAGATGGGTTCGGCCACCACGGCCCTGGCGACCCTCGAAGTTGCGATTCGAGGTGGAGGCGCAGCGCTCCCCAGGCGACAGCTGGTCGGGGTTCATGCCGAGGCACATGGAGCAGCCGCTCTCCCTCCACTCGAATCCCGCCTCGATGAAGACACGGTCCAGTCCCTCCACCTCGGCTTGGCGCTTGACCTGGCGCGAGCCCGGCACGACGAGCGCACGCAGTCCCGGCCGAATGTGGCGCCCCTCGAGCACACCGGCAGCGGTCCGCAGGTCCTCGATCCTCGAGTTCGTGCAGGAGCCGATGAACACCGTGTCCACCTCGATCGCGCTGATCGGGGTGCCGGCCTCGAGGCCCATGTAGGCGAGCGCACGGGCGGCGGCCTCCCGCTCGGCCGGAGTCGGCAGGTCATCCGGGCTCGGCACCTCGCCGTCGATGGCCACCGCCTGTGCGGGGTTCGTGCCCCAGGACACATGCGGCCGGACAGAGGCAGCCTCGAGGCCCACCTCGGCGTCGAAGCGGGCGCCGTCGTCGGTTGCCAGCCCGCGCCAGTCCTCGACGGCCCGGTCCCAGTCCGGGCCTTTCGGCGCGTGGCGCCGCCCTTCGAGGTACGCGAAGGTCACTTCGTCAGGAGCGATCATCCCCGCGCGGGCACCGGCTTCGATGGACATGTTGCAGACCGTCATGCGGCCCTCCATCGACAGCGAGCGGATCGCGGAACCTCGGTACTCGACGACGTGGCCGACCCCTCCGGTCGTGCCGAGCCGGCCGACGATAGCGAGCACGACGTCTTTCGCGCTCACGCCGATCGCGAGATCGCCCTCGACGGTGACGGCCATCGTGCGAGGTCGGCGCTGGGGGAGGGTCTGGGTGGCGAGGACATGCTCGACCTCCGAAGTCCCGATGCCGAACGCCAGTGCCCCGAAGGCACCGTGGGTAGAGGTGTGGCTATCTCCGCAGACGATCGTCATGCCGGGCTGGGTGAGGCCTTGCTCTGGCCCGATCACGTGCACGATCCCCTGGTTCTCGTCCCCCATGGGGTAACAGGTCACGCCGAACTCCGAGCAGTTCGCGTCGAGCGCTTCGAGCTGTCTGCGCGAGATCGGGTCCTCCACACGGCCGTTCGCAGTCGTGGTGGGCACGTTGTGGTCGGCAGTCGCGATCGTAAGGGTCGGTCGCCTCACGCGTCGGCCTGCCAGCCGCAGGCCTTCGAATGCCTGGGGCGAGGTCACCTCGTGGACGAGGTGCAGGTCGATGTAGAGCAGATCGGGCTCAGCGGCGCCGTCGCCGGGGCGAACGACGTGGCGGTTCCAGACCCTCTCGGCGAGCGTCTCAGCCACGGGTCATCCGTGGCCTACCGAGACGATCTCGACAGTGAAGACACGGTCGTTTGGAGCCTTGTACTCGACCGTCTCGCCGACGTTGTGCCCGACGAGCGCCTGGCCGAGCGGTGACGCGGGCGAAATGACCGATACGCCTTCGCCCTTCTCCTCGATCGAGCCGACCAGGAACCTCTCGGTCTCGTCGTCGCCCTCGTAGCGGAGCTCCACGACTACGCCAGTGGTCACGACGCCGGCTTCGTGCGTCGAGCTGTCGACGATCACGGCGTCTTCCAGCATCCGCTGGAGCTGGCGCACGCGGGACTCCATCTTGCCCTGGGCGTCCTTGGCGGCGTGGTAGTCACCGTTCTCGGACAGGTCCCCGAGCGCCCGGGCGGCCTCGATCTGGCGCGCGATCTCCACGCGTCCGCGCGTCGTGAGGTCCTCCAGCTCGGCCACGAGCCGAGCGTGGGTCTCAGGTGTGAGAACAGTTTCAGTCACCGACACGAGGCTATCGGTTCGGAGATGCGATCTTGCCGGCGTCGGCGAAGCGAGGGTCCGAAGAGCGATGCGCGCCCTAGGCTTCGAGGCAAATAGGCAAGGGTGGCACAGGGATCTCGCTGGGCATCGTCGCGGTCATGGGCCTCGTCATGATGGTCATGGCCATAGGTGAGCTCCGCAAGATCGAGTGATTCTGCCGCCGAGGCGGGCGGGTACTCTCAGGCAATGCCCGGGATCTTCGTTTCGCGGGTGAGCCGGGTGGCGCTGGCCGCGGTGGCCATTGCGGCGATCGCGACCATGGGCGGTCGTGCGCCGGCCGGCGCCGTCGGGTTCGCCTGGGCCACGCCGCATGGTCGAGCCATGCCGCGCGCCGGGATCGTGCCGCCCAGGAACCCGCCGAGGAACATTCCTCCGGACCCGAACTTCTACTCATATTGCGCCATCGGAGCACTTGACAACACGGCGACTTGCAACTCGAAGGTGTTGCAGGCCATCGACCGGGCGCGTGGGACTGAACCGATCGGCCCGCTGCGGTTCAGCCTGGCGAAGTTTCTCAAGCTGAGCGTCGCGGACCAGCTCTTCGTCATAGCCGACCTGGAGCGGGTGTCCCGTGGGGAGCCGCCAATGGCGGCGCTCACGGCCCAGCTGGACAAATCGGCACAGGTCGGCGCCGAAGCCAACGACGACCCCAGCTTCGCCGCGCGGAGGTTGTCCGGGGGAACGCAGGTGCGTGCCTGGGGTTCGAACTGGGCCGGTGGCAGCGAGAACGCGCTCGGGTCCGACGACGGCTGGATGTACGACGACGGCTTCGGAAGCCACAACGGCGGCTGTACCTCCCCGACCGCCGCGGAATGCTGGGGACACCGGGACAACATTCTCCGGGTCTGGCCGGGCGATCTCACCGGCTGCACAGCGGCCGACGCTCAGCTCGTAATGGGCGCGGCGTACGCAAAGTCGTCCAAGTGGGACACGTCGTTCGCTGAGATCTTCGTCGCCGCCTGTGGGCCGAGGCCGGACGGCGAGGTCTACACCTGGGCCGAGGCGCAGGCCGCGATCGGGCTCGGGTAGTCGTGCAGGCACCCCGGCTAGTGTGACCGGGAAGTGGAACCTAGGATCGGCGCGCACAAAGTTGCAGTGATCGGGGGCGACGGGATCGGCCCTGAAGTCGTCGCGGAGGCGCTCAAAGTCGCCACCGCCGCCGGGGTCGTGATCGAGACCGTCGCCTACGACCTCGGTGCCGGGCGCTACGAGCGCACCGGCGAAGTGCTGCCCGACTCGGTCCTTGAAGAGCTCAGAGATGCCGACGCCATCCTGCTCGGTGCCGTCGGTCCGCCGATCGGGTCGACGACGGTGCCGCCGGGAGTGATAGAGCGCGGGCTGCTGTTGAGACTGCGTTTCGAACTGGACCTGTACATCAACCTCCGCCCTTTCAACGGGGTCCCGAGTTCGATCGCCTCCGACGCCAACTTCGTCGTGGTGCGCGAGAACACCGAGGGTCCTTATACAGGTGAAGGCGGCGCGCTCCGTCGTGGCACGCCGTTCGAAGTCGCCACGCAGGGGTCCGTCAACACCCGTCACGGCGTCGAGCGTTGCGTCCGGTATGCCTTCGGGCTCGCCGAGCGCCGTGCACGCCACCATGTGACCCTCGTGCACAAGACCAACGTGCTCACCTATGCGGGCGATCTCTGGCAGCGGGCGTTCGACTCGGTGGCACTCGAGCACCCCGGAGTCGCCACCGGGTACAACCACGTCGATGCCGCCTGCATCGTGCTTGTCGAGAACGCCGCGCGCTACGACGTGGTGGTGACCGACAACCTGTTCGGCGACATCCTCGCCGACCTCGCAGGTGCCGTCACCGGTGGCATCGGGCTCGCGGCGTCGGCCAACCTCAACCCGGCGCGCACCGGGCCGTCCCTTTTCGAGCCGGTCCACGGTGCCGCGTACGACATCGTCGGCACCGGGAAAGCAAACCCACTGGCGGCGATCCGCTCCGGGGCGATGATGCTCGAGCACCTTGGCGAGGTTGCCGCAGCCGAGCGCGTCACGAAGGCGGTGCTCGAGTTGCAGACGGAAATGGCCGGTTCCTCCGAGCCCTGGAGTACAGCCGGCGTTGGCGATGCAGTCATAAGGAGGTTGTGACGGTGCCCATCACCCCGGCAACGAAGATCTGGATGGACGGCGAGCTCGTCGATTGGGACAAGGCCACCGTGCATGTCCTCACGCACAGCTTGCATTACGGAATGGGGGTCTTCGAGGGCATTCGCGCCTACGCGACGGCCAATGGGCCGGCGATCTTCCGCCTGCGTGAGCACACCAAGAGATTGTTCAGGGGGACTCGCATCCTCCAGATGGACCTGCCCTATACCGAGGACGAGGTCTTCGAGGCCGTCAAGCTCACCGTGCTGGAGAACGGGCTCGACAGCTGCTACATACGGCCGCTCGCTTACCTCGGCTACGGCGAGATGGGCATGAACCCCATCGCATGCAAGGTGCGACTTGTGATCGCTGTGTGGCCCTGGGGCGCGTACCTCGGCGACGAGGCCATGAAGACGGGCATCCGCCTCAAGGTCAGCTCCTGGGCCCGCAACGACCCGCGCTCTGTGCCCACGGCCGCCAAGTGCTCCGGGTTGTACGTCAACTCCGCGCTCGCGAAGCTGGAGGCGGCGCGTGCCGGTTACGACGAGGCGCTCATGTGCACCACGAGCGGGCTGATCTCAGAGGGCACTGGCGAGAACGTCTTCGTCGTCCGTGGCGGCAGCCTCTACACCCCGCCGCCGTCGGGGGCAGGATCGCTCGAAGGCATCACCGCGGACACCGTCACCACCATCGCCCGCGATCTCGGCCATGTCGTGGCCGAACGCGAGATGCGGCGGACCGACCTTTACATGGCCGACGAGGCATTCCTCACCGGCACGGCCGCAGAGGTCGTCCCGATCAGCTCGGTCGACGACCGCCTGGTCGGCAAGGGCGAGCCGGGCCCGATCACGCGCGAGATACAGGAGATCTACAACGCGGCCGTCCGGGGCACGGTGGACCAGTACAAGGACTGGCTCGAATATGTCACTTGAGCTCGACCTCCCGGCCGCGGTCGACATCTACGACACGACGCTGCGGGACGGGTCGCAACAAGAGGGCATCTCGCTCACCGTCGACGACAAGCTGCGCGTCGCCGAGCAGCTCGACCATCTGGGCGTCGCCTACATCGAGGGCGGCTGGCCAGGTGCGAACCCGAAGGATGAGGAGTTCTTCGCCAGGGCGGCAAAGGAATTGCGACTGCAGGGCGCGACGCTCGTGGCCTTCGGCTCGACACGCCGTCCCGGTGGTCAAGCAAGCAGCGACGAGACGCTCCGCCGCCTCGTCGAAGCGGGAACCGAGGTGGTCTGCATCGTCGCGAAGGCCTCCGACCTCCACGTCACCGAGGCGTTGCGGACGACGCTCGACGAGGCAGTCGCCATGGCGGCTGACTCGGTGGCCTACCTGCGCCAAGCCGGCCTCCGCGTCTTTTTCGATGCCGAGCACTTCTTCGATGGTTACCGCCGGGACGCGAAGTTCGCGCTCCGCGTCCTTGCGGCCGCCGAGGCCGCAGGAGCCGAGGTGCTCGTGCTCTGCGACACCAACGGTGGCACGCTGCCTGACGAGGTCGGGAACATCGTGGCCGATGTGAGGACGCGCTCGTCCGCGACTATCGGTGGGCACTTCCACAACGACGGCGGATGCTCGGTCGCCAACTCCCTTGCAGCTGTGCGCCAAGGTGCGAGCCATGTTCAGGGCTGCATCAACGGCTACGGCGAACGCACGGGCAACGCAGATCTCTCGGCGATCATCGCGAATCTCAGCCTCAAGATGGGCGTCAAGACGATCCCGGCCGACCGGCTCGAGCGTCTCACCTCGGTGGCCCATCACATCGCGGAGATCGTCAATCTGACCCTCGATCCCCAACGGCCGTATGTCGGGACCGCAGCGTTCGCGCACAAGGCCGGTCTGCACACGAGCGCACTCATCCGCAGGTCCGACGCGTACGAGCACGTGACGCCCGACATCGTGGGCAACGGGACTCGCGTCGTCGTGAGCGAGCTTGCGGGACGCTCGACCCTTCAGCTGAAGGCTGCCGAGCTGGGCCTCGAACTCGACTCGCCAGCGTTGGGACGAGTCCTCGACTCCCTGAAGCACCTCGAGCACAACGGTTATCACTTCGAGGCGGCCGACGGGTCGCTCGAGCTCTTGATGCGGGCTGCTGCCGGCGCGCTGGGTGGGCGGCTCGGCGACCTGTTCAGGATCGAGTCGTTTCGTGTCATCACCGATTGGCGCGCCCGGGACGCGGTCACTGCTGACGGGCACGGCGACGATGGTGGTCCTCTTCTCGTCCACCCTTGGTCCTCGCCGGGCGAGCTCACTACAGAGGCGACGGTCAAGGCCCACATAGGCGACGAGCGCGTCGTGGCGACAGCAGAAGGAAACGGTCCGGTGAACGCGCTCGACGCCGCGCTCCGGCTCGCCATTGAGCCGCACTTCGGAGAGCTGCGCAACGTGCACCTGACCGATTACCGGGTACGCGTCCTCGATACGGCCAAGGGGACCGGGGCGGTCACGCGGGTGCTCCTGGACACCGCCGACGCCGAGGGCAGCTGGTCGACGATCGGTGTTTCGGAGAACATTATCGAGGCCTCCTGGGAGGCACTCGTGGACTCTGTGGTCTTCGGCCTCATCCGCGCTGCGACCGGCCAGGCCGGCGTTGCAGCCGGCGCCGCCACGACCGAGGCTGTGCAATGACCCAGCCCAAGTTCGCTCCCATCATGGAACAGCACGAGGTCCGCGAGGTTCAGCGGATCGGCGCTCCGGCGCCATGGACGACCCATCGCCCGGGAGAGAGCCGTCCTGCTCCTCAACTCCTCCGGCGGGCCGGCTTGGGAATTCCCGGGCCGGATCAGGGGTACGCCCTCGCGCTGGCGACCCGGTTCGAGGACCGTCTCATGCTCGAGCCCGGTGAGCGCGCCGAGGACGTCCTTGCGGGCGCCGTCGCTATCGCGCTGCGCCGGGCCGCGATCTTCGGCCGTGCTCCGGTCGCCACCGACATCGAGCTCGCGCTAGTCCTTTTCAAGTACCTCGTCGGTGACGAGGGGACCTGGCCGTCGAGTGACCTCGCCGCGTTGCGTCGCGAGCGGTTCACCGCCGCGGCGCACGACTACTGGCGCCGGAGGTCGCTCGCCGACTCGGTTCCCGAGGCTACTTTTCGGCTCAGCCCCCAGAAGCTCGCCAAGCGGCTCGAAGGCGAGCCAGGGTGCTGGCGAGAGCTTGCCGGCGCTTGACGTCGGCCCTCCGACCTCTTTGACGAACGAGCCGAGCTCTCTCCCAAGGGCGCGCCAATCCCAAGGAATCTCACAAGCGTGCGAAAGAACTTGGCGATGTGTGCTCAAGGCGTCGGGTGCGACCGAAGGTCTTGTGTCGCCAAAGCTGACCGAGGAGTTGCGGCAGCTGACCGCAACGCCGCGTCGACATCGCGCAGGTGGTGCTCGCCCTCATGGACGGCGTGGCGCCCAAGCCAGAGCACCGTGCGCTCGGTTCCCGCGTAGATGCAGTGCCGTTGCCGCTGTGCCTCGTCGAGGCCCTCGAACGCCCAGGCGAGCATCTCGGCCGCCACCTTGAGCTCACGGCCTGCGTCGGCGGGTTCCTCGGCGCCATAGCGCGCGAGGCTCGCCCGCTCGTCGCGGTACATCGGGGCGAAGCTCGGGCACTCCTCCACAACAGTGAGGTACAAGCGCTCCCGCAGGATGAGAAAAACGTCGCGAACATGGCACGCATACTCGAGTGCTGACCAGATTCTTGGTCCGGGCCGGGTACGGATGGTCAGTCCGAGCGTCGGGTCGGCTCGCTCGTTGGCAACCCTCATCGCAAAGCGGCCCCCCAAACTTCGCAACGTCCCGGGCACAGCACCAGGGCCCAGCGCGTCGTAGTCGAATTGGCATTCTTCGCAGCGATCCACGACTACATCGTGGCCGATCGGACGGCTCAGCGTGGTGGCAGCGACTCCGAGGCGGTAGCGTCGCGTCCTGACAGGGCAGGTTCGGCCGAGAGCGGCCACGATGTCATCGGAGGCAGGGCCATGGGTTTCATGGACAAGGTAAAGGCGCAGGCGACAGTGCTGGCCGAAAAGGCCCAGGAAGGAGCCAAGGCTGGACAGGCCAAGCTCTCGGACATGCAGGCGAAGAAACACGCCGACGCGCTCTTGCTCGAGCTCGGCGGCATCGTCTACTGCCAGCAAGCAGGTCGCGCTCCTGGCGATGCCGACGCAAAGGTTTCCGAGCTGATCGGCCAGATCGGCCAGTTCGAGGCAGAGCATGGGCCGATCTCGGTGACTTCTGCGACCCAGATGGCGCCGGCGGCTCCAGACGGCTCGTTCGTCCCGACACCGACCGCAGCCGGCGACACACCGGAGCAGCCCTCGGCCCCGGCGCCGACCACCGTGACGGGCGGCGGCGGGATCCCGGGATCGGTGGGCGGCATTCCTCAGTCGAGTGGAGGCATCCCGACCGGCAGCTACTCCTCTGACACAGAGGAGTCCTCGTAGCTCACCACGCCGGGCGAACAGCGCTCGTCGTGAGCAAGACAGGTGGCTCACAACATCGGTCGTGTAAGGCCCGCCGTGTGGCCACGGGTGGTCGGTAGCTCATGCGGTAGGTGGCTCGACGACCATCGTCGCCATGGCCCGCCGCCGTTGTCCTTTCAGCTTCTGGCTTCACAGTCCCGGTCGCCGTCTCTTGCGCCCCGGCGCGCGTGGGTTGCTCACACGGGCGGCTTGTTGCGCGGCGGCGGGAGCGCTTGCGCTCGCCGTCAGCTCGTGCACCATTCCGGCGGGTCGGGCCACTCGCGACACGAAGCCGGCGCTGGTCGTCCGGGCCGTCCTGAGAGCCCAGGACACCCGGGCCGCTCGCGGGGTCCGGGCCGTACCGGGCGCCTCAGCCGGGTGGGCCGTCCGGGCTGTGCTTTCCGCATGGAAGGCCGAGATGGAAGCCTTCTATACCGCGAGCGCGCTCGGCGACCCGTCTTATCGGCCCCTCGGCCTGGGTGTCGTCCCGGGGAGCCCGCAAGACGACCAGATGATCTCCTATCTTTCGGCCCAGGCGGCTTCCGGCGTCGTCGGGCCGTCGACCTGGGACATCGGCGACATGCACGTCGTATCGCTCGGTCGAACGAGCGCCGTGGTCAGGGCATGTTCCTACGACCCGGGCAGTCGCTTCCGATCCGGTGACCTCGCCGCGCCGGCTGGGCTCGGCGGGGGAGCCGGGCTGACCGCGTACATCACCGACATGACCGAGGTGGGACGCTCGTGGAAACTCGAAAGGTCCGAGACGTTCGCGGAGCCCGACGCCTCTTCGCCTGGCCCCTGCCACCGGTTCTCGTCCCGGCTCCTGGTGGGCCACGCAACCGCCCTCGCCCGCGCCGCCGCCCCCGCAACCGCGGGATCGACCGGCTCGTCGATCTGGTCCTGGGTGTGGTGGCTGGGCAGCCCGCTGGGCCCCGGACCCTACACGGGCGGTGCCGCAGATGGCCTCGAGCTCTGCGTCTGGCGCGACATCGGCTCTTCGGTGAGCAGCCTCAACAGTGATCTGGCCAGTGCTGGACTTCCGGCCAGCTTCTGGACGCCACCGCGAGGTGGCGGCTATCCCGGCATCTGGTCAGTCGATCTCTGGGGTGCCGCGCTCTCGAAACGGGCCGAGTCGTCGGATCATTTCGACCTTGTGGCGTGCCCGAGACCCGAACAGGTTCCTCCAACAGGGGGTGACGTCGAGTCCAACATGCCGNNTCTCCCACCGCTGATCTACGAGGCGCTCGCCAAAGCGGAGCTGCCATCCCCGATCATCTCCACATCTCCGTCGTCCATAGACGAGTTCATGGACGCGACCATCGTGAACTTTCCGACGTGGTTGTGGATCGACGCCTCGGGCTGGAGGACGATAACGGCGATCGCCACCGGTGATGGGCTCGTTGCCACCGTGTGGGCGACGCCGATGAACGTGGCATGGCACTCGCAGTGGAACTTCCCCGAACCCCGCGACGACCCGGAGGGTGGGATCACGTTTCTCCCCGAGAGCCTGAACCTCGTGTGTGCCGGGCCCGGTGCGTCGTATGACAGGTTGCTCTCGCCGGCAGCGCAGGCCACGGCGTGTGAGTCCATCTTCACCCAGTCCACGTTCGGCACCTATCAGCCGCTGGAGGCATCGATCTCCTGGCAGGTCAACTGGGCGCTGTCCGATGACGCTGGCGTTGTAGGAGGTGAAGGACTCCTCGCCGACTCTGTGACCAGCGCCACGCGCCCGCTTCGGGTGCTGCAGGTCGAGTCGGTCATAACCCAGGGATGACCCCGGAAGCCCGGGAAGCCCCGGTTTCTGACACGGTGCTGGGTAACCCCATTGGCGACGCCCCGGCGGTCGCGCCCGACGACGTCTGGGACCGTATCGCTGCTTCTCTCCAGGACGAGCCACCTGTCCTTTCGCCGGTGGCACGGCCCGGCTTTCGGAGGAGACTCGCGTTGATCGTGCCGCTCGGAGCGGTCGCCGCCGGCCTGATCCTCATCGTCGGGCTGCTCGCGGCGAAGGTCGGGAACCTCGACCAACAGGTCAACAGCCTCAGGCACCAGGTGAGTGTCACCAGCGTGCTCCTCAGTCCTGCGCACCGGACGGTGGAGCTGACATCGGCGGCGCACCCGGTCTGGCGGGCCACGGTGGTTGTCCTGCCGAACGGCGAGGGCTACCTCATCAACCCGTCCATGCCCGCCCTCGGCAGCTCACAGACGTTCCAGCTCTGGGCGCTCTCGCGCGGAAAGGTCGTCTCGCTTGGCGTGCTCGGTTCGCACCCCACGGGTGCCCCGATCCGGCTCGAGGCCACGATGACATTGCTCATGATCAACGCGGAGCCGCTCGGGGGCACGCCGACGCCGACGACGCCAGTGCTTGTCCAGGGGAACCTGCAGGTCGGCTTGTGAGACTGCCCGGNNGACCGACTCAGTAGTGAGAGACTTCTCGCGCGAACGGGGAGGCCGCCAAACATGGCAATAGAAACTTCACTTAGTTACCCGGAAATCAGTGCTCAGGGATTCGCCCATCCCGCGGACCGGGCCGCCGCCGCGGCTCTGCACTCCATCCCCATGCTCGATCGCGTGATCAAGAAGCTCAGTGAGGTCGGCTACGAGCGCAAGCTTCGCCAGTTGATGCTCGGCACCGCCGTGCGCCTCGGGGAGGACCAGCTACTCGAGGTATGGGCGATGCAACGTCGATATGCCCACACCTTCGACATCGCCACGTGCCCTCACCTGTATGTGACTCAGTACCCGGTGGGCAACGCGCTCACCATCGGCGCGAACGAACCCGTGACGCTTGTCTCCTCGGGACTGGCAAGATCGTTCGACTCCGACGAGCTGCATTCGGTGCTCGCGCACGAGATGGGCCACGTGTTGGCGGACCACGTGACCTTCATGACGACATTCGAGCTCGTGCAACTCGTCATGAACGGAGTGCTGCGCGGGGCTCCCTTGGCCGGTTTGCCCCTGAAAGCCCTCTACTTCGCGTTGCTCGAGTGGTCGAGGGCCGCCGAGCTGACCGCCGATCGCGCGAGCGCGCTCGGGACAGGAGACCCGCTCTTGACCTGCAGGACCTTGATGCGCATGGCGGGCGGCCCGGTGCCAGGCCTGGACCTGGACGCTTTCATACGACAGGCCACCGAGTACGCGGGGGAGGGCGACCCGTTCGCGCGGTACTCGCGTTTCTGGTCGGAGATCGGCACGACACATCCCTTCCCCGTGCGCCGTGTCAGGGAGCTCGTCTCATGGGTGGCGTCGGGGGAATTCGACCGGCAGCGCTCCGGCGGCTATCTCAGGCGTGGCCAGGAGCCGCCGCCGTCGGCCGAGTTCGACGCGGCGCTCAGGCACTACAAGCAACGTTTCGCGAAGATCGTCGAGCGAGCCGGTGGCGGTGTCCAGCAGGTCGTGAGCCGCTTTGCCACCTGGCTCGACAGCGACAGCGACAACGCCGGTGCCGACGACGGGGAATTCGAGCCCTGAGCAGCCGGCTCAGGACAGGAACGAGCGGGGGAGAGCCTCGAACATCTCGGCGGAAAGGGCGAGCGACTCGACGTCGACTCGCTCGTCGTCCCCGTGGAACATCGACAGGAACTGCTCGAAGCTCAGCCTGTTGGAGAACATCCCGAAGCCGTACGCGATCGCCCCGTGCCGGCGGAAGAACCGCCCGTCGGTGGCACCCGTGGAGAAGTACGGCACAGGTTCGGCGCCGGGGTGGAACCGCTTCACCATGGCGTCGAGCTCGTCCCACAGCGGCGTGCCGACCGGCGACTCGCTGGCGGGGTCGTTATGTGCCCACACGATCTCCACCTTGTCGCCGAGGTCCCCGATGGCCTCGGCGAGGAGCGACCGCACGTCGGCCTCGGTCTGACCCGGGAGGGTCCTCACGTCGAGGTCCAGTTCGACCTGATCGGGGATCACGTTCAGCTTCGTGCCGCCGTGGACGATCGTCGGGGCGATCGTCATGTGCGTGCAGGCGTGCGCCTGTCGGGCGAGCCCGGCAAGGGGGAACGACTCGCAGATATCGTCGATCCTGGCCGGGTCGAGGAACATTGCCCCGATATCGCCGGGCAGCGACATGCCAGCCACGAAACGGCGCCACGCGTCGTGCACGCTCGCCGCCGGCCTGAACGCCGCGAGGCGCCCTACGACCGCAGCAGCGGTGACGAGCGCGTTGTCGGTGCGCAGAGGTGCCGAGGCGTGGCCCGCCGTCCCACGGACCCGTAGGCGGCACCAGCAACTTCCCTTCTCGCCGACCGTGATCGGGAGGCGCCGCCCGCCCGGCGTCTCGATGGGGACGCCCCCGGACTCGGTTATGACGTAGTCGGCACCCACCGACGAGGCCGCATGCTCGCTCAGCCATCCCGCGCCATGGGAGCCGAGGGC
>PMVZ01000115.1 GCA_003166375.1 Acidimicrobiaceae bacterium | reverse complement strand
GTCCCACTCGTCGGCTCCCCATGCGCCGGGAGCTCGCGGGGGCAGGGACGACATCGCACCCGACACTACCGGCGCGCCGGCGCGGTCCCGGGATCGCAACAGCTCAAAAGTGCCGACATCACTCCCACTCGATGGTTCCCGGGGGCTTGGACGTCACGTCGTAGACGACGCGGTTCACTCCTCGCACTTCGTTGATGACACGGCTGGAGATCCGTTCGAGCACGTCGTAGGGCAACCGGGCCCAGTCGGCGGTCATGGCGTCCTCGCTCGTCACCGCGCGGATGACGATCGGGTAGCCGTAGGTGCGCTCGTCGCCCATCACACCGACCGTGCGAACCGCCGGCAGAACCGCGAACCACTGCCACAGCTGCTTGTCGAGGCCGTCGCGCCGGATCTCCTCCAGGACGATCTCGTCGGCCGCCCGCAGGATCTCGACACGTTCGGGAGTCACCTCTCCGACCACCCGCACCGCGAGCCCCGGCCCAGGGAACGGCTGGCGCCACACCATCTCGGCCGGCAGCCCCAGCTCCTCGCCGATCGCCCGCACTTCGTCCTTGAACAAGAGCCGGAGCGGTTCGACGAGATCGAGTCTCATCTCTGAGGGGAGCCCGCCGACGTTGTGGTGCGACTTGATCGTCGCGGCGTCCGCCGTGCCCGACTCGATCACGTCCGGGTACAAGGTGCCCTGGACAAGGTACTTGGCGTCCTTTCGCTCGAGGGCGACTTCCTCGAAGAGGCGGATGAACAGCTGGCCGATGACTTTGCGTTTCTCTTCGGGGTCCGTCAAACCGCCCAGGGCATGCAAGAACCGCTCCGCGGCCCTCACGTGCACGAGGTCTATGGCGAACTGCTTCAGGAACGTCTCTTCGACCTGTTCGCCCTCGCCTGCGCGCATCAGCCCCGTGTCGACGAAGACGGCCGTCAGCTGGTCGCCGACGGCCTTGTGGACGAGGGCGGCCGCGACGGCAGAGTCGACGCCCCCCGAGAGAGCGCACAGCACCTGACCCGAGCCGACTTGCGCGCGGACCGCCTCGACCTGTGAGGCGATCACCGAGGCGTGCGTCCAGGACGGCCGGCACCCGCAGACGTCGAACAAGAAGCGCCTGAGCAGGTCCTGGCCCCGCGCGGTGTGCACCACCTCGGGGTGGAACTGGACGCCGTAAAGAGCGCGGGCCGGGTCCTCGAACGCGGCGACTGCGACCGCCGCAGTCGCCGCAGTCACCGTGAAGCCCTCGGGTGCGGTCACGATCGAGTCCCCGTGGCTCATCCACACCTGCGTCGAGGGGTCCCAGCGGTCCATCAGCACCGAACCTGACCGGGCCAGCAACGCGGTANNGCCGAACTCACCTGTGCCGGTCCTGGCCACGTGCCCACCGAGCAGCCGGGCGAGGAGCTGAGCGCCGTAGCAGATGCCGAGCACCGGAACTCCGCAAGCGAACAGCTCAGGGTCTACCGAGGGTGCCGACGGCTCGTTGACAGACTTAGGGCCGCCCGAGAGGATGACGCCACAAGGATTGCGGGCAAGCATCTCGGCCGCGGTCGTCGAAGCCGGGACGATCTCGGAGTAGACGTGCTCGGAGCGCACACGCCGCGCGATGAGCTGCGCGTACTGTGCCCCGAAGTCGACGACGAGGACGGTGTCGTAGCCGGGCGTGCCCGACATTTCGGGTCAGCTCCCCATGCCGATCGACTGGTCCCGCTGCAGCTGCTTTCCCTCGGTCTGCAGGGCCGGGGCCACCATGACCTCCACCTTGTGGAACTCGCGGATCGTCTCGTAACCGCACGTCGCCATCGATGTGCGCAGCGCACCGAACAGGTTCATGCGCCCATCGTTCTCGTGCGCCGGCCCGAGGAGGATCTCCCGTATCGTCCCACGACGCTCCACCTTCACCCGGGCACCCCTGGGCAAGGTCGGGTGGAAACTCGCCATGCCCCAGTGGCAGCCGCGGCCAGGCGCCTCGTGGGCCGCCGCCAGCGGTGTGCCGATCATCACCGCGTCCGCCCCGCAGGCGATCGCCTTGGCAATGTCACCCCCGCGGCTCATCCCGCCGTCGGCGATCACCTGAACGTAGACGCCGGTCTCCTCGAGGTGACGCGACCTGGCACCCGCGGCGTCGGCGATGGCGGTCGCCTGCGGCACGCCGATGCCGAGCACGCCGCGGGTCGTGCATGCATTGCCGGGGCCGACTCCGACAAGCACTCCCGCCGCACCGGTCCGCATGAGGTGCAGCGCCGCGGGGTAGGACGCGCAGCCCCCCACGACGACAGGGATGTCGATCTCGCGGATGAACAGCTTCAAGTTGAGCGGCTCGGCGTTCTTCGAGACGTGCTCCGCGGAGACCACCGTGCCTTGGATCACGAGGAGGTCGAGCTCGGCCCCGAGCACGGCGGAGGCGAGCTCGGCCGCCCGCTGCGGCGTGACCGAGCCACAGGCGGTGACGCCTGCCGCCTTGATCTCGCGAATGCGCAAGCTGACGAGCTCGGGCTGTACTGGCTCGAGATAGATCTGCTGCATGCGGGCTGTCGCCGTCTCCACCGGGAGATCGGCGATCTCGGCCAGCAACGGCTCGGGGTCCTCGTAACGGGTCCAGAGCCCTTCGAGGTTGAGGACCCCCACGCCACCGAGGTGGCCGATCTCTATGGCCGTCGCAGGGCTCACGACGCCGTCCATCGCGGCGGCCATCAGGGGAAGCTCGAAGCTGAACGCGTCGATCTCCCAGGAGATGTCGACGTCCTCGGGGTCGCGCGTGCGTCTCGAGGGGACGATCGCGACGTCGTCGAGGCCGTAAGCCTGCCGTCCGGACTTCCCGATCCCGATCTCGACCTCACCCACGCCGGCCCTCCCGTTCCGCTATCACCTCTGCTCCAAGCGCGCCGCACCTGCGACCGGGAAGGGTTGAACCCCCTTCGAAGCTTGGCAACACGGTTGAGGCTACTTCGG
>PMVZ01000050.1 GCA_003166375.1 Acidimicrobiaceae bacterium | reverse complement strand
CATCTCATTCGTCCCGATGACACCATCTTGGCGCCTTAGTTGTGCAGATAGTTGGTTTAAGTGGCTACCTGCTCTCAGGACCCCGTGTAACCGCCTGATGCCAGGCCGATGACGCTGGCGTTGTAGTTGGCCCGGGCAAGCGCGATGTCAGCGGCCAAGAGCTGATGGTTCGCGTTGACGAAGACGTGCGTGTCACCAGGAAAGTCCTGCGGTAGCTGCGCGATTACAACTGTTGAGACGTGCGCGGAATCTGCTGCAGCCAGGTTGACCTCAGCAACGTACGCGGTGTCGTGCTTGAGAGCATTTGCATATCCCGGCTGACCCTGCAGCGTGTCGATCTCCGCTAGCAACGCCGCCTCACCCGATTGCAGGGTCGCTGCTTGCGCGGCGACGCTGTCGGCTTCGATTACCTCGAACACCTGTGGCGTCAGCACAGCAAAAACCCGGTTCCCCTGGATCATCGACTTCTGGGCCGCCCTGAGCTCAGCCATCGTCGTGTCCGTCTTCACCTGTGCAAGAAGGCCGGTGATGTTCGCCGTAGCCTCCGTGAGGCGAGCGGCAAGCGTGCTTGCGTCGCTCGGGGTAAGTGAGGTTGCCTTTGTCACGTCAGTGGAAAGTACCTGGAGCTGGTTCACGCGGAACGTGAGCTGTTGCTCCAGTTTCTGCTGGAACTGTGTGATATTCGCGGGTGAAGCGGATGTCGACGCTCCGGCCGACATGGCGAACAGAAAGCTGCCTGAAGCGATCACTGCCCCGACGACACCAAGCCGGATTGGGTGGATTCTCATGATTCTCCTCCTAGGTTCAGATGACTGGACTAGTGACGAGGCCGAAGGACGGCCCGCCACTGAGCATGTAACCAGAGGGAGATGAAAATCACATGAGACTTGGCGCAAATTATGCCAAAATCAGCCTTCTGCGCGGTTGAGGTTATCGCGTGACCACTGCCACTTTGCGGAATGCGACATGTTGTCAGTGCGTTTGTTTCTGATCACTGCGCAGCCGTGGTACCCCCGGACACGGTCTTCAGGTAGAGATGATGGGACTGGTCGGCAACTTAGCGCCTAGAGGCACCATGTTTGTCGTGATGTCATAGGTGATTCTTATACCGCCCGGCACCGGGCTCCCTTTTGGTTCCACCGTGGGCACCGGGATGATCGTGTTGTAGGGCTTTTCTCACTTACGGCTTGGCTACACTCGACTCAAGCGGCAACGGGAGTTCAAGGGGGTCGGTCGATGCGCCTTGAACTCCGGGGCCTGCGACCTGACCCTTGCACCGGTAGCTCGCAAGAGGCGGCGCGTCTAGATGCGCCAGCTCCTCATAGCCTAGGCTGAGCTGTCGATCCCCCCTGGGCACGGGCGAATGCCGACCACGTCTGGTAGCCGCCGTCGAGGTTGCGTGCCTCGATCCCGAACTCGTGCAATAGGGCCGTGGCCGTGTGGCCCCGTTGGCCCACCTCGCAATAGATGAGGAAGGGTCCTTTGCCGAGCCTGTCGATGTGGTCCCGGAGCGAGTCGACAGGCGCGTTGACCGAGCCGGTGATGGCGCCAGCGGCATGTTCTGCCTGGGTCCGCACGTCGAGAAGAACCCATCCCTGCTCGACGAGCGAGTCGATCTCGTGCGGGTCCACGACGTCGCAGTCGCCGTTCAGAACGTTCCCGGCCATGTATCCGAGAAGGTTGACGGGGTCCTTGGCCGAGGAGAACGGTGGCGCGTACGCGAGCTCGAGATCTGCGAGGCGGTCGGCGGTCATACCGGCCGACATCGCAGTCGCGATCACGTCGATCCTCTTGTCGACGCCGTTGCGGCCGACGATCTGGGCACCGAGGATCGTTCCGTCGTCCGGGTCGAAGATGAGCTTTGCCGCCATGCGAGTCGCCCCGGGGTAGTAGGTCGCATGGTCGAAGGGGTGCGAGTGGATGGCCCGGAACGGCCGGCCCGCTGCCCGCAGGCGCCGTTCGCTCCAGCCGACCGTCGCGGCAACGACACCGAAGACCTTCACGATGGCGGTCCCCAGTGAATCGACGGAGTGCGACGGACGTCCCGCGATGTGGTCGGCGACCCGACGACCCTGGCGATTGGCCACGTTCGCCAGCGCGATGAGAGAGGTCGCATGCGAGACGGCATCAGGCTTCTCGACCGCGTCGCCGACTGCGTAGACATCCGGGTCGTTGGTCTGGTTCGCTTCGTTGACCAAGATGCCGCCACTCGGGCCCAGCTCCAGGCCCGCGAGCTCGGCGAGCCGGACGTCCGGTCGGACGCCGATGGCGCCCACGACGAGATCAGCGGCGAGGATTCGTCCGTCAGCAAGGCTCACCGTACGTTCGCCGATGGACGAGACGGTCGCTCCCGTCTCCACATGGACGCCGTGAGCAACGAGCTCGTCGCACACGAGAATCGCAAGCTCCGCGTCGAGCGGCGGGAGCACCTGCGGGGTGGCCTCGACGATCGTGACGTCTATACCCTGTGCCACGAGGTTCTCCGCCACCTCGAGCCCGATGAACCCGGCACCTATCACGACGGCGGTTGTCGGCGCGAAGTCGACGTCGGAGGCGAGCCGCGCGGCATCCTCGACGGTCCGAAGAGTTCGGGCCCGGTCGTAACCGGGGATGGGCGGGCGTACCGGGGCGGCGCCCATGCTGAGGACGAG
>PMVZ01000368.1 GCA_003166375.1 Acidimicrobiaceae bacterium | reverse complement strand
GTATCGCATGGCGCTGCTGTCGTAGGCAAAGGCGCGGGTCCCCAGCCTCCGTCCGGAGGCTGCGGCAAGCGGATAGTGAGACCACCCCGAACACGCGGCCTGTGCTGCCAATCCCGCTGTCAACTCCATAGCGAAATCGACTTCAGATCGGTCTTGGTGCTGTCCTCCTTGCGTCCCCAGCGGGTCCTTGTGCAATCCGTCTAGGCGCGTAACGATTACGCGCTGCTGACCAATCGCGCGGGCCCCAGCCCACGACGTACGCCGAACGGCAGTTCTGGCGCGTCGGTGCCAGTGGGCAAGGCCCGTCGGCTCGTTGCCTAGCCACTGTTTCGAGGCGCACCGGCCGAGCTGCGCAGGTCGCTGTTCTGTATGCTTGCCTGGCAGTTGAAGCCGGGGTCTGCTGGTACGAAGAAACGTCTCCTTCGCTCGCAGAGCTCGCATCGAAGGGGGACGCTTTATGACACTCAAGATCGGTGACACCGCGCCAGATTTCGTGGCGCAGACCACTGAGGGCCCGATCCGCTTCCATGACTGGATCGGCGACTCATGGGCGGTGCTCTTCTCACACCCGAAGAACTTCACCCCGGTCTGCACGACCGAGCTCGGCTACATGGCCAAGGTCAAACCCGAATTCGACCGCCGAGGCGTGAAGGTGATCGGCCTCTCCGTTGACCCCGTGGATAAGCACACCTGGTGGGCGAAAGACATCGAAGAGACGCAGGGGATAGCGCCCAACTTCCCGATCATCGGTGACGACGAGTTCAAGATCTCCAAGGCCTACGAGATGCTCGGCGCCGACGTCAGCGGAGACCCTGCCAACCAGACCGCGGTCGACTACCTGACCGTCCGCAACGTCTTCGTGATCGGACCTGACAAGAAGATCAAGCTGATCCTCGTCTACCCGATGACGACCGGCCGCAACTTTGACGAGGTGCTGCGGGTGATCGACTCGCTGCAACTGACCGCGAGGCACAAGGTCTTCACGCCGGTGAACTGGAAGTACGGCGAGGACGTCATCATCGCCGGCTCGGTGTCCAACGNNGCGGAGTACGCGGCCGCTCCGAATGACGGCTCGGCGTGCGCACGAGATCGCCGAATAGGGCGCGGCCTCTAGACCCTCGAACGCGGCAAGCGCACGTCGTTCTGTACCGTGACAGAGCCAGTCGGGAACAAACTGGCAGTGCCACAGGCCACCACGTGCGGCTGGCAGAATCTCACCCATGCCTGTAGTTGTTTATCCACCGGGGTTGGTCCTAACAGAGCGTGAGTTCGATGTGCCGTTGCGCTACTCAGATCCGGACGGCGAGCGGATCACGGTGTTTGCCCGGGAGGTCGCGGCACCTGACGGGCGCGACCGACCGTTTCTCGTCTTTCTGCAGGGAGGTCCCGGCATGGAGGCGCCGCGCCCGACGGCTCACCCGTCGGTACCAGGCTGGCTGGAGCGTGCCCTGAAGGACTTCCGCGTGCTCATGCTCGACCAGCGGGGAACCGGCCGGTCGACGCCGGTCGCAACCCTCAAGGCCATGAGCCCCGAAGAGCAAGCTGGCTACCTCGCCTGTTTCCGTGCCGATTCGATCGTGAAAGACGCTGAGTTCATCCGCAACGAGCTGGGCGTCGAACGCTGGAGCGTGCTCGGTCAGTCCTTCGGTGGCTTCTGCGTGCTGCACTACATGTCGGTGGCACCCGGTGGGCTGTCGGAGGCCTTCCTGACCGGCGGGTTGCCACCGGTCGGCCGCCATCCCGACGAGGTCTACCGCGCCACTTATGCCCGGACGCTGCAGCGCTGTCGCCGCTACTACGAGCGCTACCCGGCCGACCGGGAGCGGGTGCGCAGGCTGCAAACCTGGGTAGCCGAGGCGGACGTCATCCTTCCGGGTGGGGACAGGCTCACGCAGCGGATGTTCCGCCAGCTCGGTCACATGCTCGGCATGAGCGACGGCGCGGAGCACCTGCATTACATAATCGAGCTACCCGAAGACTCTCCGGGATTCCTACATGACCTCGAGGCCGGGCTTCCGCCGTTTTCTCGCAATCCGCTCTACGCAGTCGTCCACGAGTCCTCCTACTCCGACGGAGCAGTGACCAACTGGTCGGCAGCTCGCGTACAGCCTGAGGAATACGAGACGCAGCCCGAGCTCTTCACTGGTGAGCACGTGTTTCCATGGATGTTCGACGACTACGGGGCGCTCCGGTCCCTGCGCGAGGCGGCCAACCTGCTTGCCGGCTACGAGTGGCCCAGCCTTTACGACGCCGAGCGCCTGAGTAGCTGCGAGGTTCCGGCAGCTGCGGCCATCTACGCCGACGACATGTACGTAGAGCGATCGTTCTCCGAGGAGACAGCGGAACTGATTCCCACCATGCGCACCTGGCTGACCAACGAGTTCGAGCACAACGGGCTGCGCGCCGACGGCGGGCGAATACTCGACCGGCTAATCAGCCTGGCGCGCGGTAATTGAGGCGCCGGGCCGGAACACCCTGATCTGGTTGGATAAGGCTCAGACAGTCAGCAGTGGTGACGGTGTCGCGGAACGCCGAATCGGAGCTCCTGCCGGCGACTGAAGGATTGACGGCCGTGGAACTCCAGAATTTACCCAGTCAGGATGTCTTCAGCTCAACACCTTGATTCGCAAGGCTTTTCTCACCGATTGCTTGGCTACACTCGACTCAAGCGGCAGCGGTGTTTCAAGCAGTCTGTCGAGTGTGGGCTTTGAGATCAAGAGCCTGCGACCTAACCGGATCACTGGTGGCTCGCCAGAGGCAGCGGGTCTAGATGCGATGGCTCCTCACGGCCGTGGCTGAGCCGTCGACCCTCTCTGGGCCCGTGCGAATGCGGACCACGTCAGGTAACCGCCGTCGAGATTGCGTGCCTCGATCCCGAGCTCGCGCAGGAGAGCTGTGGCCGTGTGGCCTCGTTGACCCACCGCGCAGTAGACGACGACGGGACCTTTGCCGAGCACATCGAGATGATCCCGGAGTGAGTCGATCGGCACGTTGACCGATCCTGTGATCGCGCCGGCAGCATGTTCTTCTTGGCTACGCACGTCGAGAAGCACCCAGCCCTGCTCGATGAGCGAGTCGATCTCATGTGGGTCCACGACATCGCAGTCGCCATTGAGAAGGTTCCCGGCCATGTAGCCGAGAAGATTCACAGGATCTTTGGCCGAGGAGAACGGTGGCGCGTAGGCGAGCTCGAGGTCTGCGAGGCGGTCGGCGGTCATTCCTGCTGACATCGCCGTCGCGATCACGTCGATCCTCTTGTCGACGCCGTGCTGGCCGACAACCTGGGCACCGAGGATCGTTCCGTCTTCCGGGTCGAAGATGAGCTTTGCAGCCATACGGGTCGCCCCGGGGTAGTAGGTCGCATGGTCGAAGGGGTGCGAGTGGATCGCTCGGAACGGTCGGCCCGCTGCCCGCAGGCGCCGTTCACTCCAGCCGACTGTCGCGGCGACGACGTCGAAGACCTTCACGATGGCCGTCCCGAGCGATGCGACGGGGTGTGACGGTCGCCCGGCGATGTGGTCGGCGACCCGGCGACCCTGGCGATTGGCCACGTTCGCCAGCGCGATGAGAGAGGTCGCATGCGATATGGCGTCGGGCTTCTCGACAGCGTCGCCGACTGCGTAGATGTCCGGATCGTTCGTCTGGTTCGCCTCGTTGACCGAGATGCCACCGCTCGGTCCCAGCTCCAGTCCAGCGAGCTCGGCGAGCCGGACATCGGGTCGGACGCCGATGGCACCGACGACGAGATCTGCGGCGAGGACCCGTCCGTCGGCAAGGGTCACGGTGCGCTCGTCGATGGACGAAACAGTCGCTCCGGTCTCGACATGGACGCCGTGAGCAACGAGCTCGTCGCACACGAGAATCGCAAGCTCAGGATCGAGCGGTGGGAGGACCTGCGGGGTGGCCTCGACGATCGTGACGTCTATTCCCTGTGCGACGAGGTTCTCGGCCATCTCGAGGCCGATGAACCCAGCCCCGATCACGACGGCCGTCGCCGGTGCGACGTCGACGTCGGAGGCAAGCCGTGCCGCGTCCTCAACGGTCCGAAGCGTGCGGGCCCGGTCGTATCCGGG
>PMVZ01000163.1 GCA_003166375.1 Acidimicrobiaceae bacterium | reverse complement strand
AGCACCCGCAGCGTCGCTCCCGTCATACGGGCCTGCTTGCCAGCCCACCTGAGGGCGTTGAGCGACGGCTCGGAGCCATCGACACCGACGACAATGAACCGTTCCTTCTTCTCCACAGCTTCGCTCATCGTTATTCATCCTACAGGCTCGATGCCCCTGAGCTGCTCAACCATGTCGGGAACATCAAGAGGCTCAAGACGGTTGAGTGTGTAAGACTCAATAGCGAGAGGAAGGTCGACTCGTGTCAAACACTCAACAGCTCCCGGTTCTGCCGCTCGCAGATGTGGTCGTGCTGCCAGGCATGGTCGTGCCGGTCACACTCGACGACGCGGAACGGCAGGCGGCGATCGACGCAGCCAACGTAGGAGGCGGAGACCAGGTTCTGGTCGTGCCGCGCTTCGGCGGCAAGTACGCCCTCGTCGGTGTCGTCGCGACGATCGAGCAGCTCGGGAAGCTGCCTGGTGGCGAGCCTGCAGCACTGCTGCGGGCGGTGTCGCGGGCGCGCGTCGGCTCCGGGGTGACCGGGCCGGGATCGGCGCTCTGGGTCGAGGCGGAGATCCTCGACGAGGTCCTCGGCGGCGAGGCCACGAGCGAGCTGTCGCGTGAGTACAAGAACGTCGTCGTTTCTATCCTGCAGCAGCGGGGCGCCTGGCAGGTCATCGACTCCGTCCAGCGCATCTCCGAACCCGGTGAGCTGGCCGACATGGCGGGCTACGCGCCCTATCTGTCCAACGAGCAGAAGCTCTGGCTGCTCGGGACCGTGGACGTCGAGCAGCGCCTGGCCAAGCTGGTCGAGTGGGGTCGGGAGCATCTCGCTGAGCTCGACGTCGCCGAGCGCATCCGCAGCGACGTGCACGACGGCATGGAGAAGAGCCAGCGCGAGTTCCTGCTGCGCCAACAGCTCGCCGCGATCCGCAAGGAGCTCGGCGAGGGCGAGCCGGATGGCGCCGACGACTACCGCACCCGCGTGGAGGCCGCCGAGCTGCCCGCCAAGGTCCTCGACGCGGCGCTGCGAGAGGTCGGGCGGCTCGAGCGCGCGAGCGATCAGAGCCCTGAGGCAGGCTGGATCCGCACGTGGCTGGACACGGTGCTCGAGCTGCCATGGAATGTCCGCACCGATGACAACAACGACGTCTCGGGAGCGCGCGAGGTGCTGGACGCCGACCACGAGGGCCTCGATGACGTGAAGGACAGGATGGTCGAGTACCTCGCCGTCCGCAGTCGCCGCCAGGCTCGTGGTCTTGCGGTCGTGGGCGGTCGCGGCTCGGGCGCGGTGCTCGCGCTCGTCGGGCCGCCGGGGGTCGGCAAGACCTCGCTCGGCGAGTCCGTCGCCCGGGCGTTGGGGCGCAAGTTCGTCCGTGTGTCGCTCGGCGGAGTGCGCGACGAGGCCGAGATCCGCGGCCACCGCCGCACCTATGTCGGCGCCCTCCCGGGACGCATCGTGCGGGCGATCCGTGAAGCCGGGTCGATGAACCCGGTCGTGCTGCTCGACGAGATCGACAAGCTGGGCAGCGACTACCGGGGTGACCCCACATCGGCGTTGCTCGAGGTGCTCGACCCGGCGCAGAACCACACCTTCAGGGACCATTACCTCGAGATCGAGCTCGACCTGTCCGACGTGCTCTTCCTTGCCACGGCGAACGTCGCGGACACGATTCCCGCGGCGCTTCTCGACCGGATGGAGCTCGTCCGCCTCGACGGCTACACCGAGGAGGAGAAGGTCGCGATCGCCCGCAACCACCTGGTTCCACGACAGATCGACCTCGCAGGGCTGGCTCCCGACGAAGTCGCCATCAACGAGGAAGCTCTCCGCGTGATCGCGACCGAGTACACACACGAGGCCGGAGTTCGCCAGCTCGAACGGGCGGTCGCAAAGATCCTCCGGAAAGTGACGACGAGTCTCGCCGGCGACTCGCGGCCCACGGCTGTCGAGGTCGGGGCGAAAGACTTGCAGGGCTTCCTCGGCCGCCCCCGTTTCACGCCCGAGTCGGCCGAACGGACTGCCGTTGCGGGCGTCGCAACCGGCCTGGCCGTCACCGGCGCCGGTGGCGACGTGCTGTTCGTCGAGGCGACAGTCATGGAGGGCGAGCCTCGTCTCGTGCTCACCGGCCAGCTCGGCGACGTCATGAAGGAGTCCGCTCAGATCGCCCTGTCGTACCTGCGCTCCCATGGCGAGGCTCTCGGCATAGACACCGAACGCCTTGCCAAAGGCGCAATCCACTTGCACGTCCCAGCAGGCGCGGTGCCCAAGGACGGTCCGTCCGCCGGCGTCACGATGGTCGCCGCCCTGGCGTCTCTTGCTTCCGGTCGACCGGTGCGCTCCGAGGTGGGCATGACCGGCGAGGTCACCTTGAACGGTCGCGTGCTCCCGATCGGCGGAGTGAAGCAGAAGCTGCTCGCCGCTCATCGCGCCGGGCTGACCGAGATCTTCCTCCCGGCCCGCAACGGCCCCGACCTGGACGACGTACCGGCGAACGTCCTCGAAGGCCTCACCGTACATCTCGTGACCGACGTCGCCGTTCTCGTCGCCTCGGCTCTCGAACCGGCGTCGGGGTCGGCCGCCTCCGCAAAGAGGTCGGCCTCGTCGGGGTCAGGATCGGCCGCGGCATGAGGGCCTGGGCGCTTGATCACCCGGCGCCCGCCGCCGAGCACTCGTTGCGCCTCGTCGACCGCGTGGTTCCCGAGCCGGGCCCGAGTGAGATCCTCTTGAAAGTGCACGTCTGCGGCGTGTGCCGCACGGACCTGCACCTCGTGGAGGGCGACCTTGCCCCTCGCCGCCCAGGTGTCGTCCCTGGCCATGAAGTAGTCGGCCACGTCGCCGCACAGGGCCGGAACGCACGGCGCTTTGCCGAGGGCGAGCGCGTCGGGATCGCGTGGTTGCGCTCGACGTGCGGCGTGTGCCGTTTCTGCGTGCGAGGTGACGAGAACCTCTGCACCGGACCGCTCTTCACTGGCTGGGACGCCGACGGCGGCTACTGCGAGTACGCGGTCGTGGACGAGCGGTACGCCTACCGGATCCCGGAGGTGTTCTCCGACCGCGAAGCCGCCCCGCTGCTCTGCGCCGGCATCATCGGCTATCGGGCTCTGCGGCGGTCGGGCCTGCGACCGCATGGCCGGCTCGGCATCTACGGCTTCGGAGGTTCCGCTCACCTGACGGCCCAGGTCGCCCTTTACGAGGGCGCGACCGTGCACGTCATGACGAGGGCGGCCGACGCTCGGGAGCTCGCGCTCACCCTCGGGTGCGCCTCAGCCCAGGGAGCCGACGATCCCCCACCGGAGCCGCTCGACGCGGCCATCCTCTTTGCCCCGGTAGGAACGCTCGTTCTCCCGGCCATGGCGGCTTTGGACCGCGGCGGCCGGCTCGCGATCGCCGGCATCCACCTCTCCGACATCCCCACGCTCAACTACGAGAGCTACCTGTTCGAGGAGCGAGAGCTGGTCAGCGTGACCGCGAACACGAGGCGCGACGGCGAGGAGTTCCTGACGCTCGCCGCCGAGATACCGATCCGGCCCACGACCACTGAGTACCCATTCGAGAGGGCCGCCGTCGCGCTCGAGGATCTCGCCCGGGACGAGGTGAACGGCGCCGCGGTGATCCGCGTCTCGGGAGATGATTGAGCCTGGCTGGCCCCTCAAGCCCGGGCGTCGTCCCCGCCGACGGTCGGGCGCAGCCGTGCGGATGCCCGCCTATGAAAGCCCTTGCCCGCGCTTGGACGGGAACCGATCACGCGACGACCGTGAGCCTGTCGCCGGTGGCGGAGGGTCCGAACGACTTGTCGCCGCCGTAGGCAGCAATGACGTCGTAGGTGCCGACGGCGAGTCGCCTGGGAGACAGTGTGCAGGACCCCGAGCCGGCTGACAGCGTGATCGTGCAAAGCGCCATCGAGGACTCGCTGACGGTCACTGTGCCAGTCGGCTTCAAACCCGAGTACTTGGAGGAGACCGTCACCGACATGTGCTCGACCAGCTCGTCCCCGTAGATCAGCTCCGTCGCAGACAGTGCCAATAGTTGACTCCGGCGGTCGTGCCACACCGACCCGGTAGGCGGCCCGGACAGCTTGCGCACCGTCCCGAACGCCGGCCGCTGCAAGGCCTACCCGCGCTTGGCTGTCCCGATTTGGCGCCGACCGGTCAGCTACTCCCCCGTGATGCGGTGGCGTAACTCCACGTAGACCTCGGTCCCGACGATCGCCTCCAGCTCCGCGCCCAGCGAGTCGATCACCGGACGGTCTGAAACGTAGGCCAACGAACCCTCGGTGCAGCACCACGCCATCTCCTCGCCCTCCACGCCCCAGTCGCGGCGCGTCCAGCGGCGCACAGTGGCCACCTCGGTGTCGCCAGCACCCGGCTCCCAGTCCACCCTGATGGGCAGCTGCCAGCACACCGACGGCTTCCAGTCGATTGGTGGCTCGCCCGCGTCGATCGCCGCCAGGTGCAGAGCGCAACCCGCGCCGCCAGCGAACCCGGGGCGGTTGAGGAAGATGCAGGCGCCGTCGACGACCCGGGTGTGGTTGCGTGCTCCGTCGCTGAAGATTCCACGCTCGCTGGCCTCGCCCTGACGCTCGAAGCGGCCCGGGTCGAGCGTCGCCGCCAGCGCGGCGATCATCCGAGCTTCGTCCACATCACACAACTCGGCGCCAACCGAACAGCAGCCGAGGCCGAGATGCTCAGCCGGCTCGGGGCCGATACCCAGGCAGCCTCGACCCCACAGGCAAGCCCACCTCGATTCCAGGAAGTCCCGGTCGAAGCGCCAGAGCGTCTCACCGTCGGTGATCTCCTCCATCCCGTCGTACATGGGGACGACGCTACGCGAGCCCGACTGTCCATGGTGTCGGTCGGTCCTGAGACACCACGGTCAAAGACCGCGATCATCTCGGCGGACCGGCAACGACACTGACCGCCGGACGCCGATGCGGTCCAAACGACTGGCAGTGTCGAGCACGGCATGGAGAAGCGAACGGCCTATCCAGCGAGACCGGGTACGCACCGGTCAACGGTATGGACATACGGCGGCAGCACTCCCCTGGTGGTGGTGCACTGTGGCTTCGGGCTGGCCAGCATGTTCGCAGAGCTGTTCGGTTATTGCCCCGGTGCCAGTGCAAGCTTGCGCACCGCCATCCAGCATCCTGAACGCCACAACGTCCTTCTAGACCAGCACAGCCCGCCTCTTGTGCCCACGCGCCCACCCGCCCGCCCTCTTACCCGGTCGCCGCCCCGTAGCGTCGCCCCTTCCACGCCACACCTTCTCGATAGTGACGCCAGGCCGAGGTCACCGTCATGGCGCCGTACAGGCAGGCCGCCACCGGCAGCCCCACGGCCCGCCACGAACCCAAGCGGTGGTAATGGATCATGGGAAGATAGGTCAGTTCCATGACCAGCAAAGACACGACCCCGACCAGGGTGACCGCTGGCGCACCGGCGACAAGACCACCGACCAAGGCGGCGATGGGTCCCAAGAAGGTGATGGCGAGCCCGGCTACGGTCCCGAGCAACAAGACGAACGAGAAGCCGAGCTGGGTGTACGCGCTCCGAGCCACCATGTCCCACAGGTCGCCGAGTCCCGGGTAGGGGCGAACGCTGCATACCTCGTCGGCAAGGCCGATCCAGATGGCAGACCCGCTCGCCTTGAGTGCTTTGGCCAAGGCCACGTCGTCGATGACCGCGCCGTGGATCGCCGAGATCCCGCCGGCCCGTTCCAGTGCCTGACGGCGAACCAGGACACAGCCGCCTGCCGCCGCCGCGGTCTTCCGGCCATGGCGGTTGACCCAGCGAAACGGGTAGAGCTCGGCAAAGAAATAGACGAATGCAGGAATGAGGAGCCGTTCCCAGGCGGTGCGGACGCGCAGGCGTGCCATGAGGGAGACCTGGTCCAGCCGAGCGGCCTCGGCCCACGCGACCAACTGCCGCAGCGACGACCGAGGGTGGGCGATGTCAGCGTCGGTCAGAAGGAGGAACTCCGGCGCAGGAAGACCAGCGGGAGGCTCCGCGCCCGAACCAGCCGACGACACGGCACCGACGCCCTGGGCGAGCGCCCAGAGCTTCCCGGACCAGCCTGGAGGAGGTTCCTCGCCGGCCAGCACCACTGGGACCACCCGCCCACCGGGTTGTGCCCCCAGCCGCCGGGCCACCTCGGCTGTCTCGTCCGTTGAGCGATCGTCGACCAAGACCAGCTGCATCGGACCGGGATAGTCCTGGACCAGCAGGCTCGGCAGGCTGGCACCGAGCACGAGCTCCTCGTTCCGAGCCGGGACGACCACTGCAACCGAGGGCCACGACGCGGGCTCGGGGGCGATCGGCAGCCGCANNCCCCGTGCGCCAGAACCCGCCCCGGAACAACAACAGGTAGACCCAGATGAGCAACGGGAGCGCAGCCAGCCAGAGCACCGGAGGAAGTGTACGAACCACCGGCTGCGAGATCAGCCCTCGGCAGAGGTGAGGCCCACCGGGCACGAGACCCCGGTACCGCCCAAGCCGCAGTAGCCGTTCGGGTTCCGCTCGAGGTACTGCTGGTGGTAGCCCTCGGCGTAGTAGAAGGGCCCTGCGGGCTTTATCTCGGTGGTGATCTGCCCATAGCCCACCGCGTCGAGCGCCCGTTGGTAATCGGCGCGCGACCGCTCTGCGATCAGCTGCTGGGCGGCAGACGTCGTGTAGATCGCGGAGCGGTACTGAGTACCGGCGTCGTTTCCTTGACGCATGCCCTGGGTCGGGTCGTGGTTCTCCCAGAAGACCGAGAGCAGCTTCTCGTAGGAGGTCTTCGCGCCGTCGAACACCACGAGGACCGCCTCCGCGTGGCCGGTCCTGCCCGAGCAGACCTCTTCGTAGGTCGGGTTCGGCGTGTAGCCCCCGCTGTAGCCGGCTGCGGTGGTGCTCACGCCGTCCGCGAGCCAGAACTTCCGCTCGGCGCCCCAAAAACAGCCCATCGCGAATATGGCGCGCTCGAAGCCGTCCGGCACCGGTGCGCGAAGGGGCGTCCCGAGCACCAGGTGGCGCTCAGGCACGGCCATCTCCGCCTCCCGGCCGCGCATGGCTTGGTCGGGCCCCACCATCGCCGACTTGGCCTTGAACCAGTTCATCGTTGGGCCGCTTCGATGCTAAGTGAGCACGAGTTGATGCAGTAGCGCTGGCCGGTCGGCAACGGGCCGTCGTCGAACACGTGCCCGAGGTGCGATCCGCACGCTCGGCAGAGCACCTCGGTCCTCTCCGTCCCCAAGGACCGATCACGGTGCAGCTCGACGGCACTGGCCACGGCAGGCTCGGTGAAGCTCGGCCAGCCCGAGCCCGAGTCGAACTTGGCATCCGAGGAGAACAGCTCGGCGCCGCACGCCGCGCAGTGATAGGTGCCGTCGAGGTGGCAGTCGACGTACTCGCCCGTGAAGGCACGCTCGGTTCCCGCCTTGCGCAGGACTCGGTACTGCTCGCGAGTCAAGCGCCTGCGCCACTCGTCCTCGGAGAGCACGACTTCTCGGGGCGTCTCGTTCTCGGTCGTCGATGTCTTGGATGTTCGGGATCGCAACATGACTCTCAGTCTTCCTCGGATACCTCGGCGTTACATCGCCGCGGCACGTTTGAAGCCCGTTGCTCCGGGCGAGCCGGTTCGCTCGTTCTACTGGGGCATGGCGAAAGGCCCGCTCTCGCGCAGCGCCCGCAGGCGCAAGGTCCAAACGCCTGGGGTCCCGGCACCGATGGGCTGCCCGTCGACGCTGGTGACCGGGAGTATGCCGGCCACCGAACTGGACAGGAAGGCTTCGTCGGCTGCGCAGAGATCGTCACGGGTCAGGTGGTCCTGGCGAACGGCGAGCCCGAGGCGGGGCGCGCCTGAGGAGATGACCCACTCACGCGTGGTGCTGACGAGGATGCCGCAGTCGAGCGACGGGGTCGCGAGCCCTGCACCCTCGACCAGGAAGACGCTGGCCGAGGTCGCCTCGGCCAAGTGCCCATCGGTGGTCAGCAACAAGGCGTCGTCGGCACCGTGGTGGCGGGCTTGGAGCTGCGCGTGGACGAGCTCGGCACGGCTGGTCGTCTTCACCGTGGCCAGCGGGCTCAGCGGGTCACGCCGGACGTCGGAGATGACCAGACGAAGGCCTCTGGCGAGCAGCTCCGGCGCCGGCGGATCGACCCGCCACGCCTGGACGACCAGGTTCGGCCTGACCTCGTCGGGTGGGCGCAGGGCGCGCCCGTCGACGGGTCCGCGGGTCACCGTGACACGGATCGCGACCTCCGCATCGGAGCCGTCCAGCCGGTTGGCCCTGCAGACCTCCGCCATGGCGGTGACCAGGCATCGCTCGAGGTCGTCCGGAAGCGGGATCTCGAGCACCGCGGCGGAGGCCTGCAGGCGACTCAAGTGAAGCGAGAACTCGAGGACCCGCCCGCCGACCACCCGGATCGTCTCGAAGATCCCGTCTCCCACCTGGAAGCCGCGGTCGGTGACGGTGAGCAACGCCTTGCCGGCCGGCTCCAGTCTTCCGTTGACCCAGACGGTTCGGCTCATGACCTCACCTGCCATATCGCCCGCTCGCGCTCGCCGGTTATGACACGGAAGTACCCCGCCAAGAGCTGGTCGCACTCGGGATCTCCGGTGTCGACGCGCAGGGGCCCGCCGAGCGCGTGGAGCTTGTCCAGCGTGGCGATGACCATGATGTTGTCACGTCCTACCGCCTGGATGACCTTCGGGCTCAGCTGCTGGTTCCCCCGCCCGAAGATGTAGCCCTGACCTCCGATGACCGTCACGACGATCTTGGCGTGACGGCCTTCGATGGCCGCGAGCAGCTGGGACTCGTTGAGGTCGGTTCCGATGAGCCTCCCGTCGTGGTACAGGTCGACGCCGAGAAGCGTCTTGTCGACTTGAAGCTCGTCGCCGACCGCCTTCACCGTCGAGCCCGGGCCCAGGATGAAATAGGCGTCGCGGTCGCGCTCCATCTCACCCAGCACACCGAAGGCGACGCCGCGTGCGGTCGACGGATCGCTCCGGCTGGCGGACTTGGCGCGCTGAACGAGGTCGCGAACGCAGGGCACCGTCAGGTAGCCGTAGAGGCGTGGCGCCACGATGCCGGCACGGAAGAGGTCCTCGTCGATGTCGAGGACCTCCCGCTCCTCGAGGCGAGCCCGGCCGGCGAGGAACTCGCCGATGACGTCCGCGGCATGGCGCGGGCTGACCGCGAAGACGCCGGAATGGATCTTCACCCCCGCCGGGATCCCGATCACCGGCACCGTGGCGGCTACCGACGTGGTCAGGTCGCGTGCGGTTCCGTCACCCCCGGCGAACACGATCAGCTCCGCTCCCCACTCACGCAGGTCCAAGGCGGCGCGCCGGGTGTCTTCGCCGGTTGTCCGCCCTCCGCTCCCGGTACCGTCGAGCGAGCCGAGCACGGCCGGTTCGAAGCCGGTTTCTCGGGCGATCTCGGCACCCATCTCGGCCGGGTAGGTGCCGAGATCGAGGACACTCGCGAGATCACGGAGGTGCGAAAGGGTCTCAGCCGCCCGCGCTCCGGCGGCGGGCACGGCCCCGAGCGCGAGGGCGCGCTCTACGATCGCGGTCCCGTCGGAGCCTTTGAGGCCGACGCGCCCGCCGATCCCGGCGAGCGGGTTGACTATGAGACCGACGCGATGCCGGCCCTTACTCGCCTCCGGCATCACGATGCTGCTTGTTCCACACACGCCAGGTGAACGGCACCTCGGTCAGGCTCTCGTAGTCGTGGATCTCGCGCCGGACGATGCAGCGATGCGGCGCGGTCCTGACGACATCGGGAACGGTGTAGGCCTCCTCGGAGATCTGATGAAAGGCGCCGACGAAACGGTCCAGGTCATCTCTTGACTGCCCTTCGGTCGGCTCGGGGGTCACCGGCTCGTCGATGATCCGCGGAACATGGCTCTCGAAGTACGCCGCCACGCCGAAGTCGGCGAGACGGTAGTTGAAGTCCGTGGTGGACACGCCGGTGTCCTCGAACAGCTTTCGGAGCGTGAAACGCGCCTCTTG
>PMVZ01000328.1:849-3196 GCA_003166375.1 Acidimicrobiaceae bacterium | reverse complement strand
TGGAGCCGCTCGAGCCGACCATCGTCGAAACGGTGCCGAAGACGCTCGTGGTCGGTGCCGGCATCGCAGGACTTCGCGCCGCGATCGGCCTTGCCGACATCGGGCTCGCTGTCGTGGTTATCGAGCGCGAGGCGGAGGTGGGCGGCTGGGTCAAGGACTTCGGCCCCATGTTTCCTCATGAGAAGGACGGTCGCGAGCTGATCGCGGAGCTGCTGGAGCAGGTGCGCCGGCGCGACAACATCGTGTTGTTCACGAACACCGAACTGGTGCGCAAGGCGGGCAGCTTCGGCAACTACGAGGTCGACATCGCCGTCGCCGGCGAGCCCGAGGCGATTCGGCGGATCGAGGTCGGCTCCATCATCGTCGCGACCGGCTTTGACAGCTACCGGCCCGGCGAAGGCGAGTACGGCTACGGCATCGACGGTGTCGTGACGCTGCCGGAGTTCAAACAGATGGTGGACGCCGCCGACGGGCCGCTTCAGTACCACGGAAGAGCGGTCAAGGACGTGGCCTACATCTACTGTGTCGGCAGCCGCCAGGGAGATGCCGGCCCCAACCAGTACTGCTCGCGTTTCTGCTGCACCGCCGCGGTGCACGCATCGCTCGAACTGCAGGGCAAGGACCCCTCGGCCCACCAGTACCACCTCTATCGGGACATGCGCACCTACGGAAAGTTCGAGCTCTTGTACGAGGAGTCCCGCGAGAAGGGCGTCCTCTACCTCAAGTTCCCGGCCGAGCAGCCGCCCGAGGTGAGCAGGGCCACGAGCGGCAAGCTCGAGGTCAAGGTACGCGACGAGCTGACGAGCCAGAACGATCTCCAACTTCCGGTCGATCTCGTGGTGCTTGTCACCGGCATGGTTCCACGCGAGAACGAGGAGCTCGTCAAGGCCCTCAAGCTTCCGATCGGCCGGGACGGCTTCTTCAACGAGATCCACCCCAAGCTCCGGCCGGTCGAGACTGTCGTGGACGGTGTCGCGATCTGCGGCGCCTGCCAGTTCCCCAAGACCTCAAGCGAGAGCGTGACCTCTGGTCTGGCGGCTGTGACATGGAGCGCTGCCATGCTCAAGCAAGGCCGTGCCGAGCTCGACCCGCAAGTGGCCACCATCGACCCGGAGCTCTGCAGCTGGTGCGGCATCTGCGTGGAGAGTTGCCCCTACGACGCGATCAGCCAGCTAGACCTGCTGGGCGGCAAGCTCGTGGCGACGATTGCCGCCGCTACCTGCAAGGGCTGTGGCGGCTGCGTACCGATATGCCCCCAGCACGCGATCGACCTGCAGGGCTACACCAGCCGCGAGATGGAGGCCATGATTGACGGCCTGGCGATGGCGGTTTCCTAGATGACAGCGGAGAACCGGGACGTACGCGAGATCATTCGCGAAGAGCCGCTGCGGCGGCGCCAGATCCTGAAAGCGCTCGGAGACGGGCAGATGACAGTGCCCGAGATCGCGGAGGCCATCTCCGCGCCGACCAACGAGACGATGTACTGGGTAATGGGCATGCGCAAGTACCGCTGGCTCGTGGAGGTCGCCGACGCGACCGATGACGGTTTCTTTCCCTATCGGGCCATCGAGAGGCAGGGATCCTGATGACCACCCTCCAGCCGGGGCTCGTGGACGAGGTGCGCCAGGACGCCTCCTTCAATGCCTCCGCCTGCATGAACTGTGGTGTCTGCACGGCGATCTGCCCTATGGGTCTCGACCACCTGCCGAGAGAGATCTTCCGCTATGTGCTGCTCGGCATGAAAGACGAGGTCCTCGGCCACCAGGAGACCGTCTTCTCCTGCTTGCTCTGCAAGTTGTGCGAAGTGAACTGCCCGGCGGGCGTGCACATAACCGAGAACGTTCGCGCGCTGCGGCACTACTTCAACCGGAATGTATTCGGGGTCTGAGGAGGCGCGGGCGATGCCAGTGGACACGGGCGACACGATCGGGATCATGGCGGACAATCTCCGCCTGCGGCGGTCCGTGCTGCCGATCCCGGTCAAAAGCGCCATCGCATGGACCAAGGGGCTCGATCTCCCCCGTGGCGGTGAGCGGGTGCTCTATACGGGCCAGATGTACCAGCTGATCCCCTATATCGAGGACCTGGTCGTGGCCGAGGAGAAGCTCGGCGACTCCTTCCTGGCACGCTTCGCCGGCTTTGCGCGTCAGGTGAACAAGATCCTCAACATCTCTTCGCTCATGGCGCATCCGACCAAGGCCGAGCGGTCCGTCTACGACCGTATCCCACGCAACGTAGCCCTCCTCTTGCGTCGGGCTGGGGTCAGCTTCGGAGCCCTCTTCGAGGACGACCTCTACTCCGGAGCCTTGATCTACGACCTTGGCGCCGACGAGGTGCTGAAGGCCCA
>PMVZ01000328.1:248-725 GCA_003166375.1 Acidimicrobiaceae bacterium | reverse complement strand
TCGACTTGGTGCTGCGGCGGCCCGGTGGAGTCCCTCTATCCGAAGAAGGCGTCCGACCAAGCCATGCGCCGCGTGGAGGAACTGCGTGCCGCGGCCAATGCCGGCGTGACGATGTGCCCGATCTGTTACATCAACCTGCAGAAAGCGGCCAAGGACACCATGCAGTTCGACGACATCTCCGACTATCTGCTCCGGGCCTTCGAGGCCTGAGGCACCAGAGAGGCGGTAGGCAATGGACACGAGCAAGAAGACGCTGATTGTCTTCAGCGGCGATCTCGACAGGGCGATCGCTGCCTTCATCATCGCGAACGGCGCCGCGGCGATGGGCGACGAGGTGACGATGTTCTTCACCTTCTGGGGCCTCAGCCTTCTCCGTAAGCCCCAAGCCCCCAAACACAAGAAAGGCTTCCTCCAGGGCATGTTCGGCTCAATGATGCCGAGCGGATCGCAACAGCTCGGCCTCTCGAAGATGAACTT
>PMVZ01000328.1:0-227 GCA_003166375.1 Acidimicrobiaceae bacterium | reverse complement strand
GGCTTTCATGAGGACGAACTGATCGACGGCCTCGATTTCGTAGGTGTCGCCACCTACCTCGCCGAGGCGGACAAGGCCAACGTCAACCTCTTCATCTGACGCTTCATCGGTGCGCAGGCGATACGTGAGAGTGAACTGCAGGGGTGGCGGGCAGAACCGTCGAGATACCGGTCGTCGCGAGCACCGGGCGAGCACCGCTTGCAGAGTCGTACTACTTCTGATAACCT
>PMVZ01000141.1 GCA_003166375.1 Acidimicrobiaceae bacterium | reverse complement strand
CGGCCGTTTGCCTACGCGCCTGATCTCTGCGCGACGACGGCGTCCCGCCACCTGTGCCCGGCGCCAGCAGACGATGGTCCTCCCCAGTCCCTCATAGGGGCCTGGTCCGACACGCGCCCTCTGTCGCCTCGGAGGCTCAGTCAGACACCTCGACGGCAGCTCCGACCCATGCGAGATGGTTCAGTCCCCGAGAGCCGATCGCCCGACGTTTTTCGGTGGATCGGGGCTTAGGCTAAGCGAAGCAGATTCCCGGGGGGACTCCGGGCGACCAACCGGAGGGATGACCCTGTCATGGACGAGACCCGGACCTTGATCCTTGGGTTCATCGCAGGGGTGACGATCCTGCTCGGACTCCCACTCGGGAGGCTGCGGACACCGCGAGTGGGCCTTCGCCAGTTCCTGAACGCGCTCGCCATCGGGATCCTGCTCTTTTTGATCTGGGACGTTCTCACGCACGCGTATGAACCATTGGACAGAACTCTTGGAAATCTGCACGACGGATCCGGCGGCCTTGCGCCGGTCTTCGGATATGGTGCACTCTTCCTCGGCGGGATCGCCTTCGGCCTGCTAAGCCTCGCCTACTACGAACGATGGCTAGCCGGACGAGGACGCCCTCGTCCCTTTCCGCCAGGATCGATGGCTGTAGCCGAGGTCAAGGCAGCACGTCTTGGCGTATCGGAGTGGTCACCTGCCCGCCGTCTGGCCCTCCTCATTGCTGTCGGCATCGGGCTGCACAATTTCGGTGAAGGCCTTGCCATCGGGAACAGCGCCGCCACCGGCGCCGTCGGTCTCGCCACCGTTCTCGTTATCGGCTTCGCACTTCACAACGCGACGGAGGGGTTTGGGATCGTGGCACCGCTCGCTGCCGAAGGCGAACGTCCCTCTTGGGGCTTCCTTTTCGCGATGGGCTTGATAGGTGGCGGACCAACGTTCCTAGGAACCGTCATCGGACACCAGTTCACCAGCAACGTGATGAGCACGCTGTTCCTTACGGTCGCGGCAGGCTCCATTCTCTACGTTGTCATCCAACTTCTGGGGGTAGCCCGCAAAGTGGGCCGAATGGAATTGCTGTACTGGGGTGTGATGCTCGGCCTCGCCGCGGGATTCGTCACCGACATGATCGTCACTGCAGGCGGCGCGTAGGGTCTCGCCGCTACGGCGTCGCGGTAGCGCCTTTCGCTCTCCACAAGCGCACTGGAGACCACATGGAGTAGGGGCGGGGTGGTATGAGAACAGCTACCGGCCGGCGCCGGGGCGCCCATTAGCCTGCCCTCATGAAGGAGGGGGGCTGAGCTATGCGTTTCTTCATTGAGGACTCGGTTGACGTTTCATGTCCGTTCGAGGCGGTACGGGGGCGCTTCGTCTCTGACTCAACTTGGTTTGCTCCGCTTGCCAGCGCAGCCGAGGGCGAAGGCGAAGCGCTTTACCTGCGCATCGGACTGTCGTGGGCGAGCGGGCGGGTGCAGCGTGAAGTCCGCGTGACACACGGTCCACCTCGTGACCTCGGGGTCGCCGTGGTCGTGCCGGTGTCTTGGCAGTCGAGTGGACTGCCTGCGCTCTTCCCTGTGCTCGAAGGCGAGGTGGAGCTCCTCCCGCTGAACCCGGACCGCTGCCGTGTCTCGCTCTTTGCCTTCTATGAACCGCCGTTCGGCCAGCTCGGAGGGCAGCTCAACCGGGCGCTGTTGCACCACGTCGCCCAATCGACAATCCGTTCCTTCCTTGCCCTTGTGGCCGAGAGACTCGAGGCTGAGGACCTCAGTCGATGGCCTGTGGCGTCGCGCTTCCAGAGAGATTGAGCCCCAGCCGCATATCAGCCACGTGTCTAGGGCAGGCGCGGCACAAGGGACCTCGGCAATGCCAGTGTGCAGTAATGGGGCCTGACGCCCCTAACAAGCTTGAGTGGTGCTGTCGACCCGGCAGTAGGTCACGCCGGGGCCAGCCGCATGGTTGAAACCTAGGGGAGGAGGCGATCGGTGGGACCGATGGGACGGCCCACAGCACAGCGCCATATCCGTCGATCTGGATGGCCGCCGGTCCCGCCAAGACCGTTGGGCGACCATACAGACGAGACGCTATGTGGCTCCTGCGGTGACTGGCCAGACTTCGCTCACCGTGGTGAGAGAGCGAGATGGGGTTTGCGCCAGGGGGTCGACTTGAATTCTCACGCCCTTGCGGGCACTGGCCCCTCAAGCTTCCCTCCTGGGACTTTGGCGAACTGGCACAAACCCATATGGCGTATAAATAAAGGGTTCTGTCTCCGGCGAAAGTTCACGGTCTGCAGCGGACGCGCGATAATTCTGCGCGGAAATCCCTCGTGCTGGTCCACGATCTGAGTATCGCCCGACCCTGTTTCTGGCGCTCTTCGAGTCCCTCGGAGTTTGCCAGCGCGAGAGCCACCCCCCAAGCTCCCTTCACGCTACAGGGCCGCATTGAGCTTCTGTTGAGCTTGTTCGACTAGACGCTTGGCCGCCTCCACAGCCCTTCGAGCATTCCCACCCGACGATGTGGTGACAGCCGCGCTGCAATTGCTAGGGCCGGCCTGGCTCAGGCAACCCGGGGACGGATTGGGCTGCTTGCCGACGTCACGGGCAAACGTCTCGGCGGTGAACCGCCATGCTCGCATCCCCTCCGGCCACCAACCGGGGACGAGTCCCACCTTCACAGGAGATGGTCGAGGAATACCTCGGGCCCGGGGAGCTGCTCCCACATCGCCGGCAGGAAGAGTCCCCGGCGGCAGCCGGCAGCGATGACGAGGCCGTCGACCCCGGGGCGCAGCTGGTCGAGAACCTGGTGGCGAGACACAGCCAGCAGCGCTGTCAACGGCGAGAGCACCGACACTTCGATACGCAGCCGGCTGTAGTCCACAGGACGCAGGCGGGGCAGCCGCGGGTCGCCGAAGGCGGCCGACCAGGCGTGGCGGGCGGCGCCGTGTCCCAGCGGCTCGACACCATCGATGCTGCCTATGCAACCGTTGAGCTGCCCGTCGACCGTGAGGGTGACGAATACGCCGACGTGCTCGCGCAAAGCGCCAGGTAGCAACGCGTCCGGAGGCGCGGAGGGCCGGACGCCGAGAAAACCATCGACGATGGCGGCGTCGGCGATGTCGAGCAGCAGCTCGCGCTCGTGGGGGGTCAGCTTCAGGTCAGACGAGTGCGAAGGCGCCATAGCCCACCACCCTCTCCCGGTCTCCGGCAGTATCGCCGGAGTTGCGCAGGTCAAGCTGCTCGACTCGCAGCGCGTCAGCACGACCGGCGCTCAGCAAGCCGCGGATGCCGGCGGCGCCGCATGCGTCACGGTCGCCGATCTCGTCCGGTCGCCGGGCGACGACCGCGGCGGCGGTGCGACGGTCGAGCACGACGGCGTCGGCGTACCGGTGGTAATGCGAGAGGTCGCTGCTGACAACTATCACCGTCTCGGGACCACCCCAGACCGCATCGAGCACGGCAGCAACGTCGGCGGTCGCGCAACGCCCCACCGCGAGCGGCAGGACCTCGAAGTGGTCGATCATCACCTGCAGGAACGGAAGCTGGACCTCGAGGCTGTGCTCGTACGCGTGGGCCTCGTCATCGACGCTCACGCACAACTGGGTGAGCGCGAGCTGACGTGCCGCCGCATCGACCGCAACGAGCCCGAGCGGCGTAGCGAAAGCATCGGCACTGGTGACCGCCATCCCCGAGATGGGAACGTGATGGCTGGGGCCGAGGAGCACGATCCGCTGCACTCGGTCGCGTGCCACGGCGAGGCTCAGGTACGCGGATGCTGCGACGGCGCCGGAGTAGATGTAACCCGCGTGCGGCACGACGAGCGCCTTCGGGGCGGGCGTCTCGCGGTCCGGCCGGACAGCGGCGTTGAAGGCCGCGCGCAGGGCACCGCGCAACTCCTCCGGTGCCGCCGGATAGAACGTGCCGGCCACGGCCGGCGGGCGGACTTTGAGCGTGCGGGCGTCCTTCATTGGGCATCCTCGCGGTCCACTCGCCCGATGGTCACCGGCAGCCGCCGCGCACCCCACTGACCGGGCGAGCCGTCGAATACGCCGGGCAGCTGGGCACCGCACACCTGACAGTGCCCGGTGTTGTCGAGACGGTAGACGCCGACCACATACCAGTCGCGCTCGATCACCCGAACCCCGCACGCCGGGCAGTAGGTGCTCTGCCCGTCGACGTCGTGCACGTTGCCTGTGTAGGCGTGGCGGACACCGTTGGCCAGCGCGATGCGCCGCGCCCGGCTCAGCGTGTCGGGCGGGGTGGGTGGCCGGTCGAGCATCTTGAAGTCGGGATGGAACGCGGTGAAGTGCATCGGCACATCCGGGCCGAGGTGCTCGACCACCCAGGAGGTCATGGCGTCGAGCTCGGAGTCGGAGTCGTTGAGCCCTGGGATGAGAAGTGTCGTCAGCTCGAACCACACGCTCGTCTCATGTTTCA
>PMVZ01000215.1 GCA_003166375.1 Acidimicrobiaceae bacterium | reverse complement strand
TTCCGGTCGGCTCGGTTCACCTGGGGAACCGTGCTCGCGACCATGGTCTCTTTCGCCATGTTCGGCCTCCTGTTCGCGATGCCTCAGTACTTCCAGGCCGTGATGGGCCAGGACCCCTTGGGAAGCGGTATCCGCCTGNNGGTGGCCGTCGGTTTTGCCTTCATGGCCGTGGGCCTGTTCCTCGGCGCGACCACCAAGGTCGGCAGCGGTACCGGGTGGGCCGTCTTCTGGTTCGTGATCTGCGGCTTCGGGCTCGGCTTCTCGCTTCCGGCGACGATGAACGCGGCTCTGGGCGCGCTCTCCACCGAGCGAGCCGGCACCGGCGCTGGCCTGATAATGGCCTGTCGTCAGGTCGGCGCCACCATCGGCGTGGCATTGCTCGGGAACATCTTGAACTCCGAGTACCGCGACCGCGTGAACGTCGCGCATCTACCGGCGTCGGTCGCCCAGGTGGTGCGAAAGGGCGTGGCCACGGGGATGGAGGCTGCACGACAACTCGGGGATGCGGCGCTCGCGCGCTCCGTCCGGTCCGCCTTTGTCACATCGCTGGACGTCATGCTGTGCGTGTGCGCTGCGATCGCAGTCGGCGCAATGGCACTGGCCCTGTTCTTCCTGCCGCGACGCCACGCGGACGCGCCGACGCCGGTCCCCACGGTTGCGTCACGCGCAGGAGCAATCGCGCATGACTGAGCTCCCGACGGGCCTGAGGGAAAGGAAGAAGGCGAAGACACGCCTCGCCATCAGAGAGCACGCCATGGCGTTGTTCAAGGACCAGGGTTACGACAAGACGACCGTCGAGCAGATCGCCGCGGCCGCTGAAGTGTCACCGAGCACCTTCTTCCGCTACTTCCCGAGCAAGGAGGAGGTTGTCCTTCAAGACGACTACGACGCACTGCTCATCGCCGCGTTCCATGCCCAGCAAGTCGGAGTCCCGCCCCTGCAGGCGCTACGGAACGCCATCAGCGAGGTCTTCTTGTCGATGCCCGAGGGCCAACAAGCCGAGGAGGCAGACAGGATCCGGCTGATGACCGAGGTGCCAGAGCTGCGGGCGCGCATGCTCGCGCAGGTTTCCGAGATGATCCAGATGCTGGCCGAAGCCGTCGCCGAGCGCGTCGGCCGGCAAAGCGACGACTTCGAGGTTCGTACCTTTGCCGGAGCACTCGTCGGGGTGGCTCTCGGCATCGCGGCGAGCTCTGGGGACGATCCGGGGAACGACTACCTCAGGCAGTTCGATCGTGCACTCGCCCTGCTCGAGGCGGGACTGCCGGTCTGATGCCCTAGCGTTCGCGCAGCCTCGCATCGAGCGTGTCGCGTAGACCGTCACCCATGAAATTGAACGCGACAACCGTCACCATCACGATCAGGCCGGCCGGATAGACCTCCCACCAGTAGCCGTCCAGCAGGTAGGTCGTCCCCAGCGACAACATGCCTCCCCAGCTCACCGCGGGCGGCGGCAGGCCGAAGCCGAGAAAGCTCAAGGTCGCGAGGATGATGATCGCGTCGGCCACCTGGAACGTGGCGTTGACCGAGATCGTCCCGAGGGCATTCGGGATGATGTGCCGTCCGACGATGCGCGAGCTCCGGCCGCCCGCGGCGCGCACCGCCTCGACGAACTCCCGGGTCCGAAGCGACAGCGTCTCACCGCGGACAAGACGCGCCGGCCCCAGCCATGAGAGCAACGAGAGCACGACGATGAGCAGCGGGACCGTGGGCCTGAACACCGTCGCCAGGTAGATGAGCAGGAAAATGGCGGGCACAGCGATCACCACGTCCACGATGCGCATCATGATGGCGTCGATCACGCCGCCCGTGAAGCCGGACACGGCGCCCCAGAGCGCCCCGAAACATGTCGCCACGAGCGCCACGGCGAGGGAGATCTCCAGCGCGCTCTGGCCACCGACCATGAGCCGCCCGAGAATGTCGAACCCGTTCGCGTCGGTGCCGAGCGGGTGCCCCGCGCCCGGCGCCAGGTTCGTGAGCGCGATGTTCGCGTGGACCTGGTCGCTGTGGTACACGAGCGGGCCGAGGAAACAGAACGCAGCGACCGCCGAGACGATCCCGAGGCCGGCGACGCCCATCCGGTTCTCCAGGAACGCAGCCGCAAAGGACCGGTGCGCGCCGCGCCCACGGGCCACCTCCGGCGCGCACAAGGTGTCGAAGTCCTCGCCGGCGACCTCGACTGGCACGGGCGGATCAGCCATATCGGACCCTCGGGTCGAGCACGGCATAGGCGAGATCGGCCAGCAGGCTGCCGAGGACGGTCGCGATCCCGACGACCACCGTGACGCCGAGCTCCACCGGGTAGTCCGCGTTCACGGCCGCGTTGAAGTACGTGAGGCCGAGCCCGGGAAAGTTGAACACGTACTCGACGACGAGCCCGGTCGTGAGCACGGCCGGCACGGACAGGCCGAGCAGCGTCACGACCGGCACGAGCGAGTTGCGCAGCACATGGCGCAGGAGGACCGCACGCTGCGGGAGGCCTTTCGAACGGGCGACGCGCACGTAGTCCTGGGCGAGGGTGTCGACCGCCGCTGANNTCGGCGAGGACCCCGGCCGGCGAAGCCGCCTGGGGCGCCTCAGGGGGGAAGACGTGCACACCGATCGCGAACGTTGCGATGAGCAGGAGCCCGAGCCAGTACGAAGGCATTGAGTAGAGGAGAAACGAGACCCCCGTCGCCACATGGTCGAGCGCCCGGTTCCGCCGCACCGCCTGGGCAATCCCGAGCGGGATCGCGATCGCGAGTGCGAAGAAGAGCGCGATGCCGACAAGTATGAGGTCGTTCGGCAGCTCGTGGACGACGAGCGAGTCGACGCTCTGGTTCAGTCGGTAGGAATACCCGAGGTTCCCGTGAAGCAAATGGGAGAGGAACGTCAAGTACTGCGAGACGACCGATCGATCGAGCCCGTTGACCCGGTCGAAGGCTGCGATCTCGCCCGCGCTCGCCCTGGGCCCGAGGATGGCGCGTGCGAGGCTGCCGGGGATCATGTGCTCGAGCACGAACACGAGCACCGTCAGGCCGAGCAGGACGATCACGGCCTGAGCGAGGCGGCGCAATGTGTATCCGATCATCTGCGGTCGTGCTCTCCATTCGNNGGGACAAAGCCGTGAAGGTTCGACTGAAGCGTTACCAGCGTGCCCGGACTTGGCTGCCAGAAGTTGGGCAGCTCGAGACGGACCTGGTCCTGGTAGGCGTCCAGAGCGGCCCTCGCGCCCGAGACCGGGGCCTTGGTGGTGGCCGCGATGAGCCTGTCGGTCGTCGCGTTCGAGTAGTTGGCGACATTGCCAAGCGCACCGGTCTCGAAGATCTCCTCGCCGCTCGGATAGTGGTCCGGCTCGAAGACCCACCCGGCGCCGTACTGTCCGAGCTGCCAGGTGCAGGCCGCCTGGCTCGGCAGGCAGCTCAGGATCGTCGAGGCGATCGTGGTCGGTGTCACCTCCTTGAGGGCGATCTCGATGCCCACCTGCTTGGCCACCGACTGCAGGTCCACCATCGCGCCGTCGGTGTAGACGAGCCCGCTCGGGTACATGAGCGTGAAGTTGAGCCCCTCACCCGCACCGATCCCCTTCCCACACTCGCTCGGACCGGTGCCGGGCCGGGCACAGGTCGTCACGCCGTTCGGGACAACCTTCCAGCCGTGCCCGGAAAGCAGCGTCCTCGCCGCGGAGACGCTGAAGGGATACGGGTTCACCGAGGCGTTCGCGTCCGCGTACGGGTTGGGCGGGCTCGCGGGCACCGGGCCGTAGGTGGCAAGCCCGAGCCCGCCGTAGTAGGCGTGGATCCAACCCTGCTGGTCGACGAGGTGCTGGAACGCCTCGCGGAAGTACAGCTCGCGCAGGATCGGCCCGACCTGCGGGTTGTTGAAGTTCGGCTCGAAGTAGTCGAACTGGAACGGGTACCAGNNGCCGGCGCGTAGCACCGAGAACTCGGCCGCAGCGCTGGTGTACGAGAGCTCGACGAACTTCGCCAGGTGCGGCTTGTCCGGCCCCGAGAAGCGCCGGTTGGGCACGAAGGTCGCGGTCCCGTCGGTCGTGAGGCCGACGAGCTTCCACGGACCGTCGACCACGGACCAGATCGGGCTCGACGCATAGCTCCCGATGTTCTTGGCTTGGCCGTTGAGGAAGTTGTAGACGGACTTCGCGCCAGACGTCGTCGCGTCGGGGAGATCGCTCGCGCCGACAGAGGGCGCTGGCACCGACAACGCCGTGCGGTCCCAGGCGAGTGGTAGGGGTGTGATCTGCGACAGCTCGTTGTATGTGAACCAGATGGGGTTGTAGCCGGCGTTCAGGTGAAGTTGGACGGTCGTCGCGTTGAGGGCCGTCGCCGAAGTCACGTTGTCGGGGAAGCCACCGGGGACATACGAGGCCCAGTCGTCAGGGTTCGCCTTCAAGAGGTTGACCCAGAAGACGACGTCACGTGCGCTCACCGGCTGGCCGTTCGACCAGAGGTAGTCCTTGAGCGTGATAGTCACGACCCGGTTGGCGTCGCTGTAGACCGGAGCGTTCCCGATCGACAGCGAGTAGTCGACCGAGGTGCTCTTCTCGTCACCGAACCAGTACAGCGGCTCGTAGAGAAGCGTCTGAAAATCGGCTGTGTTCTCGACAGTGAAGTACTGGCCGGAGACGAGCGGGAAGATGTAGTCGGGAGG
>PMVZ01000132.1 GCA_003166375.1 Acidimicrobiaceae bacterium | reverse complement strand
CAGCAACATCGCCCGACAGATGGCGGGTCGCTGGGGAATGTCACCAGCCATAGGGCCCGTGTCGGTGCTTCCCTCACCCGGTCAGGAGTCGCCTTTCGGCTTCGACGGCGTCGCCCCCGCCACCAAGGACCTCGTCGATGCCGAGGCGCGTCGGATCATCGAGGAGTGCTACGAGCAGGCCGTCGCCACGCTACGGGCAAGCCGCGATCGGCTCGATCACCTCGCAAAGGCGCTTTTGGAGCGGGAAACGCTGGATGAGGACGAGGCGTATGCAGCCGCCGGCATGAGTCGCGCTACCGCTGCAGTTGCAGTCAGCGCCTAGGAAAGTGCAATGAAAGCCAGGTCTTTGACCTTTTATATCGAACCTGATCATCTCGAGGAAGTAGTGAGAGTCCTCGATGAACAAATCGTGCCCGAGTACCGAGAGCTTCCCAACTTCGTGGGTCTTGTCGTGCTTCAGGCCGACCACGTCCGGAGAGAGGTCGTCTGCCTTTCGATCTGGGACCGAGACATGGAGGCCTCAGAAGAGGCGATTGCCAGGTTCAGAAAAAGAATCACAAGTGTCTCGGGCGCGTCAGCTGCGATGGAGACGTTCGACGTCCTGCGGCTCGTATTAAGTCAGCGAAGTTAACGCGTCTCCGTTAACTCCGATTCTAAGGAGGCTTCGATGTTGATCACCGTTTCCGTAATCCTGGCAGTGGCCTGTTTGTTGCCGGCAGCGGGCAAGCTCTTGGGTAATCCAAGGATGCGACAGTCTGCTACGCGCTTCGGGATCCCTTGGCGTAAGTATCAATCGATCGCGATACCCGAGCTCGCTGCTGGCGCAAGCGTTGTGGGCGGGCTGTGGTGGCATCCCATTGGTCTGGTTGGGGCAGCTGGAATGGCGCTCCTGCTCCTCGGCGCCCTGTTCTACCACCGCAAGGCAAAGGACAACGCCAAAGAGATGTCGCCGGCACTCGTAGCTCTGGCCATCACCATCGCCTATTTGGCGATTGCGATCGTCAAGTAGGCCGTACGAAGGTCGATCCCACGCAGGTTCGACCGACGACAGAGACACAACCGAGGTTGGCTCATAGAGTGGAGTCGGGCGACGCCCGACCCACTTGCGCACCGTGTGGCCGTCGACACCGAAGCGTTCTGTTGGCGGTGAATGGGTCGCTCCAATCGCTGTGCCCCGTCGCCCTGGCGAAGACTGTGCCGCACACGTAGCGAGGCTCCGGCGCTCAAACCGATCAGCGCCGATTCCGGCGCACACGCAACGCATCGCGCCCGCACCCGACCTCCGGCGCAGATTTGCCCACTTTGAGGAGAGTGTCTTGGCGTCGTGACAGGTCCTGTGTTTTCGGCAGGACCTGCATTCCTGCGGCGAGGATCGTCTCGAGCGGCGAAGTCGCAGTTGCACCTGTCGGACCCGGTCACGGTCCAGGTCGCACATCTGAAACGCCTTCCACCCCGAGCTCCGACTCAGTTCATGCTCGACACTGGGCGACGCGTCGGTGAGCAGCGCCGTGATGTCTGCGTCACTCTGTCAGCTGTTCCAGCCGTCCGGGGAATCCAGGTGAGTCCAGCGGTGCCCGCGGTTCAGCCTGGTTCTCACGGAAGGCCGCGGTCGACTCCGGCACCCGTGCTCGCAGCTGCTGATGGTATTAGACCAGCTTCCCGGTGCCTGAATACGCGAGCAGGCCCTGCTCAAACTCATCTCGAAACTGCCGATGCTCCTCGAGCATGCGTGGCGCATCGTCCTTGAGATGCCCGGCCAGGATCGCTCCGACCTTCTCGAATGCTCCGGGAAGGGCTCCCGCGAATGCCGCGTCGATCCGAACACGCTCGTCCTCACTCTTGGCAGCTACCAATGCATCCAGATAGCGGCGTTTCGCGCTCGTCAGAAGGCCATGCCGGTCCGCCATGTCCATGTGCTCACGTTACGACGGAGGTGTCGCAGAATGCGGGGACGGCTCGCCCGTCATCCGGCGTCGTCCTTCACGACAAGAACGATCAGCGGCTCATGAGGACACAACGCTCCGCCGGCTAGGAGGAACGGCGATAATGACGGCCATGGTCTTTCGATTGTCGCGAGAGAGAATGAATCGGTCGATACCCTACGGAGCCGAGCGATCGGCGGAATGGATCCTCTCAAGCCCAGATGTGCGTAAAGCAGCGAGAGCCATGAGCACTCGAGGGTGAATCGTTGAAGCCGCCCACTCTCGCCGAAAGCCAAGCCGCTCGAATCGTCGCAGCTCATACCAATTGTCTAACCGAGCAACTCGATCCAGGTGGCGGGGCTGTGCAGCTTCCGGACTACGAGCTACGGGATGCCTATCAGAAGCGGATCGGGGTCCTCGAGGTGACGAGCGTGGTCGCGAGCGACATTCTTTCGTTCAACGCCTCGAGGAGAAAGCTGGACTTTTCGAGCGATCAGCTTCGATGCACCTGGTTTGTGGTGATGACGTCCTAAGTTCCCTGTAAATCGGACCGGCCTGAGCAACCATGTCGTAAAGCGCCAACTCAACGACAGGAGGCTCAGGCCAATGAGGAGAGTACCGCCGTCCATGCTCGTCCGCGAGGAACTCGACCGCTTGCTCCACGAGGAGACCGACGAGGGAACCAACATCGTGTCGGCGCTCGTCGACACCGTGACGCGACTCGTCGTGCAGCAGTTGCTCGAGGCCGAGCAGGTCGATTTTCTGGGAGGTAGGGGCCGCTACGAACGACGCGGGGCAGATCAGCTCGGCTCGCGCAACGGTTACGAGCTCGGGCGCATCAAGAGTGCCGAGGGAGCGATCAAGGTCCGGGTCCCCCAGGTCCGCTCGAGCGAAGAGCCGTACCGCTCGAACCTCATGAGCTT
>PMVZ01000287.1:4121-6132 GCA_003166375.1 Acidimicrobiaceae bacterium | reverse complement strand
GGAGACGCGTTCTGCGCTGGCTTCCTCACGCCGTGGGTGCGCGGCGGCGATCTGAGCGAGTGTGCCCTGAACGCGGTCAAGGCGGCGGCCAGAGCCACCGGTCAGGTTGGCGCGCGCCCGAGACCGAGCTGACCTGGAGACGACGGGGATGTGCTCTTCGGCGACGAGTGGGCATACTCGCTGGTACCCTCAGGGGTATCGCCACAACAGTTGGCGCGCTCCGTCATGAGCCAGGCCGGGAGGGTCTCGTGAATCGTGAGGACTGGGACGAGAGGTACGGAACCGAGGAACTGATCTGGAAGGCCGACCCGAACCGCTTTCTCGTCGAGGAGCTGGACGCACTCGTTCCTGGTAGGGCGCTCGACCTTGCCTGTGGCGAGGGGCGTAACGCGGTGTGGCTCGCCTCTAAGCGTTGGCGTGTGACCGGCGTCGACTTCTCTCGTGCCGGGCTGGCCAAGGCACGGCGACTGGCGGCCGACCGTGGCGTGGAAGTGACCTGGGTCGAGGCCGATGTCGTCGAGTGGCAGGCTTCGCCAGCCTCGTTCGACGTCGTGGTTGTGATGTACCTGCACCTTCCCTCCGAGCAACGCCGCCAGGTGCTCGCGCACGCCGCAGCCGCCCTCGCGCCCGGTGGGACCCTGCTCGTGGTCGGCCATGACGCCTCCAACCGCCTGCACGGAACCGGTGGGCCACAAGACACGGCAGTCCTGTTCGGACCGGAGGAGATCGTGGAGGACCTTTCGGGCCTTCAGATCGAGCGGGCGGAGCGGGTCACGCGCACAGTGGTCACCGACGCGGGTGAAGCGACCGCCTTCGACGCGCTTGTTCGGGCAGTGCGACCTTCCTGACGGGGGCACGAGTTCGGGCAACAGCGAGGCAAAGGCTTTGCCACTCGCCGTTGGCGGTGGCCATCCGGTCAAGTTCGTAACGTCGGTGACGGCTGGGGCCTCGGGGACCGGCCGAGCCGATACCCTCACGGCCTTGGCTGATCGGTCGGCCCTCGNNCGAATGCGGACCACGTCAGGTAACCGCCGTCGAGATTGCGTGCCTCGATCCCGAGCTCGCGCAGGAGAGCTGTGGCCGTGTGGCCTCGTTGACCCACCGCGCAGTAGACGACGACGGGACCTTTGCCGAGCACATCGAGATGATCCCGGAGTGAGTCGATCGGCACGTTGACCGATCCTGTGATCGCGCCGGCAGCATGTTCTTCTTGGCTACGCACGTCGAGAAGTACCCAGCCCTGCTCGATGAGCGAGTCGATCTCATGTGGGTCCACGACGTCGCAGTCGCCATTGAGAAGGTTCCCGGCCATGTAGCCGAGAAGATTCACAGGATCTTTGGCCGAGGAGAACGGTGGCGCGTACGCGAGCTCGAGGTCTGCGAGGCGGTCGGCGGTCATTCCTGCTGACATCGCCGTCGCGATCACGTCGATCCTCTTGTCGACGCCGTGCTGGCCGACAACCTGGGCACCGAGGATCGTTCCGTCTTCCGGGTCGAAGATGAGCTTTGCAGCCATACGGGTCGCCCCGGGGTAGTAGGTCGCATGGTCGAAGGGGTGCGAGTGGATCGCTCGGAACGGTCGGCCCGCTGCCCGCAGGCGCCGTTCACTCCAGCCGACTGTCGCGGCGACGACGTCGAAGACCTTCACGATGGCCGTCCCGAGCGATGCGACGGGGTGTGACGGTCGCCCGGCGATGTGGTCGGCGACTCGACGACCCTGGCGATTGGCCACGTTCGCCAGCGCGATGAGAGAGGTCGCATGCGATATGGCGTCGGGCTTCTCGACAGCGTCGCCGACTGCGTAGATGTCCGGATCGTTCGTCTGGTTCGCCTCGTTGACGGCGATGCCACCGCTCGGTCCCAGCTCCAGTCCAGCGAGCTCGGCGAGCCGGACATCGGGTCGGACGCCGATGGCACCGACGACGAGATCTGCGGCGAGGACTCGTCCGTCGGCAAGGGTCACAGTGCGCTCGTCGATGGACGAAACGGTCGCTCCGGTCTCGACATGGAC
>PMVZ01000287.1:0-4055 GCA_003166375.1 Acidimicrobiaceae bacterium | reverse complement strand
ATGGGCGGGCGTACCGGAGCGGCGCCCATGCTGAGCACGAGCTTGTCGTAGGAGACGGTCTCTTCCTCGCCGGTGAGCGTCGACCGCGTCGTGACGGTGTGTCCCGCACGGTCGATGGCGACGACCTCGTCATGGACCCTGACATCGAGCCGGAACCGGTCGAAGAGCTGTTCGGGGGTCTGGAGCGTCAGGTCCTCCTCCTCTTCGATGAGCCCGCCGACGAAGTACGGCAGGCCGCAGTTGGCGAACGAGACGTGACCGGAGCGTTCGAGCACGATGATGTTGGCGCAAGCGTCAAGACGGCGAAGACGAGTGGCCGTCGACATTCCTCCCGCGACGCCCCCGACGATCACGACATTCTTCGGCGACTCTGTCGTCTCCGGACTTCCGGCCAACGTGACAACTCTACACATACCCCCTAGGGTATCAGAGAAGAACCCTGCTTCGCAAGGTCGGGAAAGCCCTAGGGCGTTTGGCGAAATGCGGGCGACCTGGCCTGCCTCGATAGGCCGCCGCTCAGGCGAGCTTCATGAACATCCTCTGAACGGCGTGGAGGGGATAGCCGTCCGCCTCGGCTTGCTCCGGGTGCTCCACGCAGTAGGTGAGACCGGCGGCGACCAGCCGGAAGCCCGCCTGCTCGAGTGCCTTGGAGGCCGCGGATAGCTGCGTAACGACATCACGGCACTCCCGTCCTTCGCCGAGCATGCGTTCCACGCCCTGGACCTGGCCGGCAACTCGGCGCAGGCGTTTGCGAACGTCGTCCACGACCTCGTCGGGAAGCTGCATTGCAAACTCCTCTCATCGTTCCGGGCTCGGGCTGAAGGAATCGCAGCAGGACGCCCCTTCCGCAGTGAGTATACCCCGCAGGGTATAGTGATCGATGAGGACTCATACGGGACTGAGAGACGGCCAGCTCGAGAGAGGGCGACCGCAGACGGTGGATCGCCAGCAGGGGATCGGCCGAACCCGGAGCGTGAGGCGCTTGGGATCGGTGCGTTGTTGGGTCAGGGCCTTGGCAGGGTCACAGACGCGCAAGCGTGCCGACCGGACCGGCACAAGACCCGGCGGGACTGTCCGCGAGCCACGGTGCCGAGTCGCGATAGGGGGCGAAATCTCCGGAGCGCGGATCCTGGATGTAGGTGACCGGCGCCTCAGAACCCCCTGCGATACGCGACACTGCGGAGACCAAGCGACTGACGTCAGCCTCGGAGGTGTTGATGCCGGCGCTAGCCCGCACCGCCCCGGGCATCCGGGTGCGGTCACCTCGGCGCATCTCGTTGCGGAAGTCGACGACCTCGTCCTCGGCGAGGCCCAGCAGCCGCATCATGTAAGGGTGGGCGCAGAAGCAGCCGTGCCGCACGCCGATCCCGTTCTCGGCTGACAGTCGGGCAGCCACAAGGCCGTGCGAGAAACCTTGCACCGTGAAGGTCGCGACGGGCAGGGTGTCGGTGTGAAGATCCGGCCCGAGGATGCGCACTCCCGGGATGTTCGCCAGGCCATCGCGCAGTAGCTGGCCGATGTGGCGGTCGTGGGCGATGATCGCCGGCCAGCCGATCTCGGTGAGGGTGTCGATCGCGGCGTGCAGGGCCACAGCCCCGACCACGTTCGGCGAGCCCGCTTCTTCGCGGTCGGGAGGTTCGTTCCAGACGACGCCGTCAAGCTCGACGAGGTTGACCGTGCCTCCGCCGACCAGGAAGGGGTCACCGTCCGCGAAGGTTTCGCGAGGGCCGATCAGCACTCCGGCGCCGAAGGGTGCATACATCTTGTGGCCGCTCCAAGCGATGAAGTCGGCCTTCGGGGGGAGGGGATGGTGGGGCGCCAGCTGGGCGGCGTCGACAGAGACCGGGATTCCCCGGCTGTGGGCGGCGTCGATGATCTCGTCGATCGGCGGCAGCCATCCGGTGATGTTCGAAGCTCCGGTAATGGTGAGCAGCCGTGGTCTTGGGGAGCGGTCCAGTTGAGCCACGACATCGGCTGTGGTGAATGTTCCGTCGGGTCGGCATTCGACGTAACGGCGCGTGGCCACGCGCGACCACGGCAGGAGGTTGGAGTGGTGCTCCACAACGGAGGTGACCACTACGTCGTCGGGACGCAGGCGAAGGCTGTGGGCCAGGTGGTTGAGAGCTTCGGTCGTATTGCGACAGATGACCGCGACGTCATCGCGACCTTCGCGTCCCGCGAACAAGAGCGCGGCGCGGCGGGCGTTCTCGTACGCGTCGGTCGAATGCTGAGACTTGTAGCCGGAGCCGCGGTGGACGGCCGAGTACGCCGGGAGGAACTCCCTGACGCGACGAAGCACGGGCTCGAGCACGCCCGTCGACGCAGCGGTGTCGAGCGCGACATATGGGCGTTCGTGGCCGTCGACGCACGGCACGAGCATCCCGTCACCGACCAGCGGAACGGGAAACGTTGTCACGTTGCTCCTATCTCTCGACGTCGGTGCCGTTGAACTGACGCCTCGACACCGATCTGGGCATGCCCGTGGGCACCCGAATCGGCACACTATCATTTCTTATTCTATTGATTCACTGGTTTCCACGATATTGCAGTAACGTAAGACACGATGGGTCCTAAAGGTGCGACGCTCTCGAAGGCCAGCCTTAGTGATTTCGGTTGGCTTCTCCGTGGCAGGCCCGTCGACCAGCTGGCGGACAGGTCGTTCGATCTCGCCGCCAGCCCTGACAGCTCTTTCCTCAAGCCCTACTGCCTGGACCTGGCGACGCTCCAGGCATGCCTGCAGTGCGGCGCTTGCACGGCGACATGCGACCTTGCCGGTGAGGAAGGGCTCTTCCCGCGCCGGCAGGTGACCTTCGTCCGGCTTGGCCTGCAAGACCGCCTCGCCGCCGACCAGGAGATCTGGCACTGCTACGGCTGCACGGAATGCTCCTCGCAGTGCCCGTCCAATGCCAAGCCGGCCAGCATCATGAGCGCGCTCAGACAATTCGCCACGGACCGCTTCGCGTACCCTCACGTACTGGCGCGCGTCGTCAACAGTTGGCGCTCCTTCTGGCTTGTCTACCTCGCCACTGCCGCTTTCCTTGTCGCGATGATCGCCGCCACTGGCGCGTTCAGTCCCGACCCCGGGCCTATCCGCTATGCAGGGATGATCCCCGACTCGGCGCTCATCCCCGTGTTCTCGGTCCTGACGGTCCTGCCGCTGATCGCGATAGCTGTCGGCGCATCCAGGGCCTGGAGCGCGTGGTACGACGGTTCGCTCTGGGCGACCAGGCCGCGGATCCTCGGCCGTTCGATCTGTAAAGCGGCCGCGGAGATCGTCGCACACCGGAAGTTCTCCACCTGCAAGGAGCGCCGGCTGAGGCCTTGGGCTCACCGGGCGGTCCTCTTCTCGGTGCTCGGCCTCGCAGTCATCTCGGGCGTGATATCACTGCTCTTGCTGGCGGGACGTGCTTACCCGCTTTCGTTGGGCAACCCGCTCAAGGTGCTGAGCAACGTCTTTGCCGCGTTGTTGATCGGTGGCGCCGGCTATTTCTTGCTGGTGCGCGTCAAGGACGCCTCGCGCGGCAACCGCAGCACCTTCTTCGACTGGGCCTTCATCGTGAACGTGCTGCTTGCCGGAATCACCGGGGTTGCCACCGAGGCAGTGCGCGTAGCCGACCTGCGGGGCTGGGCTTACCCGGTGTACTTCGTCCACCTGGTGATCGTCTTGGCCTTGGCCGTGACTCTTCCCTATACCAAGCTCGCTCACGCCGTTTATCGCGTTTTGGCGGTTGCCGGCAGGGAGTACGAGGTGCTCCTTGCCACAGGGCCTCCGTTTGCGGAACATGTCCCTTCCGGCCCTGCGAGCAACGGTACCGCTCCTCGCCGGGGAGAGGCCCAACTCCTCGGCCGCGGTGGCCTACACCTAGTCGAAGAGTCACCGGTCACGCCGGAGGACCTCGTTGAGATGGGCCACAAGGAGCTCGCCGCCTACACCGACGATGAGATCGCGACGGCCTACTACGCGCTTCGCGACGAGGCCGAGCCGCGGGGGGAGGGGAGCTACTACCCGAACATCAAGCGCCTTGCGGGTACCGCCTTCGAGCGCGAGAAGGACA
>PMVZ01000041.1 GCA_003166375.1 Acidimicrobiaceae bacterium | reverse complement strand
GAGTTATCCACAGGTCTCGATGAATCCGCAGGTAAACCTCACATCGCGTGGACTAGCGACTGTAACCGCCGGTGTCGCAGGTTCAGGCCCGGTGCCACTCGGCACAAACACACGACGTCGCGGGCGCCGAGCGAGATGGTGGCACAGTGGACGCCAGGGTCGCGCCTCCTGGGGCGGCCATCGAGCGGACTGAGCTGTGGTTGGAAGGGAACCCGTACTCGCCGCACCGAGTCGTCTGCAGGAAGGTAGATAGGACCGCGCTCGGCGCACGAAACGTGGCCCGCCGAGACAGGTGACCGAAGCGCTTTCAGCGAGCAGCCTCGCCTGAGGTGCACCGGGCGTGACCGCGTCGGGAATGCCAAGTGTGCCGCTCAGCACCGGGGCTCGAGTCCTTTAGCGCCCACCACTTGGCATGGGCGCCAGGTCGACAAGTCGGGGTCCGTGGCCGAAAAGCGGACGCCCGAGATCCCGGATGGCATAAGTGAGCGACCCGCCGAGGCTGTGAGCTGGGCTACGGCTGATTCGCGTGCGGCCGGGCCGGCCGTCGCCCACGACAGGCGCCCACGTTCGCCCACGTGGTTGCGTAGGGGCCTCTTCGTCAAGATTCATGTTTGGTTGCTAGGTCCGTGTTGTTCTGATCAACGCAACCTCCGCGCACCGTCCTGCCCGCCCGGCTAGCCCGTGCGCGGGTGCCCGCGTGGAGAGATGTCGACATTGCTCTTGCCAAGAGTGGCGCTTTGGTATGTTGCCGACAGGTCAAGCAAGTGTGACATGAGCGCGAGGTGGAGGAATTCACGTGAACTGGGCTGAGCGTCGGGCTCTCCAGCGTGCGGCCGCGTATCTCGCTATGCCTGCAGGCGAGCAACCTGAGGAGTTCGACCTTGCTGACACTAGGTTGGTGGTGCTTCCGCACCCACCGTTCCCATTTCCCTTGGGTAGTGCCGTTAAACGTATCGACCTTGTAGCCAGCGAACAGGCCTTCTATATACACGCTGGTGGAGTTGTCGCCCGATATGGCTGGCAAGATTTGTTGGAAGTAACTCTTTCCAACGAGAACTTCATTCACTGGCTTCTTCGGGACGGCCGGACAGCTCAGGTTCACGTGGGTAACGCACCGCGGCCGCTGGCAGGTTTTATTCGCGAACGGTTAATCCGGTTTGAAGCTGACTTGACGAGTCCAGAGCTTTATGAGCGCGATCGTCTGAGAGCTAAGTACGGGGCGGAAAATGAACGCCGCCAGAGGACAGGCCAGGTCCTTGAGCCTTACAGCGGTGTCGCTGGAATCAACTTCATGATTGGTTTCAGCGGTACCGTAACTAGTTCGGATGGTTACTCGGTAACTGGCAGTACAAGCCCTAATCAGGACGGGTTGAGGTTCGAAAGTGAGACCGTGGCCGTAACCGTGCCCTTCAGCGCAATCGGAATGCTCGAGGTAGACGCTGAACGCGGCGTGCTGAACGCGGAGATTGAAGAGAAGCCAGTTGTTTTTTTGTTAGTCAGCACGGCTACTAGGGACGATCTGCAAGTTCTCAAGAAGAAACGCTTCATCTCATTCGAGGTGCACGCTACGAAAACCGTCCCGATATCGCAATGGGCACATGTGCTCGAAGAGCTCAAGATCGCAGATGGGGTACCAGAGGTAGGGAGGCTGGAGTCCCCAAAACTGGGTCCGCAGTTCGCGCCGGGATGGATCGAGGTTCTGGACACGACCACTTATTGGGAGGGTGTCTTTGATTCCCAGGAAACGTTCGAATTCCGAGCGGATACGGGACCCGCTCTCGGCCCCAGGAGCATCATCCCTTGGTCGCAGGTTAACTGGGTTCGTCTTGCCCCGGCATCTAGCCTTTCACCCACCGTAGCGAAGACGCACTCCTCGATTATCGCGAGATCCATCGACGGCAGTGTTCTCTACGGTGCCCTCACAGGACCGAAGGGACCGGGCACTGAGATGTTCGGTCTCGTTGGCTCCGCCACGCGCTCGGGCGCGGAGTGGCTTGAGGTGTTTCAGACTGCGGGCGTCAAGTTACGGGCATGAGAACTGACCTGTGAGCGTGCGCTCGGGGACGACCCGTTTGGGTAGGACGACCACTTAGTCCGAGCGCTCACGCTCTTCTCGGGCCGGACCGGTCGCTTCGGGACGCCTGGCCGCCGGGGTCCTGCCCTTCACCGGACGCCCTGAGGCTTCGGTCGGCATGGGCCGGTGATCGAGGTGGCGTGTGAGTGGATGCCGGGCGCTACTACGTCCGGCATCGTGGTCCGTGTTGGCCACGACAGGCGCCCACGTTCACCCACGTGGCGGCGTAGGGGCGGGGTGGTGGGTCAGGTGGCTAGCGGGGTGAGGCGGGAGGACGTGGGGGGGCGGGCTCGGTGGACAGAGCGACTATCTGTCCGCGGGGCTCGACCACCAGGATGTTGGCGGTTCCAAAGGCAGTGCGGAGTGTGCGACCCGTACCACTCGAGCCCAGTCCTCTACTGAGAGCCAATCGGCTGGTCGATCGGGTGTCAGAAGGAACCGGACTGGAGTCGGGCTACCAAGGACCGCCATCGTCTGCAGTTCGAAGCGGACGAGCTGATACTGCGGAACGAAGACATCTTGAAAGCGAGCTTCGAGTCCGGCTGTCGTAAGACACCACGTCTCGTCGATGACTTCGATCAGCGCGCCTCGGAACCGAGGTGTGCCGTCGCCCTGTCGAACCCTTATTGCGAGGTCAAGAGCGTCGATGAGGCCTCGGAACCCCAGCTGAGGATCAAAGGCGGGAGGTGACGACTCGATGTTCGCCACACGACAGCTCTCGATAAGGTCCGCCACCACTTGCGCAACAGAGTGGGACTCTTGCCAGTCCACGGGTTTGGGAACCGGCTGCTGCGGATCGACTGGTATCACCGATAGGAAGATGGCAGGCACGGGATCACGCCGCCCGAGAGGAACGAGTTTCAAGGGCGGGGAGGCTGAGAGACGTACGCCATCGAGTCGGTACGACGAGCGTGCGCGAAATCCTTGCCCGATCGCGCCGAGTGCAACTGCGAGCTCAAGGACCTTCGCCATGTTGGCGAACGACAGATCCGCCTTAAGAGACGCGATGGCCTCACCTCTTGCCCTGTGACTGCTCTCCGAGACAGAGTCGGTGATGGCTCGAAGGTCGTCCAAGCTGATCGGTTGTCGATCTGCTATCTCCTGTTCGATCGCCTCAGTTCGATCCTCGACTGCCTTCACCTGTTGGCCGACAAGCTGGATGCCCTCATCAACCCGTTCGACCAAAGCGCGCTGGAGCACTACCAAGACTCCACCTAGCGCGAAAGTGATGCCAACGCCGAGCAAGGCAGAGGGCCAGATGTCTTGCCAACCAAATGCCACGTTGAGCGTGATGCCAAGCCCAGCAATCACTGCACCGATCACCACCACGAGAATTAGCAGCGGCCACCGTATCCGCTCGTGGAGCTGAGTCGACGGGTATCCGGCGGCGTGGGATTGACGGATCGCGTTGGTTGGCGCCATCGAGCTGAGCACTATCTCCAATCGAGGCGGACAGATTCGTCCGACACGTCTACCGGGCCATAGTCACGTGTTGACGGGAAGACGTCTTTGGGCCACGGTCTTGCTGAAAACGGGTTGTGGAAAGTAGCAATATCGGCACCTTCGGGATCCCAGAGGGTGCGTCCCTGCACAACCGCCACTGCAGAGACTCGCCGATGACGACCATCGACGTGCTTCTTGTCGATCCCGAAGAGACCGTCGTTTTCGCGGAAGGTCTCACCGCTCGGATACTTCACGGACTGACTCCCGTACACCGCCCACAGAACCTGGACGTCTGTGCAAAGCGCGTCATGGACACCAGCGACGACGAGGAAAGGCACGTCGACGATGTCGTATCGAGTTCCCGCTTTGGCGACGATCCGATCCTTCAGCCTCGCGCCAGTGTTGACCGTGCCGCCGATCGCTGGCCCCGTGACGACGAGCTGTAAGTCAGGATCGGCCTCCGCAGTGGCGCCGCCGACCATAGGTATGAACCGCATACTGATGCGTACGCCTTGGTGCGAGTACATAGCCGTTGGCGGGTCTGCCACCCCTAGCGTGGGCTGAGACGCGAGCGCCTCGTGAGGCGGAAACTGCGCGAGCTGACGACGGATGAAGTCCGCAACGTGTCGTGGCGCCGGTTCCTTCTCTGCCTGTTCGATTTGAAAGTTGAGCATGTATCCATCCGCCGGCAGCACCCGCTCGTTGATTGCGTCTGCCAACCGAAAGTGGCGCCTTTTCTCAGCGTTCCAGTCTTCCCGCTCGAAGAGCGAAAGTACTTCGATCGCCGCTACGCACTCGCCGTCCTCATACAAACGAAAGTCCGGTCCGACGCCCCCTTCCTCGTAACGAACATCGCTGAATCGCCGAAGCAGGAGGTGTTGAACGAACAGCTCGTCCAGTGCTTGATAGTGGTCGACATCGACCTCACTACGCAGCCGCGCTGCGAAAGCTCCGCTGGGATCGGGAAAACTCTCGTACCAGCGATTAGCGAACTCGCGGTACGCGATTGCTTCGGGCCTCGTCGATCGGCTCAGGAAATGAGCTGGCGACTCGATCCAGCCCATCGGGCGAGTGTTGGCGTGCGGGGGTTCCGGGAAGAGTGGCTGCATCATCACCTAACTAGTTCGTCGACCAGCTGCTCAATCCTTCTTCCTGCCTCGCTTTCCGTTATGGCCGCCCGGATACGACGCCGCTGAGCTTCGAAGGCAAGTCGTTGAGGTAGATCAACCGAAGCCGCCACGGATTCAGCCCTTTCGGCGTAGTCGACCAGCTGTCGATGGCGGTCGTCGTCGGGATCGTAGAGGGGGATCGGGACGTCGAAGACGTATTTGTCGTAGTGACGCGGGTTGTGCTCCCCCCTCGCCTGGAGGGGTCGGAGCGCGGTCGTCAGGGCTGAGCTGTTGAGCACTGCGGTGAGGAAGCGTGCTTCGGCGACACTGGCCGCCGCCGCCCAATACAGCGAGTGCTCAACGACGGCGCGCTCGTCGGATAGGCAAGCAGCCGCCATGTACATCCCACTTGCGCCATAAACGACTCGGTGCGGCGCTGCAGGCAGCTGCTGCGAGAGCTTATGGCGATAGTCGAGCTGGTCGAGGAGCGAGAGTCGGTCGCTTGAGCGATGTTCGATCCACAATGCTTCTGCGCGCCGCCACCACTCGGCGAGGCCTGGATAGAGATCAAGACCCTCATCGGACCCACCCAACAGTCGTGCACCGTCCCACGGAACGACCGCGAGCACCGGCTCCTTCAGTCGGTAAGGCAGCACAGTCTCTCCGAGGTGCATACGACGGACGAACTGGGTCTCGACGCTGCCGGTGAGCGACTGAAGGTTCTTCCAGGGTCGTTTTTCGTTGGCGCTGCGTCGGCTGGAGACGGCCATACGTCCGGCGCCTGTCCCGAGCGGCGACTCTGGCGCTCGCTCGACCACAGCGAGAACGCGTGGGAACACGGTCGCCCCATTGGCAAAGCGAGCCCGGTAAGGGGAGCCGCCGCCCCCCTCACTCGACGCTGCATCCGAGCTCGTGCGAGCGAGATGGCCGACGGCGACCTCGCTCGTCACGTTACGAGCAGGGAGGCGGCCCGCCCAGACCTCGCTCGCGCCAGAAAGCCCGATGGCATCATCCCCCGCACGATGTCCGAGGATCACCGACGGAGGCACCTTGAAGATCGCCGGCTTGACGAGGTGAAGATCCCAAGCAGCGTCGAACGCGATGGTCGTCACCTCTCCCTTGGTCGCATAGTGCCCCGAGCGGAACCCGGCGAACTGGCGGCGAGAGAGCACCGCGAGCGGCATGACGAAGCCGAGGTGACCACCTTTGCGGAGGTAGCGCTCGACGCAACGAACGACGAACAACCCGGAGAGATCCTGGTGGGTCGCTACGGCGGCTCCCGCCCACAGCCCGCGCTCGGCGCTCATTTCCCGGAAGGCCTCCTGCATCGCGGGGGTCATGAATCGATAAGCGAGCCAAGGCGGATTGCCGACGAGAGCGTCGACGCGATTCTCTTGCCTGGAAAGCCAGGCTGGCCGGGCAAGGTTGCGGACGTAGTAGCCCCAGATGTGGTCTCGGCCCTGGTCATGAAGCGCACAAAGAGTCTTGAATGTCTCCGTCAGCATCGGCTGATCGTCGGGACCGATCGCGTAACGGCGGAACACTGAGGCGAGCGAGGGCGCAGCCGACCCCGCTGCCCGCTTGGTCGCCCGATCCGACAGCTCGCCGACGAGGCGGTCAAAGTGCCCGGCGTCGGTTAGAAGGCTGTCCGGAAAACGGAGTTCGTCGGCGAAAAGCTGAGCTCCGTCAGCGGTCGGGACAGTGAGCGCGTCGGAGGTGAACAGGGTGCTCTCGCCTGCCGCCCAGCCAATCGAGTCGCCAAGATAGACAGGAACTGAGATCGCCGGGCGATCGCTCGCCGCGAGACGCTCGGCCCCGATGGCGAGCAAGTACGTCACTCGGGCCAGGGTCACCGCCACGGGGTGTACGTCGAGGCCGAACACGTTCTCGCACGCGGTTGTGATGGCCTCCGCGTTCGACATGCCAGCACGCTCGGCTGCATCGAGGACTTCCCGCACGGTCCAGAACAGGAACGTCCCTGAGCCACACGCCGGGTCGAGGACGCGATTCGAGAGCGGGTCGGTGACCGTTGCGGACACGACTTCTTGTGCGAGCCAGTCGGGCGTGTAGTACTCCCCGAGCCGGTGGCGCTGCTCGGTCGAGATGACTGACTCGTAGAGCACTTTCATGACGTCGTGCTCGACCTGTGCCCACGCGAAGCGAGAAAGGCGCCGAGCGAGACCGGCCACGAACCGCTCGCCTCCGGGAATTTCGAGCGGCCAATCGAAGAAGTCCGCTTCCACGACTCCGCCGATCTGAGCTTGGGCAAACAGCGCACCGCTCAACAGGGTTCCAGGCGAGATGGTCTTGTCGGAGACGTCGATGCCGATGATCGCGTGGCCCACGATCTCGGCCATGGCGACGAGAAGCGTGTGGCTGATGAACAGCGCCTCCTCGTCCCGGAAGCTGGTGCCGAAAGCAGTACGGAGCAGCTTGGCCCACAGCTCGCGCTTCAGCGCGACCGCCGGCGTGCCGCCATGCGCACGGTACAAGGCGGCGAGATCGGCGATATCCAAGGCGTAGGCGCTGCTCTGCGCGCCGAGGCGGCGTTCGATCTCGCTGGGCGTTGGCGTGATCGCTTCGGTCGTCGCGAGCGCGCCATCCAACCAAACCCGAAGATCCTCGACGTCGGGACGGAGCGGATCAAGCTCGAGCGAGGAGACGGCGTCGAGATGTCCGTCAACGAGGTGGTAGAGCTCCCACTCGGCCCCGTCGGTGAGGATGCCGACGTAGCGCTCGCCGGTCGCGGAGCATCGGTCGCTGACGTAGCCGGCTAGCTGTTCGACTGCCTGCTCTCGGACTCTGTCGTTCCGCAGGTCCTTCTTGACCTCGACGACCGTGAAGCCCACTTCGACGTCGATCCGGCGTTGAGCGCCGACCGGCGCTTCGAGAAGGACGAGCTGGTCCTCGGAGATGTCCAGCCCCCCGTAGAGCAGCACGTCTCGCACGTCAGCCTGGATATCGGCCTCGGTTCGCCCCGCTCTGCGGTCGGCAAGGCGTTCGAGACAGTTCACGAGGTCAAATGCGGCCACCTCGTCTCCCATCGTCGGCAGCTCAGTCGTCACGCTACCTGGCACTGTCTCCGGCGCGGTGGACTGGCACCTGCACCCGGGATCGTCCCGAACGCCGAAGCCTTCCCTCGGAGCCGGCGATGCACGACCCTGCGAACTCGGCATGTGGGCGGCGACGGTGCGGCGAACCGACGCCTTAGGGTCCGGCGCGGCGGGACATCCTCCATCTGGTGACCAAACGATCTCGATCCCACGTCCTCGACTGCCTGCCGGAGAAAAGCACCGGATAGTTCGTGCTCCTGCCGCCCTTTTCCTCCGAGTGTTACGAGCTTCGTCGACGTCGACCTATGCGGAAACTAGCCACTGAGCCGTAATGTATCCGATCGTTGGTGCCTTCTCCAATGCCCCGCAGTGATGTGACCCGTTTGCAGCGTTGATGATCGCGTATGCCTTTGCGACGTATCTCCGCGCTTGCCTGATGTCCGAGTTCACTTGAGACACTGCGCCGTTGGTGACTCTCCGACCGGCAGTGAGCGCCACCTTCAGAGAAGGGATCGGCCGGGTGGGACGGTAACTTGGCAGCGCCTGCTGCGCTCGCGAATAGACCGCCCAGTCACTAGGAGCAGCGGCCATAGCGCCCCGCTCGTCTCGAAGGTCACCTCCCACGCCTGACTTAGCGTCCGACACCATCGACTCTCCGTCGGTGTAAGCGGTGTGTGCGTCGCCGTAAGCGCTCATGATGTCACCACAGGGACTCGAGCCCGCCGCGATATCATTAGCAAACACTTGGTTGTCGTCTTCGACTACACCCAGGTCGTCATCGACCACACCGACGTCGTCGCTAAGAACCCCTTCATCGATACCTAGCGTTCCTGGGCTGGTTATTACGGAGAGGTCCTTGTCCACCTTGTTGATGGCGGCATTCAGTTGATTAAGAAGGTGTGCGGCTTTCTTAGCGGCAGCGGCCGCAGCACCATTAGCTGCAGATATCTCTTGGTGCCATTTGGCGAGAGTCTGATCGTATGCCGCAACAGAGCTTTTCGAAAGAGTGAATGTACTCAGTGAGCCATCGCTCTGTGGCCTCTGCAGCGACAGAGAGTCCGCATTGACTGAGCCAAACACCGCCGACGAACTCCCACCAAAGAATAGTGTCAGCTGTCCGGAGCTATCTCTACCCACAAAGTCAGTGCTCTCAGAGTTCACGTAGAGCGACGGTAAGGCACCGGATAGCGTGTTGTCGTACCACACGCCGACGACCTTGCCATTTGAGGCCGTAAGCTCGACGAAGAGAACCTCAGCGCGATAAGTCACCAGGTAGCACTGAGGACCGGAGGCGTTGGCTGGGGGCGCCGGCACGAGAGCTGTGAGGAGGGTGACCGCAGCTAGCAGGGAGGCATGAAGCGGCCGAACTTTCAGGAATCGCGCCATCACGTCACCCTCTGACAATCATCGTTTCTAACTTAGTGCTCGTCGTGACCTCCCGTCGCAAAGCGAAGAGAGCCCGGATGTCGAGGTCGTCAGCCAGTCGTGCCTCCGGCTTGGTACCGAAACCGAGCTGAGCTCAAAACATAGGTGTCCCCGGCGCCGCGCGAACTCGGCACCCACGCTCCGGACCCGGAGTCGTCTTCCATGGAGGCAAGTTAGGCCGTCACTGCCAGAGACGTCGGGGGAGCCAGATGCGTGCCTGAAGGGTCCATAAACGCGGCGAGGCGAGTCCCGCGGAACTTCGCGGGGGGGACGGCTGGCGGCAGGGGTCATGCCCTGAACCCTCGCTCACGCCTCCGTCTGCGACCTACCGCCTCCGTGGCGAGGCTTGCCCAACAACAGCCAAGCCAAAAGGGGCCGCGACCCTCACGCGCGAAAACAATGGTTCACCAGCCGCAATCGGCGGAAAAAGTTCGGCAAATGTGGTGCAAATGTGGTGCATGGCGCCCCTGGACGCGCTACAAGAGGCCGATTTCAGCCCCTCGCANNCACCTTGGCAAGGTGTTGGAATCAGTGCGTCCAGTGTTGTTCCGTCCGCCTACGTGGGCTCCGTCCGCTTCGTCGTCCGGGAAGTGCTGCCAAATCCGCCCCGTAGTAACACGCGTTACTACGGGCAGATAGGCGGGGTCCCACGCGGAGTCCCACCAGCCAGGAGCGACATGTCAGCAAATAGGACATTGACGTTCGCTATACTGAACATATGGACTACGTGCGGCCGGTCGAAGCTGTCATCCCCGGGGCCATGGGTCAACTCTTAGCGGCTCTTGCTCGCGTGAAAGCGGAATTGCCGGTTTCCACTCTGGCCACCATCGCAGGAGTCGGCCGAACTCGCGCATCGGGGATCATCGCGGAGCTTTCGGCTTTAGGCGTCGTCGAACGTCGGGAGGTCGGCCGCACAGTCCTGGTGTCCTTGGCGAGAGACAGTGCCGCCGGGGAACTCATCGATCGCCTTGCCCACCTCGGCTCGGAGGTCATCGCTCGGCTTCGCTCGCTCGCCGCCAAGATCGAGCCGACCCCCGAGACGCTACTGATCTTCGGATCGTTCGCGCGAGGCGAAGCCGACGCCGACAGCGACCTCGATGTGCTGGCCGTACGCTCGCCGACAGCCAACCCTGAGAAATGGGCGGCCTCGCTGTCCGGCTTCGCCGAACAGGCCCAAGTCCTCGCAGGCAATCAGGTTCAGCTGCTCGACTACGACCTCGAGGAGCTGCGTCGCAAAGCGGGACCGAAAGCCAAGGAGGGACGCGAATTCTGGCGCGCGGTTCGCCGCGATGCCATCGTGCTCGTTGGTTCGCAATTCGACGACCTTGTAGGCGGTGCACGATGACTCCACGCCGTAACATCCGTCACCCCGTCTCCCCAAGTGACGCCCGGGCCTACTTGTCCAAGTCGGAGGCGTGGCTCGAAGCGGCAGTCGAAAGCCTCGACGCCTCTCGATGGGATGTCGCTGCCGGTAGCGCAGTGACCGCGGGGATTAGCGCGTGCGATGCCATCACCGGCGCTCTCGTCGGCCAACGCGCCGGGGGCGAGCATGTCGAAGCTCTCAGTCTGCTGGCAACCGCGGGAGACGACGGACGATATGCCGCTCGCCAGCTGTCCCAGCTGCTGCGGTTCAAGACCCCTGCCCAATACGACCCCGCTCCGCTGCCCGCGGCGGACGCACGAAAGGCGGTCGAGTTGGCCCGGCGACTTACCGTCAGAGCCACCACGGTGCTCGAGCGACGACGCCCCTAGGCATCGGCCTGGAGTGGCAGGCGCGTCGAGACTTCGAACGCCATTTTGGAGCGGACGACGGGATT
>PMVZ01000281.1 GCA_003166375.1 Acidimicrobiaceae bacterium | reverse complement strand
TATTACCGAAAGATCTTTAGTTGAATCGCAGCGCGGGTGTCAGCGGGGAGATCAGTTCAAGCTGCGATGTAGGGGATCGTCTGTGGTCCGTCAGGAAGCACACACACGCGCGCCCCGGGACCGGCGCGACGTAATGCCCGAGCAACGAACGTGGCAATGTCCCCGGCCGGTTCCAGACCCACCTCGACCAGGTCGGCATCGGAGATGCCGCCGGCGTGGACGGCGACTCGAGCCGCGCAGAGGATCTTCGCTTGGATCTGGGCTTGCCACTGATCGGCCACCGTCTCCGCGCCGCTCTCGATGCTGTCCAGCAGCGCGGCAGGCGTGCCTCGCGAGGAGAGCAAGTGACGATATGAGCCCTGCTCGGGGAATCCGTCGCGACACTCAGCGGCGCAGACTATCTGGCCACCGGGCACAACGATCTGGGCGGCCGCCGACATGCCCTTGACGGCTTGGTAGAGGTTCTGATCAAGGGGAAACCCGGAGTTGGTCGTGAGAACCACCTGAAAGGGGGCCTCAACGGGGACCATGGCGATCCGGCGGGCAAGCGTTGCGGCTGCACGATGCATGGCGAGGAGCTCGCCCCCGAATGCGGCGACGATGTCGTGCTGGCGGTTCAGAACCACGTCGAGGGCGAAGTTGACCCCGGTTGCGGTGGCGATGGCCTGCACGTCCGACTGGACGGGGTTGCCGTCAATGACCCCCCAACGCGCCAAGGGATGGCCGATGCGCTTGGAATCGTGAAGTACGAGCACCGTCTCAAGGCCTGCAAGACCCGGTGCCACCATCTTGGGACCTCCGGAGAATCCGGCGAACATGTGCGGCTCGACGAATCCTGTGGTGACGCGCACGTCCGCCGCCAGCCATTCGCTGTTGATCCAGACGGGCACGTCTTCGCCCAGCCTGCCGAGTTGGGTGAGCCCGGCGGGGTCCCTGCAGTCGTGGTTGACGACCCGCACCGCTCTGACGAGGTCGGCTCCCAGCATGGAGTCGATCTCGGCAGGCGTGTTTGGCCGGTGCGTGCCCGTAGCCACCACCACGACGACGTCCGAGAGGTCCACGATCCCCTCGAGCTGCTCCAGGATTGCGCCCACGACCAGCGCCCGCGGTTGGGGCCGGGTCCCGTCGCACACCGAGATGGCCACACTCTGGCCTTTTTGCACGAGCCTGCGCAGTGGTGGACCGGCAACCGGTCGCGTCAAGGCTTCCACCAACGTCGCATGGGGATCATGCACTGCAGGACGACGACGAGGCTCGATCACGACCGTGGACGAGGTGGGGAGCTCCACGCTCAGACCGTGATCGCCGTAAGCCAGATCCACTCTCATGAGGCCATTCCTAGCCGTTCGACAAGGCGCAGGACTCAGGAGGTCGAAACCAAGAGGCCGACAGCGTGCACGCAGCGGACGGTCTCGTGGACAGAAGACCAGGTGGCGTCAACGGCCGTGACCGCAAGGGCGTGTCCCGCCTTGCAAGAGCCGAGCCGAATTGTTCTCCGGAGGACTGATGACTTCCGCGTCCCGGTACCGTCGAAGCAGCCGAGCCGCCTACTGCAAACAAGAGGAGAACCAGACATGCCCACGCGTGATAGTGCCCCCATCGGATCACCATGCTGGACCGATCTTTGGACCTCCGACGTCGAAGGCAGCCGCAGGTTCTACAGCGAACTGTTCGGCTGGGAGGCCCAGGAACCGAGTCCGGAGTTTGGCGGCTACTTCATGTTCACCAGCAAGGGCGTTCCCGTGGCAGGCGCCATGGGCGAAGTGGGCGAGATGCCGGCCAACAACGTCTGGAAGATCTATTTGGACACCGATGACATCGTGAAGACCATCGCAGCGGCCGAGCTCGCAGGCGCCCAGATCGTGTCTCCTCCGACGGCCGTAGCCGACCTCGGCATCCAGTCGGTGCTCGTCGATCCGACCGGCGCTCACCTCGGCGCCTGGCAAGCCGGTACTTTTCAGGGGTTCACGGTCTTGAACGAGCACAGCGCCCCGAGCTGGTTCGAGTTGCACACTCGGGACTACGCCGCCGCCGTCGCCTTTTACCGCTCGGTGTTCCGCTGGGACACGGACACGATCGGCGACAGCGACGAGTTCCGCTATACGACCATGCGTGATCCCTCCGGCGAGGGCGAGTGGGCGGGGATCATGGACGCCACGGCCTTCCTCCCCGAGGGTGTACCGGCTCACTGGTCCGTCTACTGGGAGGTCGACGACGCCGACGCGACCGTCGCCAAGGTCAAGGCCCTCGGCGGCTCGGTCGTGATGGACGTCGAGGACACCCCCTACGGCCGGCTTGCCACCGTGACGGACCCCGTGGGCGCCCAGTTCAAACTGCGCACGCCGCCCAACCGTTAGGCGGAATGGGGTTCACAGCTGCTGAGGCGGCTAGGAGCGCCGGAGCCCGACTGCTGGTGCTGTTGCGACATGGCGTGTGGGCGTTCGACCTCAAGTCCGAATGGCCTCGGCGATTGAGCGTTCCCAGTGAGCGAGGAACGACGGGTAGTTCGTCGCGAACCGGTCGAGCTCAGCGTTCGCCTCGCTGCTGAGTGTCGTGAGGTCGTAACTGACCGTCGCCTTAGTCCCGTTTGGCGAGGCTTCGCAGGTGACGGTGACGAGTCCACAACGCTCTTGTGGTGTCGCGACTGCGTACTCGATCGAGTGGCCGACTTCGCAGCGAACCACCGTCCATATCGACTCTCGGCCACGATGGACAGTCCGAAAGACGGTTCCTGGATCGGTCTCGTCTGTGCCCGGGCTTGGGAAGCTGGGATCCCAGCCTTGCGCCCAGGTCCGCTCACCGCTCGGGGTGAACATGACGAAGGCTTGCTCTGCTGGGAGAGCGACCTCGACCGTGCCGGTCAAGCGCACGCGTCTACACACGACGGTGCTCATCGAACATGGCTCCCTTCTCGTCTGCTTCGCGCAGGTGGTGGCTGTCTGCAGCCGTCAAGTCCAAGCCGTAGACCGTTTTGAGCCTCTCGACGGTGGCGATGGTCGCGTCGTCGAACGGCAGCTTCTGCTCGAACGCGTGGAGCACGATGCCTTCGAGCAGGTCTCCGAGGGAGAGGTCCAGGTACTCTGCGAGCCCCTTTAGGACCTTCAACAGCCGACGCTCCATGCGGACACCCGATTGGACCCGCTCTATTGTTACCATAGTACCATGGTACACGAGCCACAGGCAGTGATCGACCTACTCGGTCCTGCCTCGCCAACGAACCCGGTTGTCGTATTCCTCTGCGCGGTCGCCGGGCTGGACGAGAGCGCCTGAACGAGCGGCTCGAGCGCGCCGGCGAGACCGAAGGCGAGCAGCAGGCCAGCGCCCGCCCGCCCCAAGCGCGCCGTGGCCCTGGCGCAACGACCTGTCCCGAGAACCTAGCGAGCGCCGACGTCTGATCCGAAACCTTGGCCCCGTCCCGGGTGTCTCCTCACACTTCGCGCGGGGAGGCCCGACGTCGACCGATTCGCTGCCACCTAAAGCCCCTCGTGGCGTTAGCGGGGGCATACTAACGGCGTGGCAGGGCGATGTCTAAACCGTTACGCCGGTATCGAGGATCTGTCGCCAGACCGCAGTTCACCTAAGGGATGAACGCGGCCATGCCCCGGTACTGGGTTACGCGGCCGACAGGTGCCGCTCGCGGATCGAGGCCGCCGAGCGCATTTCGACCAGAGTCGTGGACGGATCGTTCTGGCGTAGCATCCTTTCGGCATCGAGGTGGTTGACGCGTGACGGAGCTCCCGTGTCCTGAGAGTACTGAGAATCGTCTGTCGGGCGACGAGGGTGCGAGGTAGAAGGATGATTCTCAGGGCTGCGGTGATAGGGCATATCTGCGCCGACCTGTGTCCGAAGCTGAGTGGCGACGAGCAGATCATCCCCGGTGCGATCGTCGAAGTCGGACCGATGGCAATCGTCCCCGGCGGGTGCGTGGCGAACACCGGTCGTGATCTGTACTCGCTTGGGGCTCCCGTCCAGCTGGTCGCCGACATCGGAGACGACGAGCTGGGGTCGAGTCTTGTCCACGTGCTCAGCGAGTCCGGGCTCGATTGTAAGGGCATCCGCCGTGTCTGCGGTGCCGCGACTTCATACTCATTGGTGTTCGAACCGCCTGGGAGAGACCGAGCCTTTTGGCACCATGTCGGCGCCAATGCCTCCTTCGATGGTGCGCGTGTCAGGCCGGAGAAGGCAGACCTGGTCCATCTGGGCTATCCGGCGATTCTCCCGGCGATGTACGCAGTCGGGGGTGAGACCCTGCGATCGCTGCTGGCGCGGATTCGTCAGGCCGGCGCGACGACGTCGCTCGACCTGTCGACGGTCGCAACGGGTTCCCCTGCGGCTCGTGTCGACTGGGGGGAGCTCTTGACGCGGACGGTGCCGCTCGTGGACGTACTGTCACCGAGCGTCGACGACGTGGTCAGCGCGCTCCGAATCGCCAGACCCGCTTCGCTTGCTGAGACACGGGAGCTCGGGCGCCGTCTTCTTGGCCTGGGTGCGGCGGTGGTGCTGCTGACCGACGGTGCGCGAGGGATGAATCTGATCACTGCCAACGCCGATCGTCTTGGCCACTCAGGTCGCTGCTTTGCCGAACGAGCAGGGGAGTGGGCAGACAGGGAGTTCTTCCTGCCTGCCAGCAAGAGTCGCCATGTTGTGACGACGGGCGCCGGCGATGCCGCGACGGCTGGCTTGTTGTATGGGGTTTTGTCTGCTGCGTCGGCTGGGAAGGCCGCTTCGCTCGCAGCAGAGCTAGCTGCGTTCAAGGTTGACGGAGGCGGGCGGTCAGCACTCTCTGTCTAGGACGGGTCCAGCGCGTCGGTCAGTCCGACACTTGCTCGCTCGTTGGCTCCCGGTGCCGCCTTTCACCGCAACGCAGTGCCTCGGGCTATAGGTTCAATGAGCATGAATCCCCACGCGCCGAAGCCCGACGACGCCGTCGGTGCTACCGCCCTGGCCGCCAACCCCTACGGTTACTACGACCCCAGTACCCGGGAGTACGTGATCACCCGCCCGGACACGCCCGCGCCCTGGATCAACTACCTGGGACAGGGACGCTACGGCGGCATCATCTCCAACACCGCCGGTGGGTTCTCCTTTGACCGCGATCCTCGTAACCGCAGGGTGAGCCGCTACCGCTACAACTCGCTCCCGCCGGACCAGCCGGGCCGCTATGTGTATCTCCGCCGAAAGGACACCGGTGAGTACTGGGGCGCGACCTGGCAGCCGGTGCGGGTCCCTTTGGACAGCTACGAGTGCCGTCACGGCGCCGGCTACACGAAGATCACCACCGAGCGAAAGGGCACCTGGGCCGAGATCTTGTACTTCGTGCCTCCTACGCCGCCTGACGACCCGTGCCCTGCAGAGCTGTGGGTGCTCCGGCTGGCCAACAACTCCCAGNNCCATCGTGGCGGGGACCAGGTTCTCCCCGACCACCCAGTTCTTCGGCTCGGACCGTCCCCCACTCGGCTACGACTGCGATCGAGAGGCCTTCGTGGGCCCGTACCGGGGACTGGAAGACCCTGCTGTTGTAGTCGCGGGCAGCCCGAGTGGGAGCGAGGCTCCCCGCGGCAACAACATCGGGTCGCTTTACCATGAGCTCTGCCTGGAGCCCGGGGAAGAAGCCAGGATCGTCTATGTGCTGGGGATCACTGACACTCCCGGTGACATCACCGCAGTCACGGAGCGCTACCGTGACCCAGCTGAGGTGGGGCTTGCCCTCGAGACTCTCCGCCGTGACTGGGAGGCCTACTTCGAGGCTTTCAGCGTGCAGACCCCGGACGCTGACACCACCGCCATGCTCAACTGTTGGAGCCCACGGCAATGCCGCACCGCCCTGCACTGGTCACGTTTCGTGTCGGGGTACGAGACCGGCCTGGGACGGGGGATCGGTACTCGCGACACAGCCCAGGACGCGTTGGGCGTGGTCAACGCTGCCCCGGGTGAAGTCGCCTCCCGCATGGAGCAGCTGTGGGGGGTGCAGTTCGCAGACGGTCACACCTGGCACCAGTTCTTCCCTCTCACCGGCGAAGGCGGCCCAGGTCTGGCCGCCGAAAGGCCGACTTGGCCTCAGTGGTTCTGCGACGACCACCTGTGGCTGGTCATAGCCACCTGCGCCTACCTGAAGGAGACCGGCGACTACGGGTACATGGAACGACGGGTTGCCTACGCGCAAGAAGAGGCGGTCGGCTCCCGGCGCGCCGGTCAAGGCAGCGAGCCGGGCCACGCGGGGACCGACGACACCATCTGGGGGCACATGATGGCCGCCTTGGGCTTCACTCTTGCCAATCGCGGCCCGCACGGTCTCCCGAGGTCTGGCTTTTCCGACTGGGACGACACCTTGAACGTCGACCACGGCTCGGGCTTGGCCGAGAGCGTCTGGTGTGCGATGCAATTCTGCCGGGCGGTGCTGGACGTGGCGGAGCTGGCGGACTATCTGGGGCGCCCAGAGGAGGCGGCGCGCTTTCGGGGCATGCACGACGAGATGGCGGACACCGTCAACGCCTGTGCATGGGATGGGTCCTGGTACGCGCGCTGCTTCGACGATGACGGCAGGCTCGTCGGGGTGTCATCGGAGGCTCGCCACCGCATCAACCTGATCCCGCAGAGCTGGTGCGTGATCGGCGAGGTTGCCCCGCTCGAGCGGGCCAAGCTCGCCATGGCCTCGGCTCACGACCTCCTGGGAACGCCGTATGGGCCGAGCTTGATGTGGCCTCCGTACGACGGCGGCGACCCGCGGGTGAACGGGACGAGCACGTTCCCGCCAGGCGCCAAGGAGAATGGCGGGATCTTCTGCCACGCCGCTGCGTGGTCGGTCGTCGCCGCAGCCCAGCTGGGCGACGGCGACCGGGCGTATGAGTACTACCGCCAGCTTCTCCCCTTGTCCCGGCTTGATGTCGAGCGGTCGGCGGTGGAGCCCTACGTCNNTGCCAGAACATCTGCGGGCCTGCCCATCCCCAGTACGGCTTGGGGCGCAACGCCTGGCTTACCGGCGCGGCGGCCTGGATGTACGTCGCAGTCACCCAGTGGATCCTGGGTATCAGGCCCACCCATGGTGGGCTTCGAATAGCACCGGCGATCCCGTCTGCCTGGCCCGGGTTCTCCGCAAGGCGCTTGTTCAGGGGTACCTGGTACGACATCACTGTTAGGAGGCAGGGTCCCGGTAGCGGGGTTTCCCTCACGGTGGACGGCCGGCCGGTCCCGGGAGACGTGGTGGCACTGCCGGCACCGGGGACCTCACAGGTTGTGGTGCTGGCAGCCCTGGGTGACTAGCGGTTTCACCAAGCACGC
>PMVZ01000309.1:3130-5563 GCA_003166375.1 Acidimicrobiaceae bacterium | reverse complement strand
CAAATCACGTCCCTTCCCCCTACGTCCGCGTCCCGACGCGAGCCAACGCGGCGAAGTCGAGAACCTGAAGCCAACTGAATTCCGAACCTAGCAGGGCGGCCGGTTCATCCATTTCGCGCTGTCGGCTCGTAGCACGTCCACTGTGGCTGAGCTGCGCGCGCCCGCCGTGAATCGGGGCGTCGCCGATATCGCTGCTGCTGGCCGCCGCGCGGCAACCGGTGCGGGCCGGCTACAGCCAGGAACAACTGCCCTGCCGAGGCTGGAGAACCGTGCTCGGACCGGTCGGCAGCAGAATTGGACCGTGCCGCTCACCGCTCAGGTGAAGACGTAGGCGTCCGGTTCTCCCAGTTCAGTGTCCAGCCCGGCGAGCTCGACCGCGTCGGGGACCCGGACAGCTTCGAACCTGTTCAGGATCTTGAGGATGGCCCAGGTGAGGACGAACGCGTAAACCGCCACGAGCACGGCGGCCGCGACCTGCTTGCCGAAGAACGAAGGATTGCCCGCAGTCAGGCCATCGTGGCCTGCCGCATTGACTGAAGCGTAAGCGAATACGCCCAACAGGATCGAACCGAGGAGCCCGCCCACGCCGTGACAGGCCCACACGTCGAGCGCGTCGTCCCATCTCATATGGCGGACGAGCGCGACGGCCGAGTAGCAGAGCGATCCGGCGAGCAGGCCGATCGCGAACGACGCCCATGTCGGCACGAAGCCGGCACAAGGCGTCACACAAGCGAGCCCTGCGACCGCTCCCGTGAAGGCACCGACGATGCTGGGCTTTCCTGACCTCCACCACGAGATGGCCAGCCACGTGCACATCGCGACCGACGCGGCGATGTCGGTGTTGACGAAGGCCTGCGCCGCCACGGCGTTGGCAGCGAGCGCCGAGCCGCCGTTGAAGCCGAACCAGCCGAACCACAACAACCCGGTGCCGAGGCCGACGAATGCCACATTGTGAGGAACCGTCTTCTCGCCCGGTGCGAACTTCCTGGACCCGACGACGAACACCGACGCCAGGGCCGCAAACCCCGCACTCGTGTGGACGACCATTCCACCGGCGAAGTCCTCGACGCCCCACTTCATGAGGAAACCGCCACCCCAGATCCAGTGCACGATCGGCACGTAGACGAGGAGACTCCAGATGACGAGGAACTTGAGGTAGCTCTTGAAGGCGACCCGGTCAGCGAAGGCGCCGGTGATGAGCGCCGGGGTGATGATCGCGAACATCTCCTGGAAGATGAAATGCGCCAGCGCGGGGATATGAGGCGCATACGGACCCGGCGCTGCGCCTACTCCTCGTAGCCCGGCCCACGAGAAGTTGCCTATGACACCCCCGAGGTTCCCGGAGAAGGCGAGCGAGTAGCCGACCAGAACCCAGAGCACGGTCACGACGCCCATCGAGATGAAGCTCTGCAACATGATCTCGAGGAAGTTCTTTCTTCGCACCAAGCCGCCGTAGAAGAACGCCAGGCCCGGCGTCATCACCATGACCAGAGCGGCGCTGATCAGAACAAATCCCGTGTCACCGTCGTTGATCACCTAGGCCTCCTTAGGACGATTGAGTGCCCTTCACTGCCACCTGGTGTTTCAGTCTCGCCATTATGTCGCCGACCTCCCGGCAACGCGCAACTCACCGTGTCCCTCACCGACTGACCTGCGATCGGGCACTGTGCGCAGGACCGTGGTGAGCAGGACTGCGGGGCGCCGTATTGCGGTGTGCGGCACTGCGGTGCTCGGCTCTGCGGTGTGCGGGTTGGTCCCGCACGTGTCCTCCGAGTGGCCTACCGGTGGCCGGGTCCACGCCGTTGCGGCGACACCACGTCCCGAAGGCCTTGTAACGATAGGGCGGTGCGTTGCGCCAGGAGACCTTGAAACCGAACCGCTCGCCCAACGCTTTGTACATGAGGTGCATGCAGATCGCAGCAAATGCAAGGCAGGCGAAGCCGAACCCGGCAACCGCATAGGCACATACCCTGGACCAACCCTGACCGACCAGGAAGAGAATCAGCCAGACCGGAGCGGACCAGATGCCAATAGTCGTGGTAGGCCCCGTGAGCAAGTGAAGGCGCGCGGCCCTGTGCCCGATCCGGGGCGACCACCTCGCAAGGAACGGGGCTCTTGAGGGCATTCGTCTACTTCCTGAGAGGACCTCGGACCGGAACGGCGGTGAGGAGACTCTCCGAATCACCGCGCGTTACTGAAGCACAGCATCATTCTGCCCTGTCGGGCAAGACGTGTTCGTCATGACGCCGGTCACCGCCGGCTCGACGGCCCCCGGGGTCGTCCCGCATGAACGCGAACGGGTTTTGGGCGTTCAGATCCTTGACGCTAGAGTGAAACCGATGTCGTCCGAGACGACCTCGCAGGCGCCTGTCCGTACCTGTTCAAGAGCGGCCGACCGTCGGGGCGATATCGACTTGCCGCTCTTTCTGACGC
>PMVZ01000309.1:0-3095 GCA_003166375.1 Acidimicrobiaceae bacterium | reverse complement strand
GTCGTCTCCGCGATCACGCCGACGCCGCTCGGCGAGGGGAAGACGACGACGATCGTGGGACTTGGTCAAGCCATGCACCACATCGGCAAGAGCGCCACGATCTCGATCCGGCAACCCTCGATGGGCCCGACGTTCGGCATCAAGGGTGGCGCGGCCGGAGGCGGCTACAGCCAAGCCGTCCCGATGGAGTCCTTCAACCTCCACCTGACCGGCGACATGCACGCAGTGACAGCCGCGCACAACATGCTCTCGGCGATGGTCGACAACCACCTGCAAAAGGGCAACGAGCTCAAGATCGACCTGCACAACATCACCTGGAGGCGGGTGCTCGACGTGAACGATCGCGCGCTTCGCAACATCGTGATAGGGCTCGGGACCAAATCGGACGGGATCCCCCGCCAGACCGGCTTCGACATAACCGCCGCGTCGGAGGTGATGGCCATCCTCGCGCTGTCGACGTCGCTGAAGGACATGCGAGCTCGCTTGGGAAGGATCGTCGTGGGTTACACCGACGACGGCGAGCCGGTGACCTCGGAGGATCTGAAGGGTGCCGGGGCCATGACCGTGATCATGCGCGAGGCCATCAAGCCGAACCTGCTCCAGACGATCGAGAACACGCCGGTGATCGTTCACGCCGGACCGTTCGGCAACATCGCGCACGGTAACTCCTCGATCGTCGGTGACCTCATCGGGATCCACACCGGCGACTTCCTCCTCACCGAGGCAGGCTTCGGCGCTGATATGGGAGCCGAGCGCTTCTTCGACATCAAGTGCCGCGCCTCGGGCTTGACGCCTGACGCCGCCGTGGTCGTCGCCACCGTGCGGGCGCTGAAGGTCCATTCAGGCAGGCACAAGGTCGCGGCCGGGCGGCCATTGCCCCCTGCCATCCTCGAGGAGAACCCGGAGGAGGTCCGTCTCGGCGGGGCGAACCTGCGCAAGCAGATCGAGAACATCCAGATCTTCGGCGTGTCCCCTGTCGTCGCGATCAACGCATTCCCCGGGGACTTCCCTTCCGAGCACGAGGCGATCCGGGAGATCGCGGCCTCGATGGGAGTTCGTGCGGCGGTGTGCACCAATTTCGCCGAAGGTGGCAAGGGAGCTACCGAGCTCGCGCAAGCTGTGGTCGATGCCTGCGAAGAGCCGACCGACTTTCACGTGCTGTACCCGAGCGAGGCGCCGTTGCGCGAGAAGATCGAGACGGTGGCCACGAAGGTCTACGGCGCGGCTGGCATCGACTACCTGCCGGCCGCGAATCGTCAGATCGACGCCTACGAGAAGAACGGCTATGGGAACCTCCCGGTGATCATCGCCAAGACGCACCTGTCCCTTTCGTCGGACCCCTCGTTGAAGGGCGCCCCGGTGGGGTGGCGCATGCCGGTGCGAGAAGCGCGCGCCTCGGTCGGAGCGGGTTTCGTGTACCTCATCTGCGGCGACATGAGCACGATGCCGGGACTGTCGACGCACCCGGCTGCGGAGATCATCGACATCGACGAGAACGGCGAGATTGTCGGGCTCAGCTGACGAACCGCCGTATCTCGAGATAGCGCTCGGGAGCTTTCTCGAGCTTGTTTCCGCGGCCGAGGCGGCGCCTGGCGGCGGCTCGGCCGCAGCCATAGCGGTCGGTTTGGCCGCGGGGCTCTGCGTGATGGCGGCGCGTCTGTCCACGGGGCAGTTGCCCGACGCGCCGGATCTCGCGGTAGCTGCCGAACGGCTTCGCGATCGTGCTGCCGCGCTCTGCCAGGCCGATGCCGACGCCTACAGGCGCTTCATGTCGGCGTTGCACGCGCCTTGCGATCCGGACCCGGAAGATCGCTGGCGTCAGATCGCCGCGGCGCTGCTCGGGGCGACCGACGTCCCCCTGGAGGTCGTGGAGACAGGTGCCAGTGTGGCCGGCCTGGCCGCCCGGATCGCCGAGTGCGGGAACCCCAATCTGCTCGGTGATGCCGTCACCGCGGCGTTGCTGGCAGAGTCCGGTGCGAGGGCGGCCGCCGCTCTCGTGCTGATCAACCTCAAAGGGCTGCAGGACGACGACCGGAGGAACCGGGTGGCCAAGCTGGTCGAGGAAGCCGCAGAAAGCGCCGGTCGGGCACGGCGCCGGGTCGAGCCGTGACGAAGTCGGGTCCCTCGGCAGTCCAGCTCGACCGCGCGGACCGGTCAGCCCGCCGCGCTCTTTGAGGCTGCGAGGATCCGGTCAAGATCGGAGAACCGGTACCAGGTCTGGGTGTCGAAGTCGAGCAGCTTGCAGGTCTTGAAGACCTCGTGGACGGTGGACCAGCTGAGCCGGTACTCGACGATGTCGGCGCCAAAGCCCGCCGCCTTGAGGTCGGCGTACGCCTCCTTCAAACGACAAAAGGGGATGCGCGTGTCGATGTGATGTGGAGTGTGCACCGAGATGTTGTGGGTCAAGGCTTCGTAGATCGGGCCGCCTCGGACCACGGTGCTGCACGCCACTTGCGCAACCGTGGCGTTCCAGCGCTGGCGGTCATTGAAGAAGGGCCTGCGCGGATGAGTGTGGTGGAGATAGATGATCAGAGCCTGGACTTCCCACGACGACGAGAATCGCCACAACGCTGTCTCTCCCGGTCATGCCAAGATGGGATCTCGCGGTAGCGGCACATTCTGGAGGTTTCGCGTGAACTGGTTTGAGTGCGTCCCCAACTTCTCAGAGGGCCGGGACCAGACGAAGATCGCCCGCATCGTGGCCGAGATAAAGGACAGACCAGGGGTGGCACTGCTCGACGTCGAGCAGAACGCCGACCACAACCGCTGCGTGGTCACGCTTGCCGGCGAGGGGCCGGCGCTCGTGGACGCGGTACTGCGAATGATGCGTGTGGCGACGACGCTCATCGACTTGACCAGCCACCAGGGCGAGCATCCGCGAATGGGTGCCACCGACGTGGTCCCCTTCGTGCCGCTCGGCGACGCCAGCACCGAGCAGGCGGTGGATCTCGCCGTCGCGCTCGGCGTCCGGGTGTGGGACGAGCTGCACATCCCGGTCTACCTGTACGGCCAGGCCGCTCGGCTGCCGGAGCGCCAGGATCTGGCGAAGGTTCGTGCCGGGCAGTTCGAGGCCATCCGCGACGCCATCGGGACCG
>PMVZ01000337.1 GCA_003166375.1 Acidimicrobiaceae bacterium | reverse complement strand
GCGAGGTTCCCGAGCCGAACGGCAGTGTGCCCGAGCCGAACGGCAGTGTGCCCGAGCCGAACGGGAAGCTCGGCGAGCCCGAGGAGGGCGAGCTTGCCGATGGCAGCGAGGTGGACCTCGACTTCCAGGCAACGTGACCGATGCCGAATCCCGCCGCCATGCCGATCAGAAGCAGCCCCACGACCAGCAATATGGTCGCAACCCGACGCCGGTGTGGCTGCGGTGTGGGCGACACACCCCAGTACGCTCCCGGGGGGCCAACCCATTTGGCCCCATCGCCCATTCCTCCGGGCGCGCCGGGTGGAGGTGGAGGAGGCACCCACATCCAGCCGCCGGCTCCGGCGTCTGTCCTGATGGGCATGGCCGGAAACTCGGGCGGTCCTCCACTGACAGCTTCCCCTGATGCCGGCCCATCGACCCTCTCTCCGGTGGGTTCGACGCTCTCGCGGTCCTCGTTCATCGCCCTCTCCTCCTCGGGGACGGTAGCGCGCATACAACTACCCACATTCAGTAGACCGAGCACACCTGAGGATTTCCTGAGTTGCGCCTCGGCAATCGCTGAGAGAGGCCCACGGCCGGCCATGGTCCGTCCACAATCGACCTGCTTGCACGCTGGGAGAACCCAGGTACTGCTGGTTAGAGTGGAGATTGTTGTGCCGGGTCCGCGGCGCGGCGCCGGCACATTGCCCGTAGCAGACAGCCCGCAATCAAGGACGACAGTGACAAGCACGCACACTGCGTTGGGAGCGACCGGTCGGCGACAGACAGCCGAAGCCATCGACCGCCGTGACGAGGGAACAAGGAAACGGAGGTGTGCCCCGCGGACCTCCCTTCGGCAAGGACCATCCGACTCTCGATGAGCACCTCCGTCTCCGGCCCCGAGCCTGTCGGTACCTCACGACCGGGTTCCGCAGACCCGGCGGCACGCTCCGAGACGTCCGAACACTCAGCGATCCGACCCATCCGGGACCGTCGGCTCATTCTAACCGTGCTGTGCGTGAGCCTCCTCATCGTGAGCCTCGACAACACGATCTTGAACGTGGCGCTGCCGGTGATCGTGCGCACCCTGCACGCCTCGTCGAGCTCGCTGCAATGGATCGTCGACTCCTACGCGATCGTCTTCGCCGGGTTGCTTCTTGTCGCCGGCAGCCTCGGCGACCGCCTGGGACGCAAGTGGGTCTTCATGACCGGACTGGCAATTTTCTCAGCTGGCTCAGCGGTGTCCGCTTTCTCGGGAACGGCCGATCGGCTGATCGCGGCGCGAGCCTTCATGGGCATCGGAGGAGCGGCGATAATGCCCTCGACCCTGTCGATCCTAACCAGTACCTTCACCGAAGCCCGTGAGCGAGCCCGCGCCATCGGAATCTGGTCGGGTACCACGGGGCTTGGTGTAGCTGTTGGTCCTGTGGCCGGCGGCTGGCTGCTCGCTCACTTCTGGTGGGGCTCGGTGTTCCTCGTCAACGTGCCCATCGCGCTGATCGGGCTGTTCGCAGCGGTCTGGCTCGTGCCCAACTCGAAGAACTCGAATACCAAGCGTTCCGACCCGATCGGTGCCGGCCTGTCCATCGTGGGCATGGGACTGCTGCTGTGGGGGATCATCGAAGCACCGAATCGCTCCTGGACCTCCCCGCTCATCCTCGGCGCCATCGCCGCCGCGCTGGCGGTGCTGACCCTGTTCATAGTCTGGGAACGGCACTCGTCCCACCCGATGCTCGAGGTCTCCTTCTTCAAGTCGCGGCGGTTCTCGGCCGCTGTGGGAGCCATGGGGCTCGTCATGTTCGCATTGATGGGCGGGCTCTTCCTCCTCACTCAGTACCTGCAGTTCTCCCTTGGCTACACAGCCTTTGAGACCGGCCTGCGGATCGCACCGATCGCCGCCGTGCTGCTAGTCGTTGCTCCTCTCTCGAGCGTGGTGGACCGCCTAGTCGGGACCAAGCCTGTTGTCTTCGCAGGAATGGCTATCGTCGCCTTGGGCTTCGGGCTCTTGACCCGAGTCACCGTCCACGACACTTATATGGACGTGCTTCCCGCGTTCTTGCTGATTGGCCTCGGCACGGGCCTCGCCTTCGCCCCCAGCACCGAATCAGTGATGGGATCCTTGCCTGTCGACCAAGCCGGAGTGGGCGCGGCCACCAACGGCGCCGCGTTGCAAACCGGTGGCGCGCTCGGAGTCGGTGTTCTCGGAAGCCTTCTCAACACCCGCTACCAGAACCGGCTGGCTCCCGTGCTCGCCCACTACAAGATGCCGGCGTCGATCCTGCACCTGATCACCGGCTCGCTCGGCGGTGCTCTCGCCGTCAGCCAGAAGATCGGCGGCGTGCTCGGCCCCGAGCTTGCCAACTTCGCGCGGCGGTCGTTCGTGAGTGGCTTGGATCTCGCCGTCAGCGTCGGAGCGGTCGTGGTCGGCACCGCAGGACTCGTGGTGCTCGTCGTGCTGCCGAACCGGAGTGCTCAACACCGTCAGGACCGGCGTCGGGAATCAGCACCAGAGACTCCGGTCCGATCGGGACGAAGCTGAGGGCTCACGGCATGCCAGCTCATCTGCCGACGATCCTTGCAACCTCTGGAGGAATCAAGCGAGGGTCTCGTACCGAATTCGCGTTCGCTCCGTTGGTCCTTCACGCCATCGAGCTTGCCGGGGTGGATGCCCGGCGTCCCCGTTTGTGCCACGTGGGAACCGCCGGTGGCGACCAGCGCTGGTGGAACGGATTGTGGGACGAGGCCGGGCACGCGGCCGGGATCGACGTAGTGAACCTGAACCTGTTCCCTATGCCGAGCGTCGAAGACGTAGAAGGCTTCCTGCTCGACCAAGACGTGATCTGGGTTGGCGGTGGCAGCGTCGCGAACCTGCTCGCGATCTGGCGGCTTCATGGTCTCGACCGGACACTTGCCGAGGTTTGGCGAGCAGGCGTCGTGCTCGCCGGAGTGTCCGCCGGCTCAGTGTGCTGGCACGTCGGGGGCACGACCGACTCCTTCGGGCCAGACCTGCGCCCCGTGACCAACGGCCTCGGCATCCTGCCCTACTCCAATGGAGTCCACTACGACTCTGAGCCCCAGCGCCGTCCCCTGTTCCAGCGACTCGTCGCCGATGGCGTGCTGCCCGACGGGTACGCCTCTGACGACGGGGTCGGTCTCCTCTACCGAGGCACCGACTTCGTCGAGGCAGTGACCGAGATCAGGGGAAAAGGGGCCTACCTGGTTCACCGAGAGGGAGACCAGGCGATGGAGGAGCGAATCGAGCCCAGGAGCCTTCCGGGGGCTTCTTGAGTCCTCGCGGCGCATGAAGGCAAATGGTCTCACGATGCGCTTGCGGCGACAGTCACAGCTAGCCTGCGCTTCGTGTCGAGAGAGCCATCCGAGTTGCGGCTCCCCACTTGCGAAATTGTGCGGCCCAAGGGCCTTTGGCAATTCGTCATCACTCGTGTCCTGGCGGTGGCCGCGCTGGGCTTCATAATGGCCGTCGGACTGAACCACTCGTCAAAGATGGTCATCGCAGCGACACTCTTCCTCGCCGTCATGACCGCGTTGGCGGCGATACAAGTGCCATTGATCAAGCGAAGGTGGCGCCGACTCGAACAGAGCCGGCTCAGGAGCCTCTCGGGTGACGCTATCTATGCGGGTCCGGCACGGGCCGAGAGTCTTCCGGGAACCCGGGGGAGCCGCCATGTGGCAGGGGAGCTCGTGCTGGACGGGCAGGGACTCTCCTTTACGCCCCGGCGCGCGACAGAGGCCCCCGCTCTCAAGATCACTTGGGCCAAGATGACTCATATCCGGCTCTTGCCGATCTCAACGGCCCCGGTTGCCGGCTCGCTCGAGCTGACCCTGTGCGGGGGTTCGACTCAGAGCTTCGTCGTACAGCGCTGCGAGTCTCTAGCTGACAAGCTGCAGCACCTTCCTGAACGGCTGTGAGCCGTCACGGCTCGTGTTTCTCGCCTCTCTGATCCAGATGGAACACTTGACAGGCGTTCGATCTCAGGTTTCCCCAGGCGCTACAGATCAACTGTCGGCTGGGGATGCAAGGCACGCCAGACACGCTCGGGCGTGAAGGGGATCGCGTCGATGGTCACACCGGTCGCGTCGAGAACGGCGTTGCGTACCGCAGGAGCGACGGCATCGATGACGATCTCGGCGATGGACTTTGCCCCGAAGGGGCCAGAAGCCTCCATCGTCTGCACGAGGAAGACCTCCATGGTCGGCGTGTCGTCGGACCGGAAGATCCAGTACGGCCCAAAGCGCGCATTCAGCGGGCGGCCGAGATCATCGAGGAGCGTCTCTTCGCTGAGCGCGTAGCCGAGCGCCTGCACCATGCCGCCCTCCACCTGGCCGCTCGCTGTCACGGGGTTGATCGCCACACCGCAGTCCACAGCCATCACGAGCTTGTTGACCGTTATCTGGCCAGTGTCGACGTCAACCTCGATCTCGGCGAGCTGCGCAGCGAACGGAGCCGGTGACTCGGTCGACCAGTGGGACGCCGTCCCCATGATCTGCTCCTGGTCCTCGGTGTGCAGCGCGTTCAGGGCAATGTCCCCCATCGAAATGGATTGCCCGTCGAGCGCCCAGGCACGGCGGTCGCGCAGCACGATCTCGTCGGCGTCGACACGCAACAGCCGGGCCGCTCGCTCCACTATCCGTACCCGCGCGGCTTCGGCGGCCTTCTTCACCGCCATGCCGGAGATGTAGGTGGTACTCGAGGCGTACGCGCCGACATCGAACGGCGTGAAGTCGGTGTCGCCCGAGTACACCAAGATGTCGTCAGTCGCGACCCCGAGCACGTCGGCCGCGATCTGGGCGAACACCGTGTCTGCCCCGGTACCGAGGTCGGCAGCACCGACGAGGAGATTGAACGACCCGTCGTCGTTGATCTTGATCGAGCACGCCCCCATGTCCACAAACGGGATGCCTGATCCCTGCATGCACAGTGCGAGCCCGATCCCGCGGCGGATGTGCGGCCGGTCGGGTGGCTGCTTCCAAAGAGGGTCCTCCCGGCGGTGCCAGCCGATCGCACGGAGGCCCTGCGCTACGCACTCCTCGAGGCCGCAGGTCGTCACATGCGGCAGGTCTTCCGGTGCGATCTCCTCCACCACGCCCCCCCGTTCGCCGAGGCGCGGCAATATGTCGAGTGCGTCGCCGGACTGCACCCAGTTCATGCGCCGGAACGCGACGGGATCAAGGTGCAAGGCTCGGGAGATGTCCTCCATCTGCGACTCGAGCCCGAAGAACGCCTGCGGTGCCCCATAGCCGCGGAAGGCGCCCGCCACAGGGCGGTTCGTATAGGCGACGTCGCAGCTGAACCGCTTGGCCGGGCAGTTGTAGAGCGAGAGGCCGCGCGCACCCGTGAGCGAGTTCACAGTGAAACCGTGTGTGCCGTAGGCGCCGGTGCTCGACAACACGCGCAGGTCCTGTGCCACGAGGTGACCATCGCTCGTGACCCCAGTGCGGTATGTGAGCGTCTGGGAGTGTCGGGTCCGCGTAGAGATGAACTCCTCTTCCCGGTTGAGAACGAGCCGGACAGGCCGGCGGGTAGCAAGCACGAGGTGACCGACGATGTCCTCGATGACCATCTCCTGCTTCGAGCCGAAACCGCCGCCCATGCGCGGCTTGATGATGCGAATGGCCTTGACCGGGAGCCCGAGCAGCGGCGCGAGCATGCGGCGGATGTGGAAGGGCACCTGCGTGGACGACCGCAGCACGAGCCGCTCGTCCTCGTCGAGCCAGCCGATCGTGGCGTGCGGCTCGATCGGGGTGTGCTGCATCTGCTGGACCTCGAAGGTCGTCTCGAAGACGTGGTCGGCCCGGGCGAAGGCGGCGTCCATCTCCACATCGCTGACGGTCTGGCCCTCGATGTGGTGGCTGATGTTGTGCGCAGCGTCGAAGATCCCCACCGTGTCAGATTCGTCATGGATAACCGGCGCGCCCTCGGCCAAGGCCGACTTGGCATCCAAGACCGCCGGAAGAACCGCGTAGCTGACCTTGATCAGGCGGCACGCCTCCTCGGCGATCTCCGGCGACTCCGCGGCGACGGCTGCGACCCGATCACCGACGTAACGCACCTTGTCGTCGAAGCTCACCTCGTCGTGCGGACGCGGGTTGGGCCAGCTCTGGCCGCCCGAGGCGTACTTCACCCGCGGCGTGTTGGCGTGGTGCACCACGGCGTGCACACCGGGCAACGCCCTTGCCTGCGAGTCGTCGATCGCGACGATGCGAGCATGAGCATGCGGGCTCCGCAGGACCTTCGCATGCAGCATCCCGCGAAGCTCGATGTCGTCGGCAAAGGCTGCGTTGCCCTTGACGAGACGCAGAGCTTCCACCTTGTGCTCAGGCTTTCCGACCACAGCGGTCTCCGGAACATCGGGGGACGTCACAAGACGCGGCACAGCAGGCGAGACGTCCAGCCCGAGCGGAGGCAGCGTCTCTGCCAGCTCCAGATTTCCCGACAGGGATTCGACGACGAGGGGCTCCATCGGGTCCGGCTTCTCGCCTCGGAGCACCGCCGCGGCGCGGCGGACTGCTTCGATCACCTTGGTGTAGCCGGTCTCGCGGTCGAGGATCCCCGACAGCGCGTCGCGGATCTGGTCATCGGTGGGATCAGGGCCACGTTCGAGGAGGGCCTTGGTCGCCAGAACCATCGCCCCGGCCGAGTACCCGGACTGGAGCGCCCCCGTCTCGACGAACGCCTCTTGGATCGGGTCCATCTCCCCTGTGGCCACGTTCAGCGACTCGACCGTAGTGACCACGTGCCCGTCGGCCTGGGCGGCAAGGAGCACATCGGCCGAGATCAGCCGGCCGTCGAGCAGGACCGCTGCTGCGCCGGTCTCACCGGTCTCCGACCCGTAGCGGACGCTGAAGCACCCCTCCCGGCGCAGCACGTCAAGTAGCGAGTCACCTGCGTCACAGGTGAGGCTATGTGTGACACCGTTCAGTTTGATGGTCAACTCCATCAGGACACCCCCTCGATCGCACGAGAAATGAGCACGGCGGCCATCGCGCGGCGGTACTCGCCAGACCCGCGGAAGTCGCCAGGCGGATCGAGCTCGTCCTCCTCTTCCACCAGCACCGGAGCCGACGCCACCCCGGCGAGGGCAAGCCGTCTGCGCCCGTCGGCCCCCACACGAACCGCCGCCACCACGATGGGCTTGTCAGCCTGCGTGCGCGCCACACGCGCGACCGACGCCGTGCCCGCGGTGTCGATGGCAACAGCCGTCACAATGTCGTGCGACGCGAGCGGGAGATGCGCGAGCAGAGCCTCCAGCCCCATCTTGTCGGTTCCCCCAGGGCGCGCGACGAACACGACCGCATCATGGACCAGCAAAGCCGCGAGGAGCTCACTCTCCCTGTCGGCGCTGACGACCGCCCCGCCGAGCGTGGACTGAGCCCTCAGCGTGCTCGGTAGCTCCCGCCGGGCCGCCTCGCGAACGACCGCTGGGACGTCTTCACTGTCGACGAGCTGTTGCAACGTCGTGGTCGCGCCAATACGTAGCGTCCCAGCGTCGAGCCGCTCGATCCCGTCGAGGCCGGCAACCTGCAAGTCCACCACCGACATGGGCTCGGATGACGTCCGGCCGTTCAGCTTTGTCCCACCGCCGATGAGAACCGCCCCGGGCCCGTCGAGGCATGCGAACGCCTCACCGATGGACTCAGGCCGAGAATAGGCAGAAATCCGCTTCATCATGCAAGCATAGGCTCGAGGCTCGGCGGGCGATAGGGCCAAAGGCCCATCTTCGACCGGAGTTCGGCGGCTCAGCACCCGTCATTGCAAGCTCGAGCCCCAAAAGCGGCCCCGAAGCTACGAAGTGATCTCTTCCCTCTTGGGCGGTGGCGCGCCCTGGAATACATCAGGCTTGTAAGGCTGTCACGACCCCTCCACACCGACCATCCCCAGAGCGCGCGGCGCCCGCATAGACGCACAAGCTGTCCATGGCCCGCGGGCGAGACGACGTCTGGGGTATCAGGCCATGTCAGCCGATCTCCAAGACATCCAGGGCCTCAACGCCGGGCAAAACGCTCCTCGGATATGACGCCCTCGGGCTACTGCAAAGCCGCCGTCGGCGTTCTCTCGTCGAGGCCCCACGGAGCGCCGCTGTCGTTCAACAGCTCCAGGAACGGCTCGGACGCGAGCGCTTCCGGACCGAGCAACCCGACACCTGACCAGGCTCCCGAGTCGAGGAGCTCTATTGCCACTATCGGGTTGATCGCAGTCTGCCAGACAACAGCCTGCGAGTCGTCCACCGACATGCACCAGTCGTTGTCGACTGCGTGGTACAGGTAGACCTCCCGCGGTGAGCCGTCCTTGCCAATGCCCGTCGCCCAGGTTCCGGCGCAGGTGACTCCGTGCATGAGGTGTCCGATCAGGGCCGGGTCCGGAAGGCACGCAGCGACGACGTCTCGAGGCGAAACCTTCTCCACGCCCACCGAGACCTTCGTCGTCGAGTCGAGCCCGAGCATGTGGAGCGTCTTGAGCACGCCAATGAAGTCGTCCCCCAGGCCGTACTTGAACGTGACCCGCTTCGCGTCGAGCCAGCGCGGCATGAGGAGAACCTCCTCATGCTCCACGTTCACGCACTCGACCGGGCCTATGCCGGCGGGGAAGATGAATGTCTCCGGCTCGCTGAACGGCTCGGTGGTGAACCATCCACGCCCCTTCTCCCAAATGACGGGAGGGTTCAGGCATTCCTCGATCGTCGTCCAGATCGAGAAGCTCGGGCAGAAGTCGTAGCCGTCGATGACGAGGTTGGCACCGTCTCTGACGCCGAGCTCGTCGACGGAGCTGAAGAGGTTGTCCACCGCGTGCCGAGCGAACACGTCAGACAGGCCCGGCTCGACCCCCATGCCGGCGAGGGCCAGTAGCCCGCGCTCCTCCCACTTCGGGGCGAGCTCGAACTGCTCGTCTCCGAGCTTCACTCCTGTCTTGGAGTAAGGCTCCTCGGCATGTGGGTGAGAGAGCGACATGGCCATGTCCATGTAGTTGACGCCCGCTGCCAGAGCGGCACGGTAAATCGGCATGACAAAGCGGGGGTCGACGGCGTTGAGGACCATGTCGCAGTTCTCCGCCCGAATCAGCTCGGTGATCGCCGACTCGTCGGAGGCGTCGATCTTGAAGCCCGAGAAACGGTCCGAGACCGACGCTGCCTTCTCAGCGCGCTCCTTGTCGTAGTCGGCCATCACGACCTTCTCGAAGTTGCCCCGGCGCGCCGCTATATGGGCAAAGGCGCTCCCGACTCCACCGGCTCCTACCACGAGAACTCGCATGAGAAAGTCCTTTCTCGGCAATCCGACCGAAGATCAGCAAGAGGCAGCACGATGAAATGCAACTTCAGACGTGCGCCTGTTTAGTCTAGAGGAAGCTTGACATTTCTCCATAGGCCGAAAGTCCCTATCCAGGCTCAGTTGGCGGTGAGACAATCGCTAAAGAGCCCGATCGGGTTGAAGATCTACTGCACCCGATCAAGACCGTCATGTGGTGATCGAGGACCGACGACGGAGGGCGAGGAGCGCGGCAGATCGGCAAAGCCGAGCAAATGAGAAGCCAGATGTGCACAACGGAGTGCACAGGGAGGCAACTGAAGTGAGCAACAACGTCAAGAGCATCCTGAACGATCTCGAGGCACGCAATTCGGGTGAGCCGGAGTTCCTGCAGGCGGTGAGCGAGGTACTGACCTCGCTCGAGCCCGTTGTCGAGCGTTACCCCAAGTACCAGGAGATGAAGGTCCTCGAGCGGCTCGTCGAGCCGGAGCGGGTGATCATGTTCCGGGTGAGTTGGACCGACGACAACGGCGAGATCCAGGTCAACCGCGGCTATCGAGTCCAGATGAACAGCGCCATCGGGCCCTACAAGGGCGGGCTCAGGTTCCACCCGTCGGTCTACCTCGGACTGCTGAAGTTCCTCGCGTTCGAGCAGGTCATAAAGAACTCCCTCACCACCTTGCCCATGGGCGGGGCCAAGGGCGGTGCCGACTTCGACCCGAAGGGCAAGAGCGACGGAGAGGTGCGCCGTTTCTGCCAGGCCTTCATGACAGAGCTCTACCGTCACATCGGCCAGTTCACAGATGTGCCGGCCGGTGACATCGGCGTCGGTGGCCGGGAGATCGGCTTCCTGTTCGGGCAGTACAAGCGGATCGCCAACCAGTTCACCGGTGTGCTCACCGGCAAGGGTCTCAACTGGGGAGGCTCGGAGATCCGCCCGGAGGCCACCGGCTACGGAGCGGTCTACTTCGCCCAGGAAATGCTTGCCACGCGAGCGGAGAACCTCCAGGGCAAGACGTGTCTCGTCTCGGGTAGTGGCAACGTCGCTCAGTACACCGTCGAGAAGCTGATCGAACTGGGCGCGAAGCCCCTCACGATGTCAGACTCCGACGGTTTCGTCCATGACCCCGACGGGATCGACACCGAGAAGCTGGACTTCGTGATGGAGCTGAAGAACGTTCGCCGTGGGCGGATCCGCGAGTACGCCGAGCGCTTCCCTGGTGCCAGTTTCACACCGGTGAAGGACGAAGGGTTCAACCCGCTCTGGGCGATCCCTGCTGACTGCGCGTTCCCGAGCGCGACCCAGAACGAGATCAACGGCGCCGACGCGCGGAGCCTCGTGACCAACGGAGTCAAGCTCGTCGCCGAGGGCGCGAACATGCCGACCACGCCCGAAGGCGTCGACCGGTTCCTCGAGGCCAAGCTCCTCTATGGACCGGGCAAGGCTGCGAACGCAGGCGGCGTGGCGGTCTCCGGCCTGGAGATGACCCAGGACATAGAGCACCTCTCGTGGACCAGAGAGCAGGTGGACAACAAGTTGCGCCAGATCATGCATGCGATCCACACCAACGTGCGTGCCGCAGCCGAGGAGTACAACAGGCCGGGCGACTACGTCCTGGGTGCCAACATCGCAGGCTTCGTCAAGGTGGCCGACGCCATGGTGGACGAGAGCACGGTCTGATGTCCGCCGGCCCCGCCTTGCAACCATTTGAGGAAGGGGTCGACAAGGGCTTGAAGTCGGGGGCAATTGGGCTCCTCTCGAGCGTGGTCATCGGGACCGCGTCCACTGCCCCCGCCTACAGCCTGGCGGCNNTGATCTCGATCGGCTACAGCGAGCTCAACAAGGCGGACCCCGACTGCGGGACGACCTTCACCTGGGCCACGCGAGCATTTGGCCCCAAGACGGGCTGGGCGGGTGGCTGGGGGATCATCGCCTCCGACGTGCTCGTCATGGCGAGCCTTGCCGAGGTGGCCGGCCAGTACGGCTTCCTGCTCTTCAACAGAAATGGCATCGGGGACAACCCGACGAGCTTCTGGGTGCTCCTCGTGGGCGTCCTCTTCATCGTCGTCCTGACCTACGTCTGTTACAGGGGCATCGAGGTTTCGGCGCGGGTCCAGCAGGTCCTTTTGTCGATCGAGCTCGTCATGCTGGCCGTCTACGCGGTCGTGGCACTGGTCAGGGTGGCCACAGGCCACGCACCGGCAGGCCACCTCGTGCCGAGCATGTCGTGGTTCAACCCGACGACCGTTTCTCCAACAAAGCTCGTCGACGGACTCGTCCTGATGCTGTTCATCTACTGGGGCTGGGACACCTCGCTCTCGGTGAACGAGGAGACGAGCGACAAGAAGCGGCTGCCCGGCCTGGCGGGGATCATCGCCACGCTGCTGCTGCTGGCGACGTACGCACTCGTCACCATCGCGGCGCAGGCCTTCGCCGGTGTCGGCACGACGGGCATAGGCCTGGCGAACCCAGCGCACCTGACCGACGTACTGTCGGTGCAGGGGACTGCCGTGTTCGGATCGGCCTGGATCGGCTCGGTCTTCGCGCACCTGTTGCTGCTCATGGTGCTTTCGTCGGCCGCCGCGTCCACGCAGACGACGATCCTGCCCACGGCCCGCACGGTCCTCTCCATGAGCGTGTACAAGGCGGTGCCCGACGCGTTCGGGACCATACACAAGAAGTATCTGACTCCGGCGGTCGCGACCCTGGTGATGGGCGGCGTCTCGATCGTGATGTACTCGCTCATGAACTACCTCTCCGGTGGGAACGTGATCGCGGACTCGGTCACGGCCATCGGCGTGTGGATCGCCTTCTACTACGGCCTCACGGGTTGGACATGCCTGTGGTACTACCGGAAGGTCCTTGCGCGAAGCTCGCGTGACCTGCTGATGAAGGGGGTCCTGCCAGGCCTTGGCGGACTGATCCTCTTCGCTGCAGGGGCTTGGAGCTTGGAGCAGGACTGGTTCTTCTCGAGCAATCAGAGCTACACCTCCTTGCAGTTGCCGTTCGCCCCGCACTGGGACATCGGCGGGGTGTTCATGGTCTTCCTCATCAGCGCGCTCATCGGTCTTGTCTGCGCCGTGGTGTGGCGGTTCGCAGGGACGGCCTTCTTCAAGGGCGAGACGCTCAACCGCTCGACACCGACGCTCGTGCCCGAGGGTGCTGCGCTGCCGCTTGCGCCAGCGAGCGCAGAAGCTCGGGGAGAGCGCGAAACGGACGGATCTGGCGACAGCTCCGTCTGAGCGCTTGGCGCAGCGGCGCTGAGACAAGAACTTTCTGGGCGCACATCCGCACGGCCGCGTGCTTGCGCTCGTGTGCCCAGTAGCTGAAGGGCTCGGCTGAGACGGACTCAAGGCCCTGCACCGGACCCGAACGGCCCAGACGGTCGCGCCACCGCCCGGGGTACCCATTCACAGCCTCGGCCATAGGCGCGCAGCACTGACATGTGACACATACCGGCCCCAGCCGCTCGCTACTGTCATCGCGTAGTCCCGGTGAACGGCCTTCAAGCGATGAGACAGAGGTGAACCTTGCGGCGTATCTCCCTTTCGATGTTCGGCGGCATCATCGCCGTCGCGCTGTTGCTTCCAACAGTTGGAGCTGCGGCAGCTCGCGGTCCGGCCCCGGCCGCCTCGAGCCAGGCCCCAGCCGCGAAGACCATCCCCAAGGTGCTCCCCTGCCTCGGTCTCCCGGAAGTGAGACCGGCGAACTACCTCATGAGCTGTGCAGACGCCAATGCCTCTTGGAAGAAGGTCAAGTGGGCGAGCTGGGGAGCCAATACCGCCCTCGGCACGGGCGATCTCTACCAGAACGACTGCCAGCCGAACTGCGTCTCGGGCCACTTCCGCACGTACCTCGCGAAAGTGGTCCTGTCGGACGTGACCCAGACCAAGAAGTACGGTCCGCTCTACTCCAAAGCCACCTTCTCCTACACCGTGAAGGAGAAGCACCTGAGCGAGACGTTCGGGCTCGCGACCTGAGGCCGCGAAGTCTGGGTCACGCCGTGGGGCGGAACACGTCTCCGCCGACCAGCACGGCCCATGCGGTGGGACCTTCGGCCCTGGGCGGACGACGCCGCCAGAAGTACGGTGCATCCTGAGGTGGGCCATGCCGATGGTCGTCCCCGCGGCGCAGTGGCAGCGCCACCCGGACGATCGCCAAGCACTCACAGCGAGACTCGGGGCGGTCGGACGCCGACTGGCTCTTCACCAGCGGCTCGCTGGACGCCAGGACCATCGACGGCCAAGGGCACGATTGCGGAAAGGAGAGCAGCGCCATGGAGGAGAACCTGGAGAAGTACCGCCCGTTGTTCATCGGTGGGGAATGGGTGGAACCCGCCCAAGGCGAGACGGACGACGACATCAACCCGGCCACCGGGAAGACCATCGCCAAGGTTGCCGTCGCCGGCAAGCAGGACATCGAGCGTGCGGTGAACGCGGCGCAGAAGGCCTACGACGAGGTCTGGTTCGACACACCGCCCAAAGAGCGCAGCACGATGCTCCTCAAGCTGGCCGACGCCATCGACGCCGATGCAGCCGAGCTCGCCCGGCTCGAGTCCATCGATGTCGGCAAGCCGATTACGGTCTCCAAGGCGGACATCCCGTTCGTATCCGACAGCCTGCGCTTTTTTGCCGGTGCCGCCCGCTGCCAGGAAGGCAAGTCCACCGGAGAGTACGAGAGGGGCTTCACCAGCATGATCCGTCGGGAGCCCTTGGGCGTCACCGTCGGTATCTGCCCCTGGAACTACCCGCTGATGATGGCCATCTGGAAGCTCGGCCCTGCCTTGGCGGCCGGCAATACCTCGATCATCAAGCCGGCGCAGATCACTCCTCTTACCACGCTTCGGGTGGCCGACTTGGCTGCGGACATCTTTCCCGCAGGAGTCTTCAACGTCGTGACCGGTAGGGGCGCGGTCATCGGCGACGCTCTTACGCGTCACCCGGCGGTCCGCCTCGTGTCAGTCACCGGCGACACGGCGACCGGCAAGATCATCGCCGCTGCCTGTGCAGAAACGGTCAAGCGTGCCCACCTCGAGCTCGGCGGCAAGGCGCCGGTGGTGGTCTTCGACGACGCCGACGTGGAGGCCCTGGTCGAGACCCTGAAGTTCGCCGGCTACGCCAACACCGGCCAGGACTGCACCGCGTCNNGACATCGCCGACGCCGAGGTCGAGGTTGGACCGCTGGTCTCCGCCCGTCAGCGCGAAAGCGTGAAGGGCTTCGTCGAGCGGGCGCAGGACGCCGGGGCCAAGGTCCTCACGGGTGGCGAGGAGATCTCAGGACCCGGGTTCTTCTACAAGCCGACCGTCGTCACCGACGTCGACCAGAAGGCCGAGATCGTGCAACGAGAAGTCTTCGGGCCGGTGGTCACCGTGCAGCGATTCTCCGACGAGGATCAGGCTGTGGCCTGGGCCAACGACGTCGACTACGGGTTGGCGTCCTCGGTGTGGACACGCGACATCTCTCGCGCGATGCGTGTCGCCCGCCGGCTGCAGTACGGCGCTGTTTGGATCAACACCCACTTCTGGCTCACCCCGGAGATGCCGCACGGCGGCTACAAGCAGAGCGGTTACGGCAAGGACATGTCCATGTACTCCCTCGAGGACTACACCCAGATCAAGCACGTGATGACGCCGCTGGCGTAGCCGATGACCCGCCCTCACGGCGGGCTCCCCTCTCGATGTGGGCGGGGAGTCGGCGCTCGAGGCAGGAACACAGCCGGAGAACCGATCGTCCTCCATCACCTCCACCGAGCTCCGCGAGACCGGCCCTGCTCTGTGGAGCCTTGTTTCTGCGTCCCTAGCCTTCGGTATGCCCGGCACGCGCGACATGCTCCGTTGGCCCTTTGGACTGGAGGAGACAAGGATGAGGAGCAGTCCGATGACCGAACGCGAATTCGAACTGAGCAGGAGGGACCTGCTCCGCTACGCCGCACAAGGCGCGGCTCTCCTCGGCACGGGAGGCCTGCTGGCCGCGTGCAGCGCCAGCACCACGAGCCCAAGCACCACGACCACGACGACACCGAGCCTCACGCTCGGCGGGACGCTACAAGCCGGCTTGAGCGGCGGCAGTAGGAGAGACACGCTCGACCCGCAGAACTGGGTGAACCTCGTCGACGGCGCCCGGGTGTACTCCCTGTTCAACCCCTTGGTGGACTTCGACCTCGATGCCCACCCCGTGCTGAGCCTGGCCGACGAGCTCACGCCGGCCAGGCACGCCATGAAGTGGACGATCCGGGTGAAGCCGGACGTCGAGTTCCACAACGGCAAGACGCTCAGCGCCGATGACGTGCTGTTCAGCTTCCAACGGATCGTGAACCCCAAGCGCCCGGCGCTCGGTGCGATATCGCTGAAGGCCCTCGACATCGCCAACGCGAAGAAGATCGACAAGCTCACGATCGAGATCCCGTGCTTCACCCCGTTCTCTCCGCTGAAGGACATTCTTTGCGCGTACCACTTCTTCGTCGTGCCGGTGGGCTTC
>PMVZ01000106.1 GCA_003166375.1 Acidimicrobiaceae bacterium | reverse complement strand
CACCTCACGACTCTACCCCACCGAAGCAGTCATCGCGCGTCTTTTTCTCGTACGAGTCCTAACGATCGTTACCCGGAGCGGACGGTCGAAAGTGGCCGTTCAACAGGACACTCGTGTCGGTGACATGTCACTGACGCTGGCGGAGTGACCTTGGGACCGAGCTCAGCAGCTGGTCGATCCGTCGCTCACCGTATAGGCGGGCCACTCGTTCGCGAAGCTCCGCGTTCTCTTCCTCCAAGCGAGTGATCCGCTCGCGTAGTGTGTCGGCTCGTTGCCGGAGCGACTCCGCCGAAGCTCGCTCGGCGAGAGGCACCGATCGGTTCTTTGAAGACGGGCGAGCTGCTCGCCGTGCGACTATCGCCTCTCGCAGCTCAGGATTGCGATACAGCCAGCCCCGCGACACTGAGGCTGCCCGAGCGACGCTGCTGAAGGTGACGGGTTTGCGACCGCGTTCGAGGGACCGGATCGCCTCTGCTGCTCGCGTGAGAGCGCTGTTATGGCGCACTTTGGCGGCTTCGACGAGATGTCGGGTGTTGTCAACGCGCGTCATCGTCATCGGCTTGCAGGCGCTCGAGAGTCGCGACGATGAGATCGAGGCTCGTCTGCACCTGGCGGTGGTTGGCCGCCAGGCGTTGGCGCCCCTCGGCCTCGGCACGGGCAAGGAGCGCTCGATTGTGTTCGGCCTGCGAGCGGTGGATGTCCAAGAACTCGATCGTGGTCTGGAAGTCGGGACAAGTCAGGCAGGCATTGGGATGAGGGCAGTCCTGCTGGGGCGGGCGGCCGCAGTAGCCGTTGGGGAGACTCGCCTGGATGCGGGCGAGATTGTGTTTGACCCACTCCACGTCGGCCGTGGGCGCTTCCGGGTCGAAGTCGAGGACGCGGCCGGTGATGTCCACGCGGGTCTGCTGGTAGCGCTCGAAGGCCTCACGGACCGTGGTGTCGTGCAGGTGGGCGTAGATCGACGTCATGCCAGGGCTGGCGTGTCCTAGAACGCGCTGGACGACGTGCTGAGGCACGCCGGCATTGATGAGCCGGGTCCCGAGGGTGTGACGCAGCTGATGGGCGCTCACCGTCACTGGCCGCCCCTTTTCATCGTGCAAGTTGATGCGTCGTTGCCAGGCGCGCAGCCTGCGACAGAAGGAGTGGTAGTCGTAAGGCAGCGTCCCGTCGGGGTTGTCGCGGACGTCAGGGAACAGCCAGGGGCTTCCCTTCGGCCAGATGTCGTGGACCAGCTGCTGCTGAGCTTTGACGGCGCTGACACCCTTGGCGCTCAAGGGGACCAGCTGTTCGAGTCGCACCTTGGAGTTGTAAAAGCGCAAGCACGGCCACCCGACGCTGTCGGGCACGAGCGGGTCGAAGGCAAGAGTGCAGGCGTCTCCGGCACGCAGCCCGGCCTCGGTGAGGATGATCACGAGATGGCGCGTGGTGGGCTCGAGCTCGGCAAGGTTGCTCTCGGACTCGAGCTGGGCCATCACCATCTCGGTCACGAACCGGGGTGTCGGCCTGCCGGGTCTGGGCATGTCGTCGTGGTAGATGGCGGCCCGGGAGGGCACGTCCGCCAGCCACAGAAACCGCCGGTTTTCCTCGAGAAAGCTCCGCAAGAAGACCACGGACTGCAGGCGGGTGTTGGAGGCAAGCCCGGACCCCGCCAGCCAGGCGAGGTAGGACTCGAGCAGCGGTCGGTCGATCGCGCTCTCGTCGGCGTCGGACGAGACCTCTGCGAGGAACCTCGAGAAGCGGCTAAGGGCGAGTGCTCCCGCGGCGATGGTTGTGAACGCGCAGCCCGTGGCCAGGCGCCAGCGTGCCCAGCGCTTGGCGGCCTGGTTCAGCCATGGCTGGGAGATGCGGACGAAGCTCACCCGATCACGGCCACGGCGGGCGGGCACACCGAGACGTGCCGCCTCCCAACGGTCGGCCGCGTAAGCCGCCTCCAGTTCACTCGCCCGGGTGACCGGTACTACCTGGCATAGCACCGGTGTCGGCTCGATCTGAGCGGAAGAGGTACTCACGGTGCCGCCTCGATCCGCCCGAAGCCGGCGCGGGCGAGCTCCGCGCGCAGGTCTTCGGATGTGAGATGGATGTAGGTCTGGCTCGTTGTCACCGCCGAGCGATGGGTGAGAAGCTTGGCGACCACCTCGATCGGCACCCCGGCGCGAAGTAGGTCGGTGGCGTGGGTGTGGCGGAACATGTGGGCGGTGAACTCGATCCCCGTGCGGGCCCGCAGTCGGGCGATCAGTTTGCGCAGCGCGTCGTAGCGCATCGGGGCACCGACCGGTTCGGACCACAGGTTGACGAACACGTAGTCGGAGTCAAGATCTCCGTACTCGGTGTGCATGTACTCGCTGTAGAGACGCACGAGCGATGCCGTGATCGGGATCACAGCGGTCTCGCGACACTTGGCGCGGGCGCCGTTGGCGTTGTCGTCGCGCGGCACGATGCGAAGCTCTTTGTCACGGGAGACGAAATCGGCGTGGCGGAGCCCGAGCGCCTGGCCGGCGCGCAAGCCTGTCTCGGCCAAGAGCGTGAGGAGGAACCGGTCACGTAGCCGATCGCAGGCGTCGATGATCACGGCCACTTCCTTGGCCTGCAGTGCCCGCGGAGGCCGGCGCGGGACGCGTAGCTTGACCGGCCTGGTGGGAACAGGCCGACCGGCGCTGACATGATGCAGGAAGGGCCGATAGGAGCCGCGCTGCACCCGCCGCCAGACGACAAGGCCTTCGGCAACCTCGACGCCGCAGCGCGCCTGGTGGTCGTAGAAGGCGAAGACGCCGGCCAGATACCTGTTCACGGTCGCTGGCGCCCGCCGTGCGGTCCCGCCATCGAGCACGACCACGTTCTCGGCCGGGGAGCGCAGCGCCGCCACGAACCGAGACAGGTCCTCGGGGCTCGCCTCGTCCCAGGACAGCTGCGTCTGGCCGAGGAACTCGAACCACAGCTTCAGGCTGACGGCATGGGCACGGATTGTCTCCGGTGAACGTTCGAGAGCTGTGAGGTGAGCGAGGAATGCCTCAGCCGATGCCAGCGGCAACCCCTCGTCGTCGACGACTGTCCACGACACCGCGTCCGTCGTCGGCATGACGACACGCTCTACACGCACCGACGCGCCTCCTTCCGTGTATCGAACATATGTTCGATTCTCGAAACGATACGCCCATCGTCGGTTACAAACAAGACGTCGGTGACAGTGCTCCAGAGAACGTGTCACCCACGAAGATCAAAGCCTTCGTCAGTTACGTCGGTGACAGCTCTCAGTGAGCTACGGAGAAGAGGAAGTCTGTCGCGACCCTCTGTGTCAACCTCCAGTGAGACGGTTCGC
>PMVZ01000258.1:516-13217 GCA_003166375.1 Acidimicrobiaceae bacterium | reverse complement strand
ACTAGCGGTTTCACCAAGCACGCGGACATCAACCAGCTCGCAACCTCTCGAGGGGTGGGCTGGCCCAAGCGTGTCAGTACTATCGTCTCGGGCTAGCCAACCGAGCGGCGCCCGCCGGCCGTCGCCAGACAGAAACGGAAGATGACCCATCGTGACGCGCTACCTTGCTGTCGACAACCGCTACGACTCCATGACCTACCGTCGCTGCGGACGCAGCGGCCTGCTGCTGCCCGCGGTGTCGCTCGGGCTCTGGCAGAACTTCGGCGACGACTGCCCGCTCGACACTCAGCGCGCGATCCTGCGCAGGGCCTTCGACCTGGGCATCACCCACTTCGACCTCGCCAATAACTACGGGCCGCCGTACGGCAGCGCCGAGTCCAACTTTGGCCGGATCCTCCACTCCGACTTCCGTGACCACCGCGATGAGCTGGTCATCTCGACCAAGGCCGGTTGGGACATGTGGCCTGGCCCGTACGGCGATCTCGGCTCGCGCAAGTACCTCCTGGCAAGCTTGGACCAGAGCCTTGGCCGTATGGGCGTCGACTACGTCGACATCTTCTACCACCATCACTTCGACCCCGACACCCCCCTCGAAGAGAGCGTCGGTGCGCTCCACGCGGCGGTTCAACAGGGAAAGGCCCTCTACGTCGGGATCTCCTCTTACTCCGGTCAGCGCACCCGGGAGGCCATCGCGATCCTCAGCCGGCTCGGCACCCCGCTTCTCATCCACCAGCCTTCTTACTCGCTGCTCAACCGATGGATCGAAGAGGACCTTCTCGACGTGCTCGGGAGCGAAGGCGTAGGGTGCATCGCCTTTTCACCGCTAGCACAAGGTCTTCTCACCGACCGATACCTCACCGGCGTCCCCGAAGGTTCGCGCGCCTCGAGGGAAGGTTCGCTGTCGCGTGAGATGCTCAACGACGAGAACCTGGCCCGCGTGCGTGCTCTGCACGCCATCGCGCAACGACGCGGACAGAGCTTGGCCCAGATGGCCATCGCCTGGGTCCTGCGCGACGCGCGTGTCACCTCAGTGTTGATCGGAGCGAGCAGCGTCACCCAGCTGGAGCAGAACGTCGCGGCACTCGACCACCTCGATCTCTCCGCCGACGAGCTCGCCGAGATCGACCGGCACGCTGTCGAAAGTGGCGTCGACTTGTGGCGGACTCCTGCCACCAGCTGAACCAGACGCAGGGTACCCAGCCCTGGGCCGTGAGGTGTCAGTGACGCCAGGCTGTCGAGGAGCGCGCCGCGCCGAGGGCGACGGTTACCCGATCCCGGCGTAGCGTTCGAGGTCGGCGAGCAGGTGATCCTTGGCGCCGGACGGCAGCCATGAGATCTCGATCGCGTTGCGTTGCAGCTGCACGAGCTCGGACGGCCCGAGACCTGCGGCCTCCTGCAGGGCGACGATGTTGTCGGTGAGGTAACCGCCGAAGTACGCCGGATCGTCGGAGTTCACGGTGACCCGGATGCCGAGCTCGAGCAGCCGTTTGATCTCGGCTGCCTTGAGGTCGCCGGTCACCCACCTGTTGGATATCGGACATACCGTGAGCCCGAGCCCACGACGCCCGAGCTCGCTGGTGAGCTCCTCACTCTCGAGGATGTTCACCCCGTGGTCGATCCGGTCCACTCCGATGACTTCGAGGCACTGGCGAATGTGCTCGACCGTGTTCTTCTGGTCCACGTCACAGTGCATCGTGATCTGATAGCCCTCCGACCGGGCGCGGGCGAACACCTCGGCGAACTTGGTCGGGGGGTTGTCCCGCTCGTCGGAGTCCAAGCCGACGCCGACGATCCACTCCCGGTAGGGCAGGGACTGCACCAAGGTCGCCATCGCGGACTCGGCCGAGTGGTCGCGCAGAAAGCACATGATCAGCTCGGCNNCCAGGTCGTGGAAGTCGTCCGCTGTCACGAGCACCTGCATTGCCTCGTAGTAGCTGACCAGGAAGGAAGTGAGGTCGTTGAAGCGGTAGGACGCGCGCAGCTCGGCGACATCTGGGTGGGCAAGCCGGATTCCGTTGCGCTCCGCGAGAGCGAACCTCAGCTCCGGTTCGAGCGTGCCCTCGATGTGCAGGTGCAACTCCACCTTGGGCAGGCCAGGTATGAAACCAGCACTATCGGTCACGGCCTCACCGTACCCGCCCGAGTCCTACCGGGCACGATTGCATGGCGCCGACCGTGGCGAGAGGTACTGGAGCAGAGGGGGCACCTCGGCTCTCGGTGCCAGGCCCGCGCTGGTCGCGACAACGGTTCGCTATAAGATGCTCCGACCTGGCGGCACTGAGCGCTCCTGTGTGTCACGTTCTCCTTGCTGAGCTGTCTTACCTACGCACCTCGAAAGGCCTCGCCATGACTCGCAGTCGTTCACTCCTGATTGGTGCCGTCTTGTTCGGTGCTCTGGCGGTCCCGGCGACCGGCGCGCACGCGGCTACGAGCCCGCGCACAGCCATAGGCTCCGACAGTTGGAAGAGCGCCGTGAGTGGCGTCTGGGGTCTGGCCGCCAACTGGACCAACGGGATCCCGACCTCCACCGACAACGTCTACATCACGGTNNCGTGAATTCGCTCACATTGGGCGAGGCAAGCGGGACGGGAACACAGACGCTGTTGATCGCCGGGCAGGGCAGCAGGTCGAACAGCAACGAACAGGTCAACACCGTTTCCTTGGACGTTGCTGCCGCCAGCACCATCAGTGCTCACGGCAACCTCGTTCTTGATTCGACCAACGGCGGTTTGACGCTGCCGGGCAATCCATCCGGTGGTTACGCCGGAGTCTTCGGCGCAACCATTCTCAACCGTGGCAGCATCGAGACCGAGACTCAGGCTCCCAAGAACAAGTACGCGGATTTCACGCAATTCGAAGCCCCACTGACCAACGAGGCGCGAGCGAGCGTGCGCGACGAATCAGGTCTCCTCGAGGCGACGGCGGTCACCAACGACGGCACTTTCACAGTCGCAACAGGCGCCTCATTGAGCGTCGTCGCGCTCCAGGGTGTCTACGCACAGCCGGCAAGTTTCACGAACGACGGTCAGCTCGTCAACGACGGGGCGATCACGGCCGCTCAGGGAGCGGGAACCGTGACCTGGACCCAGGCAGGCGGCCCGATCAAAGGCAACGAGATCGTCCTGCAAAACGGCACGACGCTCGTCGACAAGTCGGGAGCAGCCCAGTTCCTGATCAACTGGATAGCCGCCAAGATCTCCGGCACGATCCCTGCAGGCCAGAAGATCACAGTGGTGGGCGAGGCCTACACCTCCAATGGGGACGCCTACAACGGCACCACTCTGGCGGTGACCGGCACCGTCGTCAATGACGGCACGATCGTGCTCGACGCGCAAGGCTCGGGCAACAAGACCGGCGGCCCCGCGATCGTCACCGGCGGCTCGATCCGGAACAACGGCACGATCATGGCCGAGGTCCAGGATCCGTCGTGGACGGTCCAATATCAGGCCGGGCTCCAGAACACCCACGCGGGCGCGCTGACGGTGACGGGCGGCACGTTCAACGACGACGGTGGTTCTCCTGTGACCAACGACGGGACTGTGAAGATCGGCCCCCGAGCCTTGTACCTTCTTCAAGAAGATGCGGCGTTCACCAACAAGACGGACGGCACGATCGTGCCCCAGATCGCGAGCGCGAAGAGCCTCGGGCAGTTCCAGCTGGTCTCTCCATGCTGTGCCGGACCGGGAAGGTTCACCGCCGGGGGCAGCCTTGACCCTGCGTTCGCGAGCCGATACGTGCCAGCGGCCAACACCGAGTTCCAGCTGTTCCTGGTCTCGGGCGGGACCTTCAAGGGCACCTTCGGCCGCCTCGCCAAGAGCTTCACTGCCGACTACGCCCACGAGTCTGCGAGCCCCGCTTTCGTGGGCGCCATCTTTGACGAGTCGAGCAAGAAATCAAGGGCTGACTCCTTGACGATTCATGCGTCGTTGCTCGGCGGGCGTGTCGGCGCGCTCCAAGCATTCTGACCAAGCGCCTGCCAGCAATGGATGGTCGAGTGGGTCATCCGCCCGCCATCGCACCGATGACGAAGAAGGGCTCGACCCCGGACACGACGGCGTCGGGCAGAGGCGCGTCCGGGGACTCGTGTGACAGGTCGTCCTCGCAAGCAAAAAAGCGCACGAACGCGCGTCGAGTCTGGCGAACAGGGTCGCGGATGGTGCCCTGAAGCACCGGATAAGCCGCCTCGAGCGCGTCCAACAACGATCTTTGCGTGGGCGAGCCAGTGACCTCGAGCTCCACTTCCAGGCCGACCTGCGCGAGCATCCGCAGGTGCGCCGGCAACACGACCCGGATCATGGCAAGGTCTGGACCTCGACCGACAGCACGGCTGGCAGGTCCCGGACCAGAGGCACCCAGCTGTTTCCAGCGTTGGCCGAGGCGTAGACCTGACCCCCAGTGGTGCCGAAGTACACGCCACAGTCGTCCATCGAGTCCACGGCCATAGCGTCGCGGAGCACGTTCACGTAGCAGTCCCTCTGCGGAAGGCCGTTGGTGAGCGCCTCCCATTCGTTGCCGCCGGTCCGGCTGCGGTAGACACGCAGCTTCCCGTCGGGCGGGAAATGCTCCGAGTCGCTCTTGATGGGAACGACGTAGATGGTTTCCGGCTCGTGGGCATGGACGTCGATCACGAAGCCGAAATCGGTCGGGAGGTTCCCGCTGACCTCCTCCCAAGACTCGCCGGCGTTGTCGGTGCGCATGATGTCCCAGTGCTTTTGCATGTAGAGCACGTTTGGACGCGACGGGTGCATGGCGAGGCGGTGAACGCAATGGCCGACCTCCGCGTCCTCGTCCGGGATGGCCCCGGACCGAAGCCCCCGGTTCTTTGGGCACCACGTCTCGCCGCTGTCGTCGGTTCGGAACACGCCAGCGGCCGATATCGCGACGAAGACGCGATCAGGGTCGCTCGGATCCACGATGATCGTGTGCAGGCACATCCCGCCGGCACCAGGCTGCCACGACTGGCCCGTGCCATGGCCGCGTAGTCCTGGAAGCTCCTGCCAGCTCTTGCCGCCGTCGGTCGAGCGGAAGATGCCCGCATCCTCAACGCCGGCAAGGATCGTGTCCGGATCGCTCAACGATGGTTCAAGATGCCAGACCCGCGCGAACTCCCACGGGTGCGGCGTGCCGTCGTACCACTGGTGCGTGCCGGGCACGCCGTCGTACTGGAACTGGTTGCCCACCGGCTCCCACGTCTTGCCACCATCGTCGGAGCGTTGGATCAGTTGCCCGAACCAGCCTGTGGACTGCGACGCGTAGAGCCGGTTCGGGTCAACTGGAGAACCCTTGACGTGGTAGATCTCCCAGCCCCCGAAGAATGGGCCATTGATGTCCCAAGCCTCGCGCCTGCCATCCGACGTCAGGACAAACGCGCCCTTTCGTGTGCCAACCAGCACTCGTACGCCGCTCACCTGTGCTCCTCTCCAAGCTCTGGAAGGGTCTCGCCGGCCCGAACCGAGTAGCGGCGAGTCGTCCTTCATCACATGTCAGGGGTAGATGACCCGACCCTAAGATTCCCCCTCGAAACCCGTCGGTGGACGTGACACCGGACGATCACCTGACGAGCGTGTCGTGGCCGAACAGTTCGCCTCCCCCCACAGAGATTGTAGGCAACCCGATCCTGGCAAACCAGGGTCATGTGCGACCTGATCTCGTCACGAGCCCAGCCTGGTCGCCTACCTCTCCGGTCTGCATGGGCGGCTCTCGGGACGCGCATCGCGTGACGCGCCCGGATGGGCTACGAGCCGATGTCCTCCCCGAGGTAGGCCATGCGGACGCGGTCGTCGCGCAGCAAGACTGCGGCTGTGTCCTGCAGCACGATCCTCCCCGTTTCGAGCACGTAGCCGCGGTCGGCCAACTGGAGCGCCTTGGCCGCGTTCTGCTCCACCAACAGCACCGTGACGCCCTGGTCCCGGATCGTCCTGATGATCTCGAAGATCGTCTGGACGAACAGCGGGCCCAGTCCCATCGAGGGTTCGTCCAGGAGAAGGAGCCGGGGTTCTGCCATGAGGGCGCGACCGATGGCGAGCATCTGCTGCTCGCCGCCGGAGAGGTTGCCGCCCTGCTGCTTGCGCCTTTCCTTGATGATCGGGAAGAGCTCGAAGACGTGGTCTATCTTCGCGTCCTGGTGGTGGGGATTGTTGTACGCGCCGATCTCAAGATTCTCGATCACGGTCATCTGTGGGAAGATCCGCCGCCCTTCAGGCACGTGACTGATCCCGAGCTCGACGGTCTTGTGTGCCGCGAGGCGCGAGATGTCAGCACCGTCGAAGCGGACCGTGCCCCGAGACGCGTGGTGCAGTCCCGAGATCATCCGCAGCGTCGTCGTCTTGCCGGCACCGTTCGCGCCGAGCAGAGTGACGATCTCACCCTTGTCGACAGAGATCGTGAAGTCGTGCAGAGCCGGGACAGTGCCGTAGCGGACCTCCGCGCCTGTCACCTCCAAGAGCGCCATCAGAGCACCTCCGCCCCGGTGTCGGTTTCGCTGTCGGGCGTGCCCAGGTAGGCGGCGATCACGACCGGGTCCCTTTGGATCTCCGCCGGAGAACCTTCCGCGATCACCTGGCCGAAGTTCAGAACGATGATGCGCTCGGCTACGGACATCACGAGCTTCATGTCGTGCTCGATAAGGAGCACGGTGACGCCCAACTGGGAGCGCACCTTGCGGATGAGCTCCCCGAGCTCGACCTTCTCGGCCGGGTTTGTCCCTGCGGCGGGCTCGTCCAAGAGCAGCACCTCGGGCCTGGTGCCGAGGGCCCGCGCGATCTCGAGACGACGGCGGTCCCCGTAGGGGAGCGAGCTCGAGATCTCGTTCGCCCGGTGAGTCAATCCGACGAACTTCAAGAGCTCCAGGGTCTTGAGGTCGCTCTCGTGCTCCTCGCGCCTTGTCCGTGGCAGTCGAAGCATGGCACCGATGGCCCCGGTGTGCTGTTTGGATTCGACGCCGATCTTCACGTTCTCGAAGGTCGTCAGCGCACTGAACATCCGCGAGGTCTGAAAGGTCCTTGCCACACCGAGCCGGTTCACCTTGTAGGGCTTGCGCCCGATCACGCTGACGGCGTGGCCGCTCTCGGAGGTGAACACGATCGTCCCCTCCTGGGGCGTGTAGACGCCGGTCAGGCAGTTGAACAGAGATGTCTTCCCGGCCCCGTTGGGACCGATGATCGAGAGGAGCTCGCCCCGGTGCAGGTCGAGCGAGACGTCGCTCAGGCTCGTGACGCCTCCGAACCTGAGGGTCACGTTCTTGACCGAGAACACGCTGTCGGTCGCGTTCTGCGGGGCCGGCTCCGGCGTGGCGTCGGTCATTTCGTCTCCGGGCCTATGTAGCCCGGCTCGTCGAGCGACAGCTTGCCGTAGGAGGACGGCAGCGTCTCTCCGAGCGACGTGCTGCGCACGGGGCCTCCCGGACTCTCGGCGTGACCGACGCCCTCCTCGGTGAGCAGGATCTCCCTGCTTCGCCGCCGCGAGGGGATGATGCCCTGAGGCCGGAAGATCATCATGAGCAGGAGCAGGCCGCCGAGGTAGATGAACTCGTCCTGGAACTGGTAGTCCTGGAAGGAGCGGACCTGGAGGTACTGGGGGAGCCACTGGATCAGGGAGGCACCGATCACCGCGCCCGCGATAGAGCCCATGCCCCCGAAGATCACGAAGACGAGGACCAGGATCGAGGTCTGGACGATGAAGTCGTTCGGCACGAGACTTTGAATCTGGCTGGCGAAGAAGACCCCCGCAAAGCCGGAGGTCGAGGCCCCGATGGAGAATGCCATGACTTTGTACTTGAGGGCGTTGATGCCCACGGAGTCGGCCGCGACCTCGTCCTCGCGGATCGCCGTCCAGGACCGCCCCACCCGGGACTGCTCGAGGAAGCTGAATCCCACCATGAACACGACCGCTACACCGAGGATCAGGTAGTAGTAGGGCAGCACCGTCCCCGTCCAGGCATAGTTCACCCCCAGGAGGTGGACCGAGAACTGCGGGATGACGCCCGGGGTTCCTGCCGGTCCGCCGGTCACCCCGTCGAGATTGTTCGCGACGATCTCGATGATCTCCCCGAATCCCAAGGTCACGATGGCGAGGTAGTCCCCACGGAGGCGAAGCGTGGGAGTCCCGAGGAGGACCCCTGTGAGCATCGCGGCCACCAGGGCGAAGGGGATGATCCAGAAGGGATTGAGGATGAAGGGCGGTTGCACGGGCAGCGCGCCGGTGAAGTAGGCCGTTGTGTAGGACCCGATCGCCCAGAAGGCGATGTAGCCGAGGTCGAGCAGGCCGGCGAAGCCGACGACGACGTTGAGACCCATGGACAAGAGCACGTAGACCGCAACCTGGGTGGTGAGGATCGACTGGATCCCCGAGTTCATGTGCAGGGGCCATTGGATCGCCACGAGCAAAGCCGCGATCGTGATCGCCGTCTTCCCGTAGGCGAACCTCGCCTTTTTCGTGATCCCGACGAACTCGAATCGGTCGCCCCGTTCGGAAGGTGACCCCCTGAGGGCGCGAACGAGGTCGGCCGCCACCCCCGCGAGGGCGTACAGGACCACGACCGCGCCGACGGCCATCACCACCAACCCCGCGGTGTGGCTGTGTGGCAGGACGTGGATGGACGCGAACCAGTGTGCGACAGAATGCGGTGTCGACGCTCGCCAGAGGGACCACGATGTCCACATCAGCCACCCGTAGACCACAAGGATTGCGCCCGCGAGCCTGACGAGCCGACGGTCGCGTCGGAGGGGGACCAGCCTGTGGAGAGCGGCGAGGCTGAAGAGCAGTCCCTCGAGCACCCCAAGGCCGAGTGCGAGCCACAGCAGGATGAGGCCCAGGGTCCGGCTGTGCGGCACCGCCCCGATCGTGTTCAGGTACTTCGAGACGGGGTTGTGCGTCCAGGCGAGCACCCCGTACAAGGCGAGGAACACATAGCCGCCCAATCTCGCGATCCGCAGCGAGTGCGACTGGAGAAGGTAGACGACCAGTTCCATCGCCGCGAGGGCGGCCCCGACCTGGACGCAGATGCCGCCCTTCCAGGTGTCGCTCGGTGCGATGAAGGAAACCCAGATGAAGCCGACTGCGAGGATCACCGCGGCGAGGGCGAGTCGCGTCCTGCGCAGCCCGGTCACGCGCTGGACCGAGGAGCGGATGCGGTTGGCTCCCGAGGTCGTCGGCCCGCCCAGGGCCTGCCAGATCGAGAGGACGGCGAAGATGACAGCACCGAAGCCGAGGAACCAGAACAGCCTCGGGAACTGCAGGGCGCCGGTGAACCCCGAAGTGGGTGCATCCACCGTCCCGGGAGGTCCGGTCACAACAGCGACGACCACGGCAGTCACCATGCAAACGCCGAGCCGCCGCGCAGCCGTGCTGGTGGCGAGGCGCGCGAGTTGTTTCGAAAGCTGAGCACGTGGCGCCTCTTCGACGGGGCCGGGGCCCGGGCGTGCCTCGGTGTCCAAGCCGGTCGGAGTCATGCCTCCCTCCCCAGTCGCTCACCCAGGATGCCCGTCGGGCGGAAGAGAAGGAGCGTCACGAGTACGCCGAAGGCTACGACGTCCTGCCATTCCGCGGACATCCAGCGCAACGGGATGGCCTCGAACAGTCCGAGCAAGAGACCCCCGATCATGGCTCCCCGGATGTTGCCGATGCCACCGAGGACCGCGGCGGTGAAGGCCTTCAGGCCGGGAACGAAGCCCATCGTGTAGATGACGCCGAACTGCAGGCCGAAGAGGAATCCTGCGACGCCACCCATGAGCCCGCCAAGCACGAAGGTGAGTGCGATCGTCCGGTCGATGTGCACGCCCATGAGGCTCGCGGTCTCGGCGTCCTGGGCGACCGCACGGATGCCCTTACCGAGCTTGGTCCTGCTCACGACGGCGTCGAGCACGACCAGCAGGACCACCGCGACGACCATGGTCAGGACCCAGTCGGACTGGACACCCACGCCGCAGAGGGTGAAGGCGTTGCCGTTGACCACGGCGGGTGCCTGGATGAACTCCGTGTAGCGGCCGAACTCCTTGCCCGCGATGTTGTAGAGGAAGAAGGAGGCGCCGATGGCGCTGATGAGGTAGGTGAGCCTGGGGGCGTTGCGCTTGCGCAAGGGCCGATACGCCACCCGCTCGAGCACGAGGGCGGTCGCGCCGCCGGCGAGGGCGCCGGCGAGGATTCCGATGAGCATGAACCCGATCGCCCAGAATCCCGCCGGTGTCGAGGTGCCGAGCAGCGCCCGCATCGTGAACAGGCCGCCGAACCCACCGGCCATCACGACCTCGGAGTGAGCGAAGTTGATGAGCTTGAGCACGCCGTAGACCAGGGTGTAGCCGAGCGCTATGAGCGCGTAGAGGAACCCGTTGGCGAGTCCGCCAACCACGAGCGAGACCCAGATGTTGTTGTTCGCCAGGAACCCCGGGCAATGCATGCGTCCGATTCACTCCCCTCGGCCTTGGCCAGCACATTACTAAGTTGTGGCGACACGGCCAGGTAAAAAAGGCCGGGCACTCCGCGACGTCGCGGAGTGCCCGGCTCGTTCACACGATGCTGAGCGGTACTACTCGAGCCCGAGCTGGACCAGGTTGCCGTTCTGCACTTGGTTCACGTAGATCGCGTTGCCCTTGATGTTCCCGTTGGGCGCGAAGGAAATCGTCTTGGTGAGGCCGACGTACGTGATCTTGTGGAGGCCGGCGACAATTGCCGCGCGAGTTATGGCCATCGTGCCGGTCTTGCCGGACGAGAGGATCTTCATCTCGTCGATGATCGTGTTCGTTGCGTCGAAAGCCTCAGCCGAGTAGATGGCCGGAGCGAAGTGGGCGAGCGCCTTGAACCCAGCCGCGAACGCCTTGTCGGCGGCGCTGTGGCCGATCACGGCGCACGCGCAGGACGCGTACACGCCGTTGGCGGCTGTGTGCGGGTCGGTGCTCGTGATGAGCGAGATGCTGTCGCTCCCATCGCCACTCATGATCTTGCCTTTGTAGCCCGCCTTGTGCAACGCACCGACCAGAAGGCCGAGGTCGCAGTAGTAGCCGCCGTAGAAGAGCATCTGCGGATGGGCCTGCACGACCGTGGCTGCGTCCTCCGGGTACTGAGTCGGGCTCGCGGTCCCGTCGCTGCACTCGGTGGTGCCCGGGAACGCGATGGCTGTCACCTTTGCGCCGTCCTTCTTCGCCTGGGCCCCAAAGGCGTCGGCAAGGCCCACGCCGTAGGTGCCGGCGTCGTTGACGACGTACAGCTTCTTGTCCTTGAGCGTGTTGATGACCCAGTTGGCGTCAGCCGGTCCCTGCACGCCGTCGTCCGCGACGACTCGGAAGAAGTTCTTCCATCCATAGCTGGCCAGCGCCGGCAGTGTCGCCGACGGGCTCACGGTCGCAAGGCTGTGCGAGCTGAAGGTTGGCTCAGCCGCCTTGGTGGCACCCGAGAAGGCGGGGCCGACGACGGCTATGACCTCGGGGTTGGAGACGAGCTCCTGGGCGTCGGTCGGCGAAAGCGTCGCCGATCCCTGGTCGTCCTTGCGGATGAACACAAGCTTGAAGGGAAGCTTGCCGAACGCCGACATTCCGGAGTTCGCGGCATTGACGGCGTACTCGACCGCGTACTCCATGTTCAGGCCGAGCTGCGCGTTGCCACCCGAAAGCGGTCCCTGGTAGGCAATCTCGAATGTCGGCGTTGCTGTGGCCTGGTGCTTGGCGTTCGCGAACGCTGCTCCGCTCAGGCCGGCGAGCACGAGTGCTCCGGCCACGAGCGGAGCAGCAGCCTTGATGAGCAAATGCCTCATGTGGTCTCCTCCACTTGGGTATGCACTTGGGGAGCTCCCGTTTGACCCCCCAGTACCTGTCCGCAGACAGTGCGAAAACATTACTGGCTTCGTGCGGATTGAACAAGCCGGGACGTAACCAAGACGTAACCGCGCGGCAACACAAGCTCTGAGGGGAGCTCCACTGTTGCCGATGGCCAGCCTGATCGCGCCGGACCGGTCAGGCTCAACTCGGCGGCAGACCGAGGTCGCTCCGAACAACGTCGCCAGCGCTTATTGCCGTCTCCCCAGTGGCTATGAGTTGAGCCTTGTCCTTCTTGATTTGGGCCACGGTTTCTGTTTTCACAGCTTCCAGGTTCTTGATGACGACATTGTCATCGGCGACCAAGGTCTGAATGTCGGTTTCCGTCTTGCCGGTGACGTCGATGCGCGATATCGCGTTGTCGAAGGTCGTCAGCTCACCTGCGTAGGTGTCACAGGGACCGATTGCCGGGCCGACCGTGGTCAGGCCTTTGATCGCGGTCCTCCACGTGAAGTACGCGGCCTTAGCGACCGTGGCGACCGCCAGGAACTGCTGGGACGCCTTTGTCGACGAGACCGCCGTGGTTGACGTCGTCGGACTGACGGTCGTCGACGTTGAAGTCGGACTGACAGTTGTCGACGTTGAAGTCGGACTGACGGTCGTCGACGTTGAAGTCGGACTGACGGTCGTCGACGTTGAAGTCGGACTGACGGTTGTCGACGTTGAAGTCGATGGAGCCGCCGCCGGCTTGGGGCTGGAACAGGCCGCCGCCAAGACCGCCAGTCCTATTACGACGATGTATTTCGCCTTCATCGACCCTCCTTGTTCGCCGACTTGAAACCCCACTCCTGGATGACGCCTGGTCAAGTGCTCCTTGTCCCCGGTTTGGCCGTTCGTCGGTCATCCTGCGCCTCCGGTGCATCGGCCGTCAGGGCCGAATGTCACAAAAGGATGGCG
>PMVZ01000258.1:0-508 GCA_003166375.1 Acidimicrobiaceae bacterium | reverse complement strand
CCAGTCCCCGCCCGGTATGGAGCATTCTCGACCGGGAGCGCATCGTCCAGCTGGAGGAGTTCGACGTCTCACCGCTGGTGCGCCTGCCGACGGCGACCGCCCAGAGCTTGGCGGTCTCGTCCGGTGGCAGCCTCGTGGTCGGAATGGAAGGAGCTCATCTCCTCACCGTGACGCCCGACGGCGTTGTCGGCGAGCTGGGTTCCTTCGACACGGTCGACGGCAGGGACTCGTGGGAGAACCCTGCTGGCCCGGTGCCGGACCTACGGTCGATCGCCGTCTCGAGCGCTGATGTCTGGTTCGCCAGTGTGCACGTCGGGGGCGTGTGGCGATCGAAGGACCGCGGCGAATCCTGGCAGAACGTCATCGCGCCCGAGGCGGACGTCCACGAAGTCGTCGCCGGAGACAGTGGACGTGTCGCTGTCGCCGCGGCGGTCGGTCTCGGGTGGAGCGAGGACGGCGGTGACACTTGGCAGTGGACGACCGACGGCTTGCACGCCGGCTATTCGAG
>PMVZ01000321.1 GCA_003166375.1 Acidimicrobiaceae bacterium | reverse complement strand
GGCGCCGCGGAGGCTGCGGGTCTGCCCGCCCCCGCGCTCACGGGGGTGCGCTTCGCGCTCGAGTCGGGCAGCGGCCGTAGCTCTGTGCCAGTCCGCTCCGCCATCCTCGGCGCCGCCATGGCGGTGTTGGTGCTGGTCGCCACGGTCACCTTCGGCGCGAGCCTCGACTCGCTGGTCTCCCACCCCGCTCTTTACGGTTGGAACTGGGACTACATGCTGGCCTCCGGTGGCGACATTCCCCAACAGCAGGTGACGACACTGTTGGACCACGACCGCTACATAGCTCAATGGTCGGGGACATACACCGGGCTCCTGCAGATCGACGGCCAGAACGTGCCCGTGCTCGGCGAGAGCCCGAACGCCGCCGTGGCCCCACCGCTGCTTTCGGGCCACGGGCTGGAGGGCACCGGCCAGGTGGTGCTCGGCGCCGTCACCCTGGCGCAGCTGCACAAACAGCTGGGCGGCATTGTGGAACTGAGCAGCGGCACCTCGACCGTCCCGCTACGCGTGGTAGGCACCGCCGCCATGCCGACCATCGGTTCCAGCCTCGGCCAACACCTGGAGATGGGCACGGGAGCACTCCTCTCCTACGGCCTCCTACCGGCCGTCGACCGCAACCCGTTCGACGACCCGATCCCAGGCCCGAACGCGATACTGGTGCGCCTTCGCAACGGCTTCAGCCGTTCGGTGGAACTGAGGTCGCTCGACGAGATCGCCACAGCCACCACCAACAATGCCAACTTCGGTGTCACGGTGACCGGCGTGCTCCGCCCGGCCGAGATAGTGAACTACCGCTCGCTCGGCGGCACGCCTGTCTTTCTGGGGGCGGGCCTTGCCGCCGGCGCCGTCGCCGCCCTGGCACTCACCTTGCTCGCCTCGGTGCGCCGGCGCCGGCGCGATCTCGCCCTGTTGAAGACGCTCGGGTTCACCGGGCCCCAGCTGGCGGCCGCCGTGGCCTGGCAGTCGACGATCGCCGTCGTGATCGGGACGGTCGTCGGTGTGCCGTTCGGGATCGCGCTCGGCCGCTGGCTCTGGGACCTTTTCGCCCGCAGCATCCACGCGGTGCCCGCCCCGAGCGTGCCCGTGGTCTCGGTGAGCCTCATCGCCCTCGGCGCCATCGTCCTCGCCAACGTGGTGGCCGCCCTGCCTGGCCGACTGGCGGCACGCACTCCGACCGCGCTGTTGCTGCACTCGGAGTGACGCTGGGGCGCGAGCGCCTCGGGAGCGCGTGGCCCGCCGTCTTCGACGACGCCTAAGGTGGAGTCACGAGCGAGCTCAGAAGCTGCTCGCCACGGGCACAAGGGCTACTGCAGGCGTCGAATTCAGGGCCGCACTACGAACAGGAGACTGGACATGAGCGAGGCGCAAGAGCACGACCACGAGAAGTTGGTGCACACCCATGAGCACTTCCACGTGACCCACAACCGAAGCCATCAGTCAGGCGGCTTCGAGCACCTGAGCTCTTCTCATGAGCACGAGCACGATCATGTGGCGCTCCGGCACTCGCACTCCCCGCACGAGAATTTCGAACAGGAGCATCTCGGCGAGGCTCATGTCCACGACCATGAGGCCCCCGCCAAGCGAGCTCGCTCTGCCGCAGGCACAAAGTCCGCCCCCTCGGTCCGCCGGACCAAGAGCGCGTCCTCATAGCGGGCGACAGGCGCTGATCCACACCGAAGTGCCCAAGGTACTTCGCGGCCGCGGGCGAGCCGCCCCGGCCCGCTAAGCCGGCACTCACCGGTTCGGGCCACACTGGAGGGCATGCCAGCCCAGTTCATCTACACGATGCGCAACCTCCGGCGCTTTTACCCACCAGATCGTGAGGTGCTGCGAGGCATCAACCTGTCGTTCTTCCCCGGGGCGAAGATCGGCGTCATCGGGGCGAACGGCTCGGGCAAGTCGTCTTTGCTGAGGATCATGGCCAGCGTGGACGACGGCTTCACCGGCGAGGCGCGGCTGACCCCGGGCTTTTCTGTCGGTTTCCTTCCTCAAGAACCGCAGCTCGATCCGGCCAAGGACGTGCTCGGCAACGTCTCGGACGGCATCGCCGGGACGAAGGCCCTCGTCGATCGGTTCAACGAGGTGTGCGCCTCCTTCGGCGATCCGGACGCCGATCTGGAAGCCCTCCTGGCCGAGCAGGCCGATCTGCAGGACAAGATCGACGCGGCCGGCGCATGGGACCTCGAGCGCACCTTCGAGATAGCGATGGACGCGCTGAGATTGCCGCCCCCCGACATGGACGTCACGAAGCTCTCGGGAGGAGAGTGCCGGCGAGTCGCCCTGTGCCGCCTGCTGTTGTCCAGGCCCGACCTGCTCTTGTTGGACGAGCCCACCAACCACCTCGACGCCGAGTCGGTGGCATGGCTCGAGCGAACGCTGCAGGAGTACCCCGGCACCGTTGTCGCCGTCACACATGACCGGTACTTCCTCGACAATGTGGCCGGCTGGATCCTGGAGCTCGACCGGGGAGCGGGGATCCCCTGGCAGGGCAACTACACGTCCTGGCTCGAGCAGCGACAGAGCCGGCTCGCGGCTGAGGACAACGCTGATCACTCCCGGCGCGACGCGCTGGCCCGCGAGCTCGAGTGGATCCGGATGGCGCCGAAGGCCCGCCATGCGAAGGGCAAAGCCCGTATCAGCGCGTACAACGAGCTGGTCGCCGAAGCCGAGGCGGCCGAGAGACGTCCCGACAAGCTCGAGATCACCATCCCGCCCGGCCCCCGGCTCGGGGACCGGGTCGTCGATGCGGACAGGCTCGTGAAGGGGTTCGGCGACCGCTTGCTTATCGACGAGCTTTCGTTCCTCCTCCCCCCGGGCAGCATCGTCGGGGTGATCGGGCCCAACGGCGCCGGCAAGACGACGCTGTTTCGCATGATCGTCGGCGAGGACAAGCCGGACTCCGGGGCTCTGTCGATCGGCTCGACGGTGGAGCTCGCCTGGGTCGAGCAGTCCCGCGATGCGTTGGACCCGGATGCGACGGTGTTCGACGAGATCACGGGAGGGGTGGAGCGGATCGTCGTCGGCAACCGCGAGCTGCACGCCCGTGCATACGTGTCGAGCTTCGGCTTCCGGGGCAGCGACCAGCAGAAGAAGGTCGGTGAGCTCTCCGGTGGCGAGCGCAACCGGGTCCAGCTCGCCAAGGTCCTGAAAAGCGGCGGGAACGTGCTGCTGTTGGACGAGCCGACGAACGACCTCGACGTCGACACGCTCAGAGCCTTGGAGGAGGCCCTGCTCGGTTTTCCCGGGTGTGCGGTCGTGATCAGCCACGACCGGTGGTTCCTGGACAGGATCTCCACCCACGTGCTCGCGTTCGAGGGTGAGTCCGTCGTGCGTTTGTTCGAGGGGAACTTCAGCGACTACGAAGCCGAGCGGCACCGGCGGCTCGGCAGCGACGCGGACCAGCCGCACCGCATCGCCTACAAGCCGCTGACGCGCCAATGAGAGGTGCCCCCCACGACAAGCGTGCCGAGCCAGTACGCTCGGTACGCGCCCCGACTCTCGACGACATCGAATCGGCATGGCAGACGGTGCACGCGGTCTTGGAGCCCACGCCGCTCGTGGCGAGCCCGATCGCGCCGAACGGCTCGCTCAAGCTCGAGACCTTTCAGCCCACAGGCGCGTTCAAGGTGCGCGGCGGGCTCGCCGGGGTTTCCGCCTTGCCACAAGATCAGCGGGCGGTGACCGCGAGTGCAGGCAACCACGGCCTCGGCGTCGCGTGGGCATCGGCCCGTCTCGGCCGTCAGGCGACCGTTGTCGTGCCGGAGCACTCCTCAGCCGCGAAGGTCGCGGCGCTCCGGACCTACCCGATCGAGCTCGTCGAGCACGGCGCCGACTACGAGGCAGCCGAGAAGTACGCGCTGGAACTTGGAGCAGCCGAGGGGGTCTCGTTCATCTCTCCCTACAACGACCCGTTCGTCATCGCCGGGCAGGCGACGATCGGGCGCGAGCTGGACAACCAGGCACCTGGCGAGCTGACTGTCGTCGCGCCTGTCGGCGGAGGCGGCCTCCTCGCGGGGCTGGCGCTGTGGGCACGATCGCGTCCGGGAGTCCGGCTCGCCGGCGTCGAGTCGAGCGAGTCCCGCGGGATCTCCGCCGCGGTCGCCGCCGGCCACATCGTGCACGTGGCGGTGGGCGACACGATCGCCGACGGGCTGGCGG
>PMVZ01000388.1 GCA_003166375.1 Acidimicrobiaceae bacterium | reverse complement strand
CCCTCGGGCAGGCTGCCTGGATACGTCGTCGCCCGACCGAATGCATGCACGACACCGCTCCTGGTCACAACCCAGTAGCCGTCGCCGCCCGGCAACGACGCGATGCCGGAGACCTTCGTCGTCGATGCCTGGCCGAAGAAGGTCGCATCGCCGAACGCCGTCACCGAACCGGTGGTCGTCACGACCCAGTACCCGAGCCCATCGGCCGTCATCGCGATACCGACGGCTTTCGCGCCTTCCCCCGCGATGCCTCCATGGGACTGGACGTCGCCGAAGCCGAGGACCGCACCGTCGGTGGTCTCCACAAGGTACCCGTCGTCACCGAGCGCAGGCACGACCGCACTCGACAAGCCCGCAAGACCGGCGCCCTTCTTGGAGACCGCCCTCACGGCGAAGCTCCACGGAGCGCCTGCTTGCAGGTCCGCGTAGGTAGTGCTCCTCGCGCCAGACTTGACGGTCTTGCGGACGCCCGGCAGGCCTGGCGATAAGGCCGTCACCGTGTAGGCCGTGACCGCGCTGCCTCCGTCACTTGCCGGTCCTCCCCACTCAACAGTTGCCGTGCCGGGCTTCGTCGTCGCCTTCACCCCGGTCGGAGCGCTGGGCGCGCTCGGCGTGTAGGTGTAGGTCGTGGAATTGCTTGCCCGTCCTGCGGGGTCGAAGACGGTCTCCACTGTCGCCACCTCGACCGGTACTTCGGTCCCGGCGACGCCCGGGGGGGCAGTGACGGTCACTTGACCGGTGGTGCCGCAGGCCAGCAATGCCTGCGAGTTCGTGGTCTCGAAGGTCACGACCTTGCCGAAGGCCACCGCAACAATGCAACCGAGGTTCGCCCCGTCCAGGACGACCTGGTTCCCGCCCTGAGCGGGCCCGGTGGCGGGGGCCATCGTGTCGATGCTGGGGTTGCCCGGTGGATAGACGAACAGTTCGTCGGTCTCCGGGTCGTGGCTGCAATTGGTCACCGTGCAAACCTCGACGTCCGCGACAGCCGGGTTCTGCGCGACCGACTCGGTGGTGATCCTCGTGTTGCTCTTGACCGCGAAGTTGTACTGCGTGCCTAGCGAGAAACCAGTCCGGTTGTCGACGAATCCGATGGCCCCGATGGTCTGGAGCAGCCCTTTGCCGCTGATGTCGAGCGGCGTCCCACAACCCGACCTGGGCGGCGAACTGCCGCACGCGACCGAGTCGGGGACGCCGCTCTTGTGCGTGCGAGGGTTCACGACACTTGTGACCTGGGGCACACCGGCATAGACGACCTTGCTTTCGTTGGACGCGCCGACGATCGACGCGAACCCGACCGGGCGCGTGAACGGAGCCACGGTCGGAGCCTTGTCGGACTTGAGGAGAGCCGGTACGACCAGCTCCAACGATGTCCCGGTCGCCGCCACTGGGGAGACGATGGAGCTCTCGTTCGCGGGCGCGCCCAAGGTGGCGTAGTCGAGGGTCTGGTTGTTCATCCCCGTCCCCTTGACCGTGACCAGGTTGGCCGGCAGACCGCCGGACTCGCTCGCGAGCAGGTCTGCGTTGCACTTCGCCGATCCCGGCAAGACGCAGTACTTCTGGAGGTCGGCGACGGTGCCAGTCGAGACCGAGGTGATCCTTGGGGCGGGGACGTAATCGAACTCCGTCGGCTGTGGTACGACCTCGTACCCCGCCGGCACGATCGGCGCACCCATGCTGTCGATTCTCAGCGCGCCCTCGTAGGGCGGCAGGATCGTGCGCGTCGCGCTGGAGCCTTCGGCGTTGGTGACCACGACCTGCACCTGGCACATGTCGTTGGTGGCGTTCTCACCTGCGTACACACCCGTTGTCGGAAGCGGTGCGCACGCCTGGGTCGAATAGGCAGGTGGCGTGAGGGTGATCTCGTAGGGCGACTTGATCGCGAAGCTCGGCGCCGCCACCCCGCCGAAGCTGACCCTCGTAGCGCCGGTGAACCCCGAGCCGTGGACCGTGACCGGCCCCGGCGACGATTCCAGACCGGCGTAGGGCCCGACGCTCGTCACGCTCGGGATCGGTGACCGGGCCATGTTCTNNACCGCGGTGAGCGTCGTGGCGCTCGTGACGCTCACGCTCGTGGCGTAAGCCGCGCCCACCTCGACACTCGAGACGTTCGGGCTGGCGGCCGTGCCGAATCCCGACCCGGAGATCGTCACCGAGTAGCCCCCCGCTGTGGATCCCGACGACGGGCTGAGCCCGGTCAAAGTAGGTGGCTCGAGCTGTCCGGCGTAGTCACACATGTAAAAGGCGAGACCATTTCCCCCGGTCGGCGTCGTCAGCTGCGGTGACCCGAGGCCGGACGCCATGTCATAGCCGGCGCGCGCCGGGAAGACGAGCCCGTTGTCGAGGCCGAAGTCGTCGTTGTTGCCCGAGACGATGTCGTTGAAAGACCTCCCGTAGGCGGTCGGGTTCGCCGCGATGCCGTAAAGGAGCGGGCTGGCAAAGCCCACGTCCTGCACCCCGTTGACCTTGTCGGCCGAGCAGGTCGGCGAGGCATTGACGAGGGCGAGCATCGCCGCCCAGATCGGGCTTGCCGAGGAGGTACCGCCGATCGTCGCCCACCCGTCCGGGCTGCCGTAGCCCAGCGACTTGCCGTAGATGGTCACCGAGCCGGTGAATTCATCGGCCTGCGCGGAGACGTCCGGCGTCTCGCGACACGGGGTCCCCGATGGGAGCCCCAGCGTCGCGTCACAGAATGTCGGCGTCGTGAAGGGCTTGGAAGCGCTCTGGGTCTGCGACTCAAACGCCTGGGCGTTCGCTACATCGATCTGGTTGGCGCGCGTGTTCGCCACCGCCTGCTGCCAACTCGGCATCGCCCAGGACTCTGAGATGCCACCGCCGCCGGCACCCCATTGCGCGCCGTCGTCCCAGACGTGCTCCGAGGCCGGCTGGGTGGCGTCGTCGATCGTGGTGCCACCGACGGAGAGGACATAAGGCTGGCTGGCGGGATCGCCAAGCGAGAGCAGGTTCTGGCCGGAGGGCGGAACGACGGCATCACCCTCGTTGCACCCGTCGTCACCGGTGTCTCCTATGGCTGAGAGGACCGTCTGGCCTTGCGCAGCCGCCTGCTCGAACAGGAGGTTCTCGGACTGCTGGAGGCCGGGCGCGCTAACCTGCGCCCGCTGCTCGCAGACACTCCAGCTCGATGTCACGACCTGGTCGACGTCCTTGTTCACGATCTGCGAGTACTCGTCCAAGCCGCCCGAAGTGGTGTTCGGGGCCTCGTAGACGTCGATGTCAGCCTCTGGGGCCAGCGCGGAGACGTCCTCGATGTCGAGGGTTGACTCCTCGTTGGAACTGCCGGGGCCAGGCGGCGTGTCACCGCCGTCTAGGGGAATAACCGAGAGCCGGCTACCGGTGAGCACGCCCTTGCGACCGGACATCTGTGCTGCCGCGGTCGCTCCGAAGTAACACGAGTCGAAGTTCTCGATATCGGTCGCCAAAAAGGGCTGCAGCTCGTATACGGCGACGTGCTGGCCGCTGCCGAAATCCCCGGAGCGATAAAGGCCGAAGGCACCGTAGGCGTTGGCGATCTGGTCGTCGGTGAGCCCGCCCGAGGTCTCCGCGTCCTGTTGGGCGAGGCTGCACGCGGTCGGCGAACCTGCCGGGTGGGAGAGGTTCACTGCTTTGGCAGAGGGGAAGGTCCGCTGCACCGAAATGGGGCCGGGCCGGACAAATGTCGGCTGGGCGTGGACCAGGTCGTCGAGCCCGACGACTCCGGTCACTGAGCCGGCGATCGTCGAGGGCACACGTACGGCCGACGTCGTCGCCTGGCCGATCCAGCCGTCCTGGAGCCGGTAGCGCTCGATCCCTGTCCGAAAGGCGGTCTCCACCGTGGCGGCAGAGCCCGAGAAGCTCACGAGCAGGCCGTCGCTCGATACGTTGGTGACGCGAAGGCCCTCCGCTGTCAGCTGGGCTTTGACCGCCGCGATAGTCGAGCGCGCCGGGCCGAACCGATCGGCGAACTCCCCAGGCGCGAGGTACCGGTGGAAAAGGGGCGAGCTCTTGTCCGTCACGGCAGTTATGAAGCTCGTGAGCCCGGCCTCGTCGGAAGGCCGGAGCACGACGATGCCGGTCTCCGTCGAGCCCGCCGCCACCGAGCCCAACGAGCCGTCGCCGGCCGGGATCCGAGGCGCGCCGGTGACCACGACCATCGACGGAGGTCGCGAACTGGCGCCTGCAGATGCAGACGGCAGCATCGCCAGGAAGGGACCGCACGTGAGCAGTGCTGCGCCCACGCCGACGAGCCGGTGGGACGAGCCCGGACGTCGGGCCGGCATC